>JAZQYJ010000088.1:0-20364 GCA_045633465.1 Alistipes sp.
GAACGAGGAGTCGCTCGTTAAGTTCTTCAAGGAGCATATCAAGGACCTCGGTACTTCGGCTTGTCCTCCATATCACCTTGCAGTCTGCATCGGTGGTACATCGGCAGAGATGTGTCTTGCAACCGTAAAGAAGGCTTCGGCAGGCTACCTCGACGAGCTCCCAACATCGGGTAACGAGGGTGGTCGTTGCTTCCGCGATTTGGAGTGGGAGGAGAAGATTCTCAAGATTTGCCAGGAGATGGGCATCGGCGCACAGTTTGGTGGTAAGTACCTCGTACACGATGTTCGCGTAATCCGCGCACCTCGTCACGCTGCATCTTGCCCAGTTGCAATCGGTGTAAGCTGCTCGGCAGACCGTAATATCAAGGGTAAGATTACCCCTGAGGGTATCTTCGTGGAGCAGTTGGAGAAGAATCCAGCTCGCTTCCTTCCTGCTGAGGCACCAGCAATGTCGCCGGCTGTTGATATCGACCTCGATGAGGGTATGGATAAGGTGCGCGAGATTCTCTCGAAGTATCCTATCAAGACTCGTTTGAATTTGAAGGGAACTCTTATCGTGGCTCGTGATATCGCTCACGCGCGCATCAAGCAGATGCTCGACAATGGCGAGCCTATGCCTGAGTACTTCAAGAAACACCCTGTATACTACGCAGGCCCTGCAAAGACCCCTGCTGGTTATGCATCTGGCTCGTTCGGCCCAACTACCGCAGGTCGTATGGACTCGTATGTGGACCTCTTCCAGAAGGCTGGTGGCTCAATGGTAATGGTAGCAAAGGGTAACCGTTCAAAAGATGTTACCGATGCTTGCCAGGCAAATGGTGGCTTCTACCTCGGCTCTATCGGTGGTCCTGCTGCAATCCTCGCTAAGAACTCTATCAAGTCTGTTGAGGTTGTAGACTTCCCAGAGCTCGGTATGGAGGCTGTTCGCAAGATTTATGTGGAGAATTTCCCAGCCTTCATCATCGTAGATGATAAGGGCAACGACTTCTTCGCACCGTTTGCTCATTAATTAAGAAAATCGTTCTGGTGAGTTCTTTTTGCACGAGTTGTCGGATAGCGAGTTCCTCACATAGGCCTACTATGCTGCGGACTCGCTACCTAACCTCGCACAAAAATAATCTCACCACCTCCGATTTTGAATAAGAGGGGTAGTGTGGGAAAAAGAAGAAACGGTTTTCCGTTTTCCGCTTTCCGTTTTCCGCTTACGAAGTAGAGGGCTGATTACCCTCTGCTTCGGCAAAATAAAACCGCAAGTTTTGCGTTTGTTTTACAGACAGATGAAAATAACTCTGAAAATAGTATTGGCGACCGCTGTCGCGCTTTTTGCCATCTTCTCGGTGCGTGGTGCCGAGAAGGTGTCATTCGTAGCGGAGGCTCCGATGTTCGTATCGGCGGGCGAGATGTTTCCCGTGAGGTTTGTGCTCAATGCCAAGCCTGACAAGGGCTCCTTCGTGGCTCCATCATTCGACGACTTTGATAATGTGCAAGGACCTTCCACCTCTACGAGTTCTTCGGTGCAGTGGATAAACGGAGAGCGCACATCGAGCGTGACCTACACGATGTCCTATGTTATGGTGCCGAAGGGCGTAGGTACATTCACTGTCGGTTCGGCATCGATAGAGGTCGATGGTAAGCGCTACACCTCACAGCCTACCAAGATAGAGGTGCGAGAGGACAACCCCGCAACACATCATAACGAGTCGGCAGAGAGCCGAGCCAATCGCTCGGTAGGTAAGGAGGATTTGCTCCTTCGCCTTGAACTCTCGTCGAAATCGGTCTATAAGGGAGAGCCTATTCGTGCTATTCTCAAATTGTATAGTCGTGCAAATATCGCTGGCTCGGACTCTTCGAAGATGCCGGCATTTAACGGCTTTTGGAGTCAGCAAGTCGATATCGAGCAGGGCCCATTCCGCGAAACACTCAATGGCAAGGTCTATGAGGCTTACAATATAGCCGAGTATCTGCTCTATCCGCAACAGGGTGGCACTATTACCATAGAACCGGCTGAATTGACCGTTGTGGCTCAGGTTGTTGTGCAGTCAAATCGTGGTTTTGACCCATTTTTTGGGGGCGGACACGAGGTCTATAATGTGCGCCGTGCGTTGAAAACACCCGAAGTGAAGGTGCAGGTCAAAGAGTTCCCTGCCGGTGCTCCTGCATCGTTTGCTGGTGCGGTGGGTCGCTACACAATGTCGCACAGCCTCTCTTCGGCAGAGGTTACGGCAAACTCGGCGGTAACATTGCAACTTACCATTTCGGGTACGGGTAACCTCAACTTTATTTCGGCCCCAACCCTCTCGTTGCCATCGTCTTTCGAGTTGTACGATGTCAAGAGCGAGGAGAAGATCGATAATAAACCTTCGGGCAGTGTGGGCTATCGTCGTTTTGACTATCCGTTTATCGTGCGTGCCGAGGGCGACTATGAGATTGCGCCTATCGAATTTACCTACTTCGACTTGGAGAAGAGAAGCTATGTAACCCTTACCACACCACCTCTGAATATGGTCGTTTTACCAGATAAAAATGCGGCAACACAACCACAAGTTGTTGGCGTTAAGCGCGAGGATGTGCGACTTCTCGGTCAGGATATTCACTTTATTAAACTTGGCACTCCGGCATTGCGCTCGGTGGTGGCTCCGCTGGTACTTTCGCCGATCTATTGGTTGGTAATCGTGGCGATGTTGGTGGCGGCAGTCGTGGCATATATCGTTATCCGCAACTATATCCGCGAGAATCGTAATGTGGTGCTCGTCAAGGGCAAAAGAGCCAACAAAATGGCGATTAAGCGCTTCCGTATAGCCGAGAAGTATATGCGTGAGCAGGATCGCAGAGCCTTCTACGAGGAGATGCTCCGAGGCTTATGGGGCTATTTGGGCGATAAGTTTAATATCCCGGTGGCTGACCTTACTCGTGAGGTTGTGCGTGCGGAGTTGTCGAAGCGAGGAGCTTTGGCTGAGGCTGAAAATATCGTGGCTGTAATTGCTCGATGCGAGGAGGCTCAATACTCGCCTGCAACAACGGTAGAGATGAAGAATATCTACGAAGAGGGCGTTGATGCAATATCAAAAATAGAGTCTGCAATCAAAAGGTAGCAAAAGATGAAGAGAACAATTATATTGACAACTTTGCTATTGATGTCGGTGGTGGTAGGTGCTACTGCGCAGACATCGGCAGAGCGTTGGGAGGCGGGAAATAAGGCGTATATCGAGGGTAACTACGATAAAGCAATCGAGGAGTATACCGCCATTCTCGATGGTGGCGAGTACTCGATGAAGTTGTACTACAACCTCGCCAATGCCTACTTCAAGTCGGGCGCAAACGGTAAAGCGATACTCTACTATAACAAGGCGTTGCGCATAGCCCCTTCACAGGAGGATATCCGCCATAATCTCGCTTTGGCGGAGGCTCAAACCAAGGATAGAATTACTGCAATTCCCGAATTCTTCCTAAATCGTTGGTTGCGTACTATGCGCAATTCTATGAGTTGTTTGGCGTGGAGTGTTTTGTCGCTCGTGGCGTTTGGTCTGTTGCTCGCCTTTGCGTTGCTCTTTTTGCTCGCCTCGCATCTGCGTTGGCGCAAGATGGGCTTCTATGGCGCAATGTGTAGCTTTGTGTTGTTTGTCGCATTGACCTCTTTTGCGGTGTCGTCACGCAACGATATGCTCCTGCACGACGAGGCTATCGTGATGGGCTCGGCAATCTCGGTTAAGAGTTCGCCCGACCGCTCGGCAACCGATTTGTTTGTTCTGCACGAAGGAACGAAGGTTAAGGTGTTGTCCGAGATTGATGAGTGGGTTGAGGTTGTTATTGCCGACGGAAAGAAGGGCTGGACCGAGAGCAAAAATATAGAAGAGATTTAGTAAAGATAGGAGTTAGGAGATAGGAGTTAGAAGTTAGGAGATATTTTGTATTTTCTCTCGTCTTTCGTCTTTCGTCTCTCGTCTTTCGTCTAAAATAAGATTTATGTCAAAACTTTTAGATAATGTAGTTGGAGAACTCTCTCGCTTGCCGGGTGTTGGTCGCAGAACGGCTTTGCGTTTGGCGATGCATATTCTTCGTATGGAGGAGGAAGATGTTGTGGCAATGGGGGAGAGCCTTATAGACTTTCGCACCAAAGTATGTCGTTGTGCCAAGTGCAACAACCTCTCTGATACCGAAATCTGCGATGTTTGTGCCGATGCCTCTCGCGATAGAAGCACGGTCTGCGTGGTGGAGCAGGTGTCGGACCTCCTCTCAATCGAAAAGACACATCAATATCGTGGAGTTTATAGCGTTTTGGGAGGTGTGATATCACCTATGCAGGGCATTGCCCCGTCGGATTTGCGTATAGATTTGTTGCTCGACCGTATCGCCATGGGCGATGTCAAGGAGGTTATTATTGCCATTTCGGCATCGGTTGAGGGCGAAACCACAATGTTCTATCTGATGAACTGCCTCAAACGCTTTCCGCACTTGAAGGTTACGACCATTGCACGAGGCATTGGCTTTGGCGATGAGTTGGAGTATGTTGATGAACTGACCATCACTCAGGCGTTGATGAATAGACGAGAAATTTCAAAACAATAAAAACAACGATTATGAAGAAACTACTTGTATTTTTAGTGGTTGCCGCCTTGGCAGTTGGTTGTTGTTCTGCTTGCCGTTTGCGAGTGAAGAATGCAAAACCGTTGGAGGGTACAGTGTGGCATTTAGTTAAGGTGGGTGGCGAGAGCCTTACACTGCCTACCGACGAGTTCAATATCATCTTGAACGAGAATGGTTTGGGTGGTCGTGGTGCCTGCAATAGCCTTCTCGGTCAGTACGCCACGGGCGATAAGTTCGCTTTGCGTTTCTCCCACCTCGGCTCTACCAAGATGCTTTGTCCTAACAATGAGCAGTTGGAGATAAAGCTTATTCAGATTCTCTCCCAAACCACTCACTACGACATCGACTACGATATGTTGATGTTGATGCAGAATGGTACTATCCTTGCCGTATTTAAGGCTCAATAGTAGATACCAGAAACCTAAATGCTTAAATATATGAAAAAAGTTTTGTTGTTCGTACTTGCACTTGTGCCTCTTATGGCAATGGCGCAGATTGAACTATCGTCGTTAAGAGTTAATAGATTGGATACACCTATGGGCGTATCGCCCGAGGAGCCGATTGTATTTAGCTGGATTGCTACCTCGCAGGAGAGAGGTGCATCGCAGAGTGCATACGAGGTGTCGGTGTATAGAGGTATGCAGCGTGTATGGTATAGCGGTGTTGTCAAGTCCGAGAACTCTGTGTCGGTGCCATACGGTGGAAAATTACTCCCCGATACCCGCTATTCTTGGGTGGTGCGCATTTGGGACAATAAGGGCAGAGTATCCAATCCTATGAGTTCAACTTGGCATACGGGACTCCGCGCCGAGGATTGGCAGGCGGAGTTGATTGGCGAAGCGGATAAAATCCGCCCTGTGAATTTCTGTTGCCAAACAACTCTCAGCAAGAAGGTTAAACGAGCTACGGCATATATCACCTCTCATGGCGTATACGAGGCGTATATCAACGGCAAGCGCGTAGGCGATGCCTATATGACACCTGGTTGGACCTCCTATGCAAAACGATTGCAGTATCAGGCATACGATGTTACACATCTGTTGCAGCGAGGTGAAAATGTTGTGGCGGCAGTTGTCGCTCCGGCATGGTATACAGGTATGGGAGTGCAGTTACGAGGTCGTGTAGGTACGGATGTCGCTCTTATGATGCAGGTCAATATTGAATATACCAATGGCGAAAAGGTGGTGCTTGCAACCGATGAGAGTTGGGCGATGTCTGCTACGGCAAAGGCTTCGGGTGTAGTATATAGCGACATCTATCACGGCGGAACGATAGATGCGCGTATGATAGACGATAGATGGACTACGCTCTCTTATGCCGATGATGCAGGTTGGGAGAAGGCACGAGTACTACCTCTCGATAAAAAGGTTCTTATCTCGACAGTAAATGAGTGCGTTAAGAGCCAGAAACCGATAAAGCCGGTGAAATATATTGTAACTCCAAAGGGCGAAAAGGTTATTGACTTTGGTCAAAATATTGTCGGCTGGGAGCGAGCCAAGTTGCAGGGCAAGGCTGGTGATACTATCCGCATCTATCACGCCGAAACACTCGACGAAAAGGGAAACTTCTATACCATAAATCTTCGCAAGGCTAAGGCTACAAGTACCTACATTATGGCAGGTGGCGAGAAACGAGAGTTTGCTACAACTCAAACATTCTACGGCTTCCGTTATATCAAGGTTGATGGTGTTGAGGGCGATTTGAATTTGGAGGATTTCGAGGCTGTGCCCGTATGGTCAAACTTTGATAATGTAGGTACATTCTCATCCTCTAACCCGCTAATCAATCAGTTGCAGAGCAATATATGGTGGGGCTTTCACGACAACTTCCTCGATATTCCTACCGACTGTCCGCAACGCGATGAGCGACTCGGTTGGACAGGCGATGCGCAGGTATTCTTCCGCACAGCATCGTTCCTTGGTCGAGTGGATACCTTCTTCAAAAAGTGGTTTGGCGATATGAGAGCAGACCAGTTCGAAGATGGTTGCATACCAAGAACTTTACCTCGTGCATTCCGTGGTCAAAATCAGCGAGATGCTTGTGGTTGGGCCGATGCAGTTACGATTATTCCTTGGAAGCACTATATGGCGTATGGCGACAAGCAGATGCTTGCCGACAACTACGCAGCAATGAAGAAGTGGGTTGATTATCTCATTGTAAAGAGTCGCGATAACAATTATCTCTGGGTTGGAGGAAAACATTTTGGCGATTGGCTCTTCTACTCCAAGCCAAATGACCCGGATGGCAAATCGGCGGTAACATCTGCCCACCTCGTTGCACAATGTTTCTTTGCGCACTCGTTGGATAATATGGTGCATTCTGCCGAGGTGTTGGGCAAGGTGGCTGATGTAGCCTACTATGCAGATATTGCAAAGAAGGTGCGTCAAGCCTACATGAACGAGTATGTAACACCTAATGGTTTGGTGTCGAGCGATACGCAGACAGCCTATGTGTTGGCTCTGCATTTCGATATGTTGCCCGAGCATCTACGCAAGCAGGCAGCCGTACGCTTGGTAAATAATATTAAGAGGTATAAATACCATATCACAACGGGTTTCCTTGGTACGCCATATATCTGCGAGGTACTTACGCGCTATGGATATAGTGATGTGGCATACCGTCTGCTCTTGCAGGAGGGCTGCCCAGGTTGGTTGTATCAGGTGAAGATGGGCGCAACGACAATCTGGGAGCGTTGGGATAGCATTCGTAAGGATGGAACAATTCCTGATAACGGAATGAATTCGTTGAACCACTACTCCTATGGCTCGATTGGCGATTGGCTCTATCGCTCGGCTGTTGGTATTCAGGAAGCGGCTCCTGGTTATAAGCGTATAGTCGTAAAACCTCATACAGGCGGCAATTTCGAGAATATGGAGGCCTCGACCATAACCCCTTATGGCAGGGTGTCGGCGGCTTGGAAGGCGTCTGAAAATCTGTTGAAAGAGTTAGCGGTGGAGATACCATTCAACACTACTGCCGAGATATATGTTCCTGCCTCAAATATTGATGCTGTATCGGTAGATGATACTTCTATAAAGGCTTCGGGAGTTGAGGGTGGTTATGTGAAGTTCTCGGTAGGCTCAGGCAGATATACATTTAGCGTGAAATAAAAAACTAACGGTTAATAGCCAACGATAGCGGTCGATTTTTCGACCGCTATCTCTTTTTGTGGTATGCTTTGTGCTTATCTCTCTTGTTGTATAACCTTAAAATCAATTTTAGTTATGAAAGAGAAAAATTGCACAACAATTCACGATGCCCGTCTTACAGCGGCACCTACCGACAAAATCCCTCAGTCGCCAACCTCACCGCAGGTGGCATACAAGATGGTTAAAGACGAGACCTATCCGCAGACGCAACCTCGCCTTAACCTCGCAACTTTCGTTACGACCTATATGGATGAATACGCCACAAAGTTGATGAACGAGGCGGTGAATATCAACTACATCGATGAGACAGAGTATCCTCGCGTGGCGGTGATGTGTGGTCGCTGCATCAACATCATTGCAAACCTCTGGAACACCCCCGAAAAGGCAGAGTGGAAGGCTGGCGCACTCGGCATTGGTTCGTCGGAGGCGTGTATGCTCGGAGGCGTGGCTGCACTTTTGCGCTGGAAGGCTCGCCGCAAGAAGGAGGGTAAGCCGTGTGACAAGCCAAATATCGTGTTGAGTTCGGCATATCAGGTTGTGTGGGAGAAGTTCGCACAACTTTGGAGTGTGGAGATGCGCGAGGTGCCGTTGTCGTTGGAACATCCGTCGCTCGATGCGAAGGCGGCGGTGGCTATGTGCGACGAGAATACCATCTGCGTAGTGCCTATCGCAGGCGTTACCTGGACAGGTCTGAACGATGATATCGAGGCATTGAACAAAGAACTCGACGCCTTCAACAAAAAGACGGGCTACGAGGTCGCTATCCATGTCGATGCTGCTTCGGGAGGTTTCATTTTGCCATTCCTCAAACCCGATTTTAAGTGGGATTTCCGCTTGAAGTGGGTATATTCAATCTCTACTTCGGGACACAAGTACGGCTTGGTATATCCGGGCTTGGGCTGGGTAGTATGGCGCGACAAGAAGTGTTTGCCTGAGGAGATGGCATTCAGTGTGAACTATTTGGGTGCAAACATCACTCAGGTTGGCTTGAACTTCTCTCGCCCTGCGGCACAGATTCTCGGTCAGTACTACAACTTTATCCGCTACGGCTTCGAGGGCTACAAGCAAATTCAGCAGGAGTCTATGGATATTGCCTGCTACTGCCACGAGCAGATTGGTAAGATGAAGTGCTTCAAAAACTATGTTGAGAAGTTGGATAATCCGCTCTTTATTTGGTATATGAACCCTGAATACGACAAGACCGCAAAATGGACTTTATATGACTTGCAAGCAGTTCTGCAACAGAGTGGTTGGATGGTTCCGGCCTACACAATGCCGAAGAATATCGAGGATTTGGTGGTTATGCGAGTGGTTGTGCGTCAAGGTTTTACGCGCGATATGGCAGATATGCTCCTGACCGATATCCGCAATGCCGTAGCCGAGTTCGACAAGTTGAAGTATCCGACCTCCTCTCGCATCAAATACGAGAAGCAGGAGAAGCAGCACGGTAAGGTGTTTACTCATTAAAAAATCATTCTGAAAAAATCATTCTGAGCGGTGAATTTTGCACTGCACTGCGATAAGCGAGTCCTCGCATACGATGAGTATGATGCGGACTCGCTTTCTTGTTTTCACATAGGTCGTTAGCAGGAGTTAGCGTTAGTAAATCCCATTATTCCCATTATTCCCATTATTCCCATTGGTCCTATTCTACATATATATTTGCCTATATCATCGTAAATTAGTATATTTGTCCAATCAACCCCATTTTTATCGTTTTTTATGAGGAAATTTGCAATTTATTTGGTGTCGGTTGCGATGTTGTTTGTTGCGTGTGTCGATAATGGTGCAGGCGATGTAGGCACAAGCGACTTTACCGAGAAGGAGCCTACGGAGGTGGTCTTTACAAACTCCCAAATCTACTACCTTGGCGATACATCGCAGGAACAATCATTCGACATTTGGCAGTTCAAGTTCTATACCGATATGGAGATTGATGAGTTGGGTAACCCGATTGGTCCCGGCTCGGTTATGCAGTTGATACTGAATGTACCTTACGAGAATACTCAAACTCCGAACATTAAACAACTCGAAGGCATCTATCTTGCCCAAAGCAATTCGGGCGACTACTCCAACTTTACCTTCATATATGGCTATCTCGATATCCTCGAACTTCCAGACGGTCGTCACGAAATGCCTGATGGCACATTCTACGCCTCTATTCCCGAAGGCTCGAAGCAGATGAATATCGACCTATTGGACGATGGCAAGTTGGAGATTGTGAACAATGCCGACGGAACGACCACAATCAGAGGTTCTCTCGTAGGTAAGCAGTGTCGCAAGCGCAACTTCGTGTGGAGAGGTGTTGTTGAGGCAAAGTCGGAGGTTAAGCAAGAGGTACCAAACTCAACCATCAAGTCGGATATTCAACTCGAAAATCTTACTCAGGCGTTGATGCAGGATAAGGGCGATAACTTCTACCTTCGTGATGAGAGCTACCGCGATATTTTGATTTTCCTTGCCGAGGAGAGTATCTCTTTCGAATGGGGTAAGCCTGTCGGCACGGGCGAGGTGTTGCGCCTTGAACTGCTTGTGCTGTGGGATACAAATATCAAAGAGGGCGACGGTATTCCTGCTGGAACATATACGATGATGCAGCGCAATGTCGATACTTCGTTCGACAAGGAGAGTATCGTGCCGTTCCGTGCTGTTTCGGGTTTGCCAAATCGCTTTGTGGCACCATATTGGGCAGGCTCGTGGTATGTGAGCTATGTCGACAGTGCGTGGGGCGAGAGCTACGCCCGTATTGATGGCGGAACAGTTACCGTAGAGCGTGGCGAAGATGGCTCGCATCGCTTCATCTGCAACTTGCAGGATTGCTCCTCGCCTACATTCTTGGTTACGACCGATACAACAATTGCGAACGATAAAATAATAATTTACTAAGATAACTATGAAGAGATTTTTTACACCTATTTTGCTCGTCGTTATGGCGCTCTTTGCTGTGGCGTGCGAGCCTGATAACAATGGTGGTGGCAATGGCGAAAAGGAGTTGCCTGTAAACAGTTATTGTATTTTCGGAGAGCCGATAGCGTTGCAGAGTGTGGCGGTGGATATGTATGATGAGAATATCTACATCGTGGCTTCGCCTACCGCAAACCTCGCTACTGCCGAGGAGATTTTCGAGAGCGAGGAGTATATCTATGTGGCGGTTAGTCCGCTCTTGGTGGGCAAGGAGTTCGACCTCAAAACCGAGCAGTCGCTCTATACAATTATGTCAACCCTCGGTGGCGCACCTCTCAAAGAGGTTACACCCGAGAATAATAGCGAGGTGAAGGCAGGTACGGCAAAATTCACCTACGAGGGTGGTGTAGCGGTAGCAAAGGCTACGATAACCCTCGCAAATGGCAGGGAGTTTAAGTTGCACCTCTCGGCAGAGAAGGAGGTTGTCGTAAATGATAATATCATTGCTCGTGGTATCGAGGAGAAGCCCCTCCGTGCAGCCTTTTACGATGAGGGCGACTACTCAACAACGCTCTACTTTACCCCTGCGGGTGTGGAGTATTTTGACGAGTTGGAGAATGTAACTTGGTATATCTATCTGGGCGTTTCAAATCAGTTGATTGACGGCAAGGCGCACTCTCTCGCCGATATGGACGGAACATCAAGTTTTGAATTTGGTGTTATCGACAATGTGTCGAGCTCAAAGACGGTGGAGATTATGGCGGGTTATCTGCGTGGTGCTACGGGCAACTTCACAATCTCTAAAACTGCCGAAGCAACATACACCGCTTCAATAAATATCAAGTTGTTGGGCGTGCAGTATGTTGTTGAGTTCGATGACGAGTGTATCTCGGTAGATTATGCTCCCGAGAAGAAAACCAACTTCTTTGACTTCAAGGGTACAGAGTATCTCATCACCTCGGCTACGCTTACTAAGGGCGAGTCGGTTTGGAGCGCAGAGTTTGCCACTTCGAGTGGCAAGAGCGTGGTGTTGAATGCTCCGCAGGGCTTCTTTAATAGTGGCGATGGTGGTCGTGGATTTTCGCAGAGCAAGGATTTTACGGTGGAGTACAACGGAGTGGTTTATAGCAAGGCAAAGGGCTACTCGGGTACAATGATTTCGACATACGACGAGGCTATACAGAGCCTTGCGCTTGACTTCTTCAATAATAGCGATGTGAAATTCAACTACACGGGTGTAGTAGAGGTTAAATAGGTAAGATTATGTTTAAGTTCAGAAATATAGTGGCTATTGTCGCAACGCTCCTGCTTGCTGTTGGGTGCGTGGCAGGCGAGAATGGTGGCGAGCAGTTGCAAGGTGGTAAGTATGGCACTCTTCAATTTGGTGAGGAGCAGATTCCGATAAACTTTGTACAACCCTACCATAACGAAGATATACTTTTGGTGATATTGTCGCCATTGACCGACCCCTTGAACCTAACGACTAATGTTATGCTCGGTGTGAAGAATGAGCTATTGGGCATAGAGCTCGATGTGGAACGCTACTTCTGCAACGACGATTATAATATCGTCTACGAGGACCCGCAGTGCTACTATGCGCCATTTCGCCGTCCGCAGTCGGGTACAATCAAGATGCAGAAGAGTGGCGATACGGTGAGTGTTGATGTCGATGTGGTGCTGTTCGACGGTACACCGCTGCGTTACAAAAACGAAGCACTACCTATCAATTAAATAGTAGCGTGTCCAAATCTCTTGGACACGCTACTATTTAATTCTCAATTAATCCTGCTTCGCAGGCTTTTCCTCCTTCGCACCTCGGCAAAGTGTGCAAGCACCCTCTGCTCTCGGTTTGGCGTCGGTTCTCAATTCTCAATCTTTCTCGATTGTAATCGAGAAGATAAGGTCGCCCGGACGAATATCGTCAATCACATCCTCGCCCTCTACCACCTTACCGAAGCAGGTGTGAACACCATCGAGATGCTGTGTATTGCGACGGTTGTGGCAGATGAAGAACTGCGAACCACCGGTATCCTTGCCACGATGTGCCATTGAGAGGACACCTCGGTCGTGATACTGACGCTCGGCATCGGTCTCGCACGGAATAGTCCAACCCGGACCACCTGCGCCATTACCGATAGGGCAACCGCCCTGAATTACAAATTCGGGAATTACACGGTGGAAGGTCAAACCGTCATAGAAGCGGGACTTTGCCAACTTAACAAAATTCTCTACTGTAATCGGAGTCTCCTTCTCGTAGAGCTCCACCTTCATATCGCCCTTCTCGGTCGAAATAATTGCGTACTTCATAGTTTTGTATCTTTATAACATTAAATGACATTAAATAACAATCGGGCTTGCGCCCTTAATGACAATAAATGACAAAATTATTTTTGTTTTCTGTTGTCCCTTCGAGCTTTTGATAACGACTCTCTGAAGCCTCCTTCATTAACAAATTTTGAGAGTTGCTTTTCGATGTGTTTGCGTAATAAAACATCCTCTTGATGAATTAGTACAATAACCATATTAGCAATTACTTCATCATCTCGTTCGTTTGCAAGTCTGACAAAAAAGTCGGAATCACTATGCTCTATGCCGAGTTTCCGCATCGCTTGAACTTTTGCCGAATCGGTTTCCCAAATTCGCAGTTTGCGAGTTCGCAAATAATCTTCAAAGTCGACCAATAACTCCTGAAAACTTGCTCGTGCAACATTTAGTAGTTTAAGATGTGTTTCAGACGATGTTAGCGATGCGGCTTTGCCCTCTACAATATTTTGTTTGCCGGAACGAGCCGCCTGAATCATTTGGTCTTTTGTACGGTCGCCATAACCAATAAACCTATCGCAAAAATGATAGGTTAAGTCGTATATTATCACAGCCTTTTGATATGCGGTGAAATTGCGATACAAGTCGTTGTTTTGGTGAGCTAAATCCATATTCAAAGGTACGAATTAAACAGAATATAACCAAATAAATGTGTTGAAAATTGTATTTATTGTCATTCAGCGACCATCGGGAGCGATTGTCATTTAATGTCATTTAATGTCATTTGCTGCATCAACTTTTTTGCTCTTTCAAAAATAAATTTCTAAATTTGCGGTAGTGAAACACAAAAATATATTGCCTATGACTATATAAACATATAGAAGGACATATAGAGATAAAAGCGTTAGTTTTATTCTGTGATTCTGAAACTTCGACACTTTCAAAAATCACTCAGCGGAATGAAGTTTGACGCTCACACTGTATATTCGGTGTGGGCTTTATTCCATTATTTGAGTGATAGGTAGTCGAAGACCTCAGAATCAGATATTACGAATTTAGTCCGCACTATTTTTATTCTCTGTCCAAAAAATTCGGAAATCTTCGGCGGACAAGCAGAATTTAACAATTTAACAAAAAGAAAATTATGAAAAAGTTATTTTTATTGGCAGTTTTGCCGTTAATGTTTATTGGTTTCGTTGGTTGCGAAAAAGAAATAGATCCTAACCTTGAAGGCGCAGATGAATTGCATTATACTACCACAAATGGAGATGTTGTAATTATTAGCCAAAGCTCCTGTGGTGATGCGCAAGTTGTATCTAATACCTACGAGAACGGCTCGGGAATCATTAAGTTCAATAAGCCGTTAACTATCGTAGGCGGTTTCGCTGACAATAAATATATTCAGACGGTTACGATTCCTAATAAGGTTGTAGAAATTAATGTTGCAGCCTTTTTTGGGTGTAAAAATTTGGAAAGTGTTGTTTTGGGTAATAGCGTTACGGAAATTTGTGATCGAGCCTTCGTAGATTGCTACAAATTGGCAAACATAGGGTTGCTTAATGTTGTCACAATTGGAGATAATGCATTTCATTACTGCAAAGCACTAAAAGAAGTTACACTGCCAAATACTATAAAGGTGGTTGGTGAAAGAGCATTTAGAAATTGTGAATCATTGAGCATAGTGTATTGTAAGGCAACTACTCCGCCAGAAGTATATTATGATTCTTTTGACGGCCGTTTCCCTACTATTTATGTGCCAAATAGCGCATTGTCAATGTATAAGAGCCACCCAGAGTGGAGTAAATACAATTTGGCGGGCTATGATTTCTAAAAAATAATCTTATGATAAAAGAGATTCATATTCTATTCAATACTAATGGTCGGGTGAATGCCGATTCATTAGATTGTATGGTAAGGGAACTGACTGAACTCGGCGTTTATGATACCACTCGCAATGTTGTGGTATATGATGATGCAGACGAAGAACTCTCAGCAAGAGTTTTAGAAATCTTTAATAGATATCTTCCGCAATAGAGTAAATGGTATGATTTAGCCTCGCAGAGTTTTCTTCTGCGAGGCTATAACTTTAATTGTCAGTTAACTTATGACATTCGGGCGGAGCCCTTAATGACATTAAGTGGCATTTAATAACAATGCAGTCCTCTGGGGCTGCTTAATGACAAAACCAGCGTCATTAAAATTGTCATTTATTGTCATTCAGCGAGCGAAAGTGAGCGATTGTCATTCTATGTCATTATTAAAAAGCTAAATGGCTAACAGCTAATGGCTATAATTTTCTAATCTCTGCAAACTCTTTTAGTTGAGCCACCAATTTTGGTAAGCCGACTGCGGCACGCTCCTTCTTGTGGAAGATTTTGTTTGGCAAAAACGGAATCTTCGGTACCGATGGGTCCACCACATAAATCGGTACATCGTTACTCTTGACCCAACCGACCAACGATGCCGCAGGGTATACCGCCAACGAAGTGCCCACGATAATCAGCATATCCGCCTCCTTGACTAAATCTCTCGCCTTGTCGAACATTGGTACCGCCTCGCCAAAGAATACGATGTGAGGTCGCAACAACGAGCCATCGGGAGCCGTTTCTTCGAGCGTCTGCTCTCGCAAACCGATATCGACAATGTAGTCGCTTGCATCGTTGCGCAACTTGGTGAGTTCGCCGTGGAGGTGGGTGATTTTGGTCGAGCCGGCAAGTTCATGGAGATTGTCGATATTCTGTGTAACAATCTCTACATCAAAGTATTTCTCCAACTCCGCTAGCGCCTTATGACCTGCATTTGGTTGCTTGCCTGCCATCTCCTTGCGGCGCATATTGTAGAAGTTTATAACCTTCGCTCTATCATTTGCCAAAGCCTCAGGCGTACAAACCTCCTCAATCTTATAATTCGCCCACAGGCCGTCGCTACTGCGGTAGGTTGGAATACCAGAATCAGCCGAGATGCCAGCACCTGTAAGAACTACAATCTTTAACATATAATTCTTAATTCTTAATTCTCAATTCTCAATTTGGCATTTATTTCTTAAAATAAATGTCCAACAACTCCTTTGCTGCAATAAATGAACTCAACTTCGCATCCAAAACTCTCTGCTCAACATCGGCTATGCGACTCTCGATTTCGGGATTGAGGTAGAAGTGGCTTTTGAGCGTTTCGTTTATGCTCTCGTACATCCAATACTTGTTCTGCTCGTTGCGGTGGTGCTGGAAGTAGCCATTTGCCTTGATATGTTCGACATACTCCTCTACGCCCTTCCAAATCTCCTCTAAACCGACACCTTCGAGTGAGGAGCAGGTGTAAACCTTTGCCTTCCAATCGCTTGCCGGGGTAGGGAAGAGGTGGAGCGCATTCTGGAATTGACGACGAGCAACCTCGGCCTTGACCTTGTTTTCGCCATCGGCCTTGGTGATAACCATCAAATCTGCCATCTCCATAATTCCTCGCTTGATGCCCTGTAACTCATCGCCTGCACCCGAAATCTGCAATAGGAGGAACATATCAACCATCGAATGAACGGCAGTTTCGGACTGACCTACACCCACCGTTTCGATGAAGATAACATCGAAACCTGCCGCCTCGCACAAAACTACCGTTTCACGAGTCTTGCGTGCTACACCTCCAAGTGAGCCAGCCGATGGCGAAGGGCGAATAAAGATGTCGGGGTTGTGGCAGATTGTTTCCATACGGGTTTTATCGCCCAAAATTGAGCCTCCACTGCGCTCCGACGATGGGTCAATGGCGAGGACTGCCAACTTGTGGTGCATCGAGGTTACCATATTTCCCACCGCCTCAATCCAAGTCGATTTTCCTGCGCCCGGAACACCCGTAATACCGATACGCACCGACTTGCCGGCATACGGCAAGCAGCGCTCGATAATCTCTTGCGCTTGGGCGTAGTTGTCGGGGTTGTTGCTCTCGATGAGGGTTATCGCTTGCGAGAGAATGGTGATATTGCCCGCCAAGATACCCTCGACAAACTCATCTGTTGTGAGCTTGCGTCTGCGCTTCTTCACGAAGTATGGGTTTACAATCGGCTGGTCGGCAACGCCATCTGCAACTGAGAGTGCGCTGTCGTGGTGAGTATCGCGGTACTCACCGCTTTCGTAGTGGTCTATTTTTGTGAATGACATATTAAATTTGCTTTTAGCCGTTAGCCGTTGACCTTTGGTCTTCACCGCTACGCTTCGGCATAGTTTGCAAGCAACCTCTGCTCTCAGCTTAATCGCGGCGGTAGCCATTGGCTTTTATTTTATTAGTTTCTCTATTGTTTGCTTGTCCAATAACTGTGGGTTGCCAAACCAAAGTGCTCGGCGTTTGTGGTCGAGGATTACTCCGTAAGGGGCATAATTCACGCCAAAGGAGATGCGGATGCGGTTATCATCCACGATAACGCCCGACTTTGGACCTATATATTCGGTAACCCAATGGTCAATATCACTCGCGTCTTGATGTGAGATAAGAACGAAGGCAATATTGCCAAACTCGTTGATAATCTTGTGAATGCGCTCGGCAGAGGTGCGACACGGAGTGCTTGCCGAGTGGATGAACTCGATATATGTGAAGTCGCACTTTTGGGGTATGTTGCCATTGAGCCACTTGGCGTTCTTGACACGGGGAGTGCGCTCGCCAAGGGCAATGGTCTGCGCCTCGGCATTTGTTGCGGAAAATAGGAGCGTAATAGCAACTGCAATATATAAAATTCGCCTCATAGTCTTATTGCTTTATAACTTTCGGGGTTGTGTATTTGTGGTTTATTACGGGGTGATACTCCTTGCCCGAGCGCTTAATTGCCATACGGGTGATGTACATACATCGAGGATGAACTTTTTCGCTGCTGTTGTGGGCGTGGAATACATAGTGTAAGTTGCCCTTTTTGTCGTAGAAAGGTGCACCATGACCTGAGCCTACCAATCTACCCGGAAGTTGGAGAATCGGGTTTTCGGGTAGTTTGCGCCAAGGACCTCGGATATTGCGAGCTATGGCGCAGCCAATGCCGTAGTTGTGGCTCTTGTAGCCGTTGCCCGAGTAGAACATAAAGTACAAACCATCGTGCTTTATTATGCTTGGGCCCTCATTTACTTTGCCTTCGACCTGCTCCCATTGTTGTTTAGGCTTGATGCAATGGGTTATAGTGTTGTGCTTTATGGTTATATAATCACGCTCCAACTCTGCAACTTTTATGTGGAAACCGTGCTTGATATGGACATAAAAGAGGTATGGTGTGCCATCGTCATCTATGAAAAGCGTATTGTCTATGGCGTGTTCGTTTGGCAACATCGAAACCTTTTCGACCTGCTTGAATGGACCTGCTGGCGAGTCGGCAATGGCTACGCAGATACGATTTTCGGCAGTGTAGTACATATAGAATTTACCCTCTATGAGATATACCTCGGGTGCCCAAAACCACTTTGTGCCGTAGGAGTTATCCTTGTGAAGCGCAATGCCTCCGTAGTGCCAATTTTTTAGCTCCTTCGAGGTGTAGTACTCGATTCCGTTGCGATTGTGCGTACCATAGGCGTAGTAGGTGTCGTCGTGCAAGAGAATAAACGGGTCTGCAAGTTGTATGCGCCTATCCTCTTGCGAGTGCTGCGCCTTTGCACTCGTCACCGAGAACAAAGCTATCGTTACTACTATCTTCCAAACTCTACTCATTTTGCAAAATCCGTCAATCAACTACAAAGATAGTAAAAAATCTCTATTGGCGAGCGGAAATATTGATTATTTCGTTCCGGCAAAAAGTTTTCTCGAATTAGTTGTTTATTTTCAAAGAAAATAGTACCTTTGTGGAGTTTAGACAAATTTTCTTTAACCAAATAAAACAAAAGTTATGAAAGTATCTCACATTGAGCATCTCGGCATCGCAGTTAAGAGCCTTGATGAGGCGATTCCTTATTGGGAGGGCGCACTTGGATTGAAGTGTTACAAGATTGAGGAGGTTGCAGACCAGAAGGTTCGCACCGCATTCTTTATGCTTGGTCAGACCAAGATTGAACTTTTGGAGGCTACTTCGGAGGATTCGACTATCGCTAAGTTTATCGAGAACAAGGGTATCGGTATCCACCATATGGCTCTCGCTGTTGAGGGTATCGAGGAGCAGTTGGCTGACGCTGAGGCTCAGGGTATCCGTCTTATCGACAAGACCCCACGCAAGGGTGCTGACGATATGACTATCGCCTTTTTGCATCCTAAATCAACTCAGGGAATTCTTACCGAGTTGTGTGAAAAGAAATAATCTTAAAAAACAATAAATAGCTATGAGCGAAATTCAAAACAAAATCAACAAACTCATCGAGAACCGTGAAACGGCTCGTATGGGTGGTGGCGAGAAGGCTATCGCAAAGCAGCACGAGAAGGGTAAGTTCACCGCTCGTGAGCGTATTCAGATGTTGCTCGACGAGGGTAGCTTCGAGGAGTTCGATATGTTCGTAACTCACCGTTGCTACGACTTCGGTATGGAGAAGAAGCACACCTTTGGTGATGGTGTAGTAACCGGTTACGGTACCATCGATGGCCGCCTTGTTTATGTATTTGCACAGGACTTCACCGTAACCGCAGGTTCGTTGTCGTTGGCTTTGGCAGACAAGATCTGCAAGGTTATGGATATGGCAATGCGCAACGGCGCACCTTGCATCGGCCTCAACGACTCGGGTGGTGCTCGTATCCAGGAGGGCGTAAATGCTTTGGCAGGTTATGCTAACATCTTCCAGCGCAATGTGATGTCTTCGGGTGTTATTCCTCAGATTTCGGCTATCTTCGGTCCTTGCGCAGGTGGTGCAGTTTACTCGCCAGCATTGACCGACTTTATCATTATGAAGAAGAACACTTCGAATATGTTCTTGACCGGTCCTAAGGTTGTTAAGACCGTAACAGGTGAGGATGTAACCCAGGAGCAGTTGGGTGGCGCAGTAGTTCACACCACAAAGTCAGGTGTTGCACAGTTTGCAGTTGATACCGAGGAGGAGGGTATCGCTTTGATTCGCAAACTCATCTCTTATATGCCACAGAACAATATGGAGGATGCTCCATTGGCAATGTGTACCGATAATATCGCTCGCTTGGAGGATTCGCTTAATGAGATTATTCCTGACAACCCTAACCAGGCTTACGATATGTACGATGTCATCAAGGCTATCGTTGATAATGGCGACTACTTGGAGTCGGCTGCTTCGTACGCAAAGAATATCATCACTTGCTTTGCTCGTTTCAACGGTCAGTCGGTAGGTATCATCGCTAACCAGCCTAAGTTTATGGCAGGTGTGCTCGATATCAACGCTTCGCGTAAGGCTGCTCGTTTCGTTCGTTTCTGCGACGCATTCAACATTCCTCTCGTAACCCTCGTTGATGTTCCAGGCTTCTTGCCAGGTACAACTCAGGAGTATGGTGGCGTAATCTGCCACGGTGCTAAATTGCTCTTCGCATACTGCGAGGCTACTGTACCAAAGGTAAC
>JAZQYJ010000089.1:0-2880 GCA_045633465.1 Alistipes sp.
TGACAAGCGCTTTCGCGTGATGATTCCAGCCGAGGAGATCGATAAGGCTGTAGAGTGTGTCGCCGAGAAGCTTAATGAGCGTTATGCTGGACGTACGCCTGTATTTTTGGGTGTATTGAGTGGCTCGTTCCTCTTTTTGAGTGATTTGGTGCGTAAGACTACATTCAATAGTCAGTTGGCATTTGTGAAGATCTCTTCGTATCAGGGTACTGAGTCAACGGGTAAGGTTAAGCAGCAGTTGGGGGTTAACTTCGACATTGAGGGACGCGATATAATTATCGTGGAGGATATTATCGAGACGGGTCATAGCATGAATTACCTGCTCGATCATCTGCGTGAGAAGAATCCAGCAAGTATCTCTATTTGTACGCTCTTCTTCAAGCCCGAGAAGTTCCTCTATGAGTATGAGGTGGATTATGTTGCGTTGTCGATCGGTAATGAGTTTATCGTTGGCTATGGTTTGGATTACAATCAGTTGGGTCGTAATTTAAAGGATATTTATGTCATTGACGAATAGTGATATGTTGGATGGCGGCAATCGCCTGCCATTGGTTGAGGACTTCTATACCATTCAGGGTGAGGGATTTCATGCGGGTAAGCCTGCCTATTTCATCCGCTTGGGCGGGTGCGATGTAGGTTGCCGATGGTGCGATGCCAAATATACCTGGAATCCTAAGGTTTTCCCTCCCGTTGATGTTGATGAGGTGGTCAAGCGTGCCAAGGCGTGCGCTGCGCAGGCTATCGTAATTACGGGCGGAGAGCCATTGCTCTATCCTCTGGAGATTCTGACGTCGCGTCTGCGTGATGTGGGGTTGGAGATTTTCCTTGAGACATCGGGTACTCATCCTTTCAGTGGTGAATTCGATTGGGTATGTCTCTCGCCGAAACGTCAGCAGCCTCCTTTGGCTGAGGCCTTCGGCCGTGCGCATGAGTTGAAGGTTATAATCCAGACTGAGGAGGATTTCCTGTGGGCCGAGGAGAATGCTCGCCGTGTAGGTCGTTATTGCCGATTGTATCTCCAGCCCGAGTGGAGTGTTTTTGATGAGATTATGCCCAAGATTGTTGAGTATGCCAAGTCTAATCCCCGTTGGTCAATCTCAATACAGACGCACAAGTTTATGCGTATCCCCTAAAGTGTATGGCTGGCAAGACAAGTAAATATATATGGTTCTCCATTACGGCTGCGGTATTTATCTATACGGCAGCACTTACCGTGCGCAATCTGATGAATATGATCTCGTTGCATCATCGTATCGGACTATTGGAGGATCAGCGTGATATGTTTCAGAGCCGCATCACGGAGGATAGTACCATGCTCGAGCGACTAAACTACGATGAGTTTTTGGAACAGTATGCCCGTGAGAGATTCCATATGCAGCGCGAGAACGAGTATATTTACATCATTGAGTAATTTGCGAAGCATAAGGTAAAAAAAACTGACAACCGTGTGGCTGTCAGTTTTTTGTTTTATAGTACATTGCTCAGCATCGGGAAGATTCTTAGCAGTGCCTCTATCACCTGGTTGCGATTTGCATCCTCGCGCATAATGATTAGTACGGTGTTGTCGCCGGCAATGGTGCTGAGGATCCCCGGGCAGTTCAGGTTGTCGATGGGTACCGAAATAGCACTTGCGTAACCCGATTTTGTCTTCATCACGCCGAGGTTTCCTGAAAATGTCAGCCCTGTGATGTTGTCCGAAATGTTCGATGATACATTCACCTCGTGCTGTACGGTGTTTGGAAGTACGTATATGTAACCCTTGTTCTTGTGTGGCACTTTCGCGACATTCATGAATTTCAGGTCGCGTGACAAAGTACTCTGTGTAATATTTATGCCACACTCCGCAAGACGTGCGATCAGCTCCTCTTGTGATCCGATAAGTTCGCTACGGATGATTTTGCGAATTGTGGCAAGACGTTGTGTTTTTTGATTCATAATAAGTTTGGTTTCTGTGATAGAATAAACATATTTATGCGAAAATAGCGCATATTTTGCAAAAAAACAAGAATTTTTACAAATTTTCTTCTGCGATGGCAAAAATCATCATTTTTCTTTGTGTAGATTAATAAAATTTCATTTTAGTGTGTGCGACGTGTCTCTTGCATAAATATCCTGAATATATGCTATTATGCGAATATTTTCCTTTATATATAAATATAAGGGCCGTAAAGTTTGCATATTGCTCAATAATATGCAATCTTTGTAGCCGTTAAAACGAAAACTAAGAAAAACTAAATATTTTTACAGAAATGAAGATCGATGTAATGGTCGCAAACGAGAACCATCTGTGCTTCGTAACACAGATCAACGATGCGATCGACGAGGCTGCAAAACAGCGTGGAACGGGTATTGCCCGTCGTACTGACGAATATATCGCCGATAAGATAAATTCAGGTAAGGCAATTATTGCCGTTAACCGTAACGAGTTTGTAGGTTTCTGCTACATTGAGTCATGGGGACACGACGAGTTTGTTGCCAATTCAGGACTCATCGTACGCCCGCAGTATCGCGGCATGGGCGTAGCAAAGCGTATCAAGCAGGCCGCCTTTGAGCTCTCGCGCAAGCGTTTCCCCAATGCAAAGTTGTTTGGTCTTACAACTGGCGAGGCAGTGATGCGCATCAATACTGAGCTCGGTTATGAGCCTGTCACCTTTGCTAAGCTTACCGACGATGAGGCGTTCTGGGCAGGTTGCCAGTCATGCGTTAATTACGATGTGCTGCAGCGCACCAATATGACCAAGTGCCTTTGCACGGGTATGATCTACGACCCCGAGAAGGTGGCAAAGCGCAAGGCTCAGGAGGAGGCAGCCAAGGCCGAGGCTGCAAAGAAGAAGTCGTTCTGGAGTCGTTTGTTCGGCAAATAATCAAGTGAAAATAATA
>JAZQYJ010000090.1:0-2216 GCA_045633465.1 Alistipes sp.
GCGGTTGGGCTTGTGGCGAGGGATTTGACTTGTTCGGGTGTGCCACAAGCGACTATTTCGCCACCTTTTTTACCAGCTTCGGGGCCGAGGTCGATGAGGTGGTCGGCTTGGCGAAGGACGTCGAGGTTGTGTTCGATGATGGTGACTGTGTTGCCACGCGAGACGAGGCGTTGGAGTACGTTCATGAGGACTTTGATGTCTTCGAAGTGTAGGCCAGTGGTTGGCTCGTCGAGGATGTAGAGGGTGTGGCCTGTGTCACGCTTAGCAAGTTCGGTGGCGAGTTTGATGCGTTGGCTTTCGCCTCCGGATAGGGTTGTTGAGCTTTGCCCGAGTTTGACGTAGCCGAGACCGACGTCTTGTAGAGTTTGGAGCTTGTGGACAAAGGTTGGCATATTCTCGAAAAACTCGACGGCTTGGTTGATAGTCATATCGAGGACGTCGGCGATGGATTTGCCTTTGTAGCGGACTTCGAGGGTCTCGCGGTTGTAGCGTTTGCCACCACATGCCTCGCAAGGGACATAGACATCGGGTAGGAAGTTCATTTCTATCTTCTTTAGACCATTGCCCGAGCAGACTTCGCAACGACCGCCTTTGGCATTGAAAGAGAAACGGCCTGGTTTGTAGCCACGGATTTTGGCTTCGGGTAGTCCAGCGAAAAGTGTGCGTATGTCGTTGAAAATGCCAGTGTATGTGACTGGATTGGAGCGCGGTGTGCGTCCGATAGGTTCTTGGTCGACGGTGACGACTTTGTCGATATGTTCGATGCCTTCGATAGAGTCGTAAGGGAGGGGTTCTTCTTTGCTGCGATAGAAATGGCGAGTGAGGATAGGGCGTAGGGTGCCGTTGATGAGCGAAGATTTGCCGCTACCAGAGACGCCAGCGATGCAGGTGAGAGTGCCGAGCGGGATGTCGAGGGTTACGTTTTTGAGGTTGTTGCCTCGCGCGCCTTTTAGTATAAGGTGTTTGCCGTTGCCAGTGCGACGTTGTTCGGGTTGAGGGATTGATATTTTTTTTGATAGATATCGTGCGGTGAGAGAGTTGGTTTTAAGCATCTCTTTGTAGGTGCCTTGGAATACCACCTCGCCACCGAGGCGACCTGCGCCGGGACCCATATCGACGATGTAGTCGGCGGCACGCATCATATCCTCGTCGTGTTCGACTACGATGACAGAGTTGCCTACGTCGCGGAGCTCTTTGAGCGAGTTGATTAGGCGAATGTTGTCGCGTTGGTGTAGGCCGATACTTGGTTCGTCGAGGATGTAGAGGACGTTAACGAGTTGACTGCCAATTTGAGTGGCGAGACGGATGCGTTGGCTTTCGCCACCAGAGAGAGTGGAAGAAGAGCGCGAGAGGGCAAGATAGCCGAGCCCGACGTCGAGGAGGAATTTGAGTCGGGTGCGGATTTCTTTGATGATTTCGTCAGCAATTTGGCGTTGGCGTTTGTCCATCTGTTTTTCGGCAGAGGCGAGCCATTCGTATAGTTCGTCGAGTTGCATATTGGCAAGTTCGGCAATGTTTTTGTCGGCAATGCGGAAACTGAGGGCCTCACGATTGAGTCGAGTGCCGTTGCAATGAGGGCAAACCACAGGAGTGTAGAACGAGTCGGCCCAGCGTTGCTCTGTAGATGAGCCGTCTTCTTGTTGTAGAGATATATAATGTATTAGGCCTTCGTAGCGAGTGCGATAGTTGGTGTCGTTACCAATGGCAGAGTTAGAGATGAGGAGTTCGTCGGTTGTGCCGTTGAGTATTTCGTCGAGGCCTTCTTCGGGTATTTCGGCTATAGGTGTTTTGGTGGTGAAGCCATATTTTTCGCCAATAGCATTGATTTGCCAGAAAATCATAGAGCTCTTCTCTTTGCCAAGTGGAGCAATGCCACCAGCGGCAATGGAAAGAGAGCGGTCGGGGATGATTTTTTCGAAATCAATTTTATTGATAGTGCCAAGACCTTTGCAATGAGGACAAGCGCCTTTGGGTGTATTGAACGAGAAATTGTGAGGGGCAGGCTCGTTGTAGGCAAGACCTGTGGCTGGGTCCATAAGATGACGCGAGAGGAAACGGGTTTGCTCGCCGTCGCGAGTGAGTATCATCATCACTCCCTCGCCCATATTCATTGTTTTATCGATGCTCTTTTTAAGACGGTCGATGTCTTTTTCGCGAACAATGAGTTTGTCGACCACAACTTCAACATCGTGATTGTGATAGCGGTCGAGTTTCAT
>JAZQYJ010000091.1:0-26870 GCA_045633465.1 Alistipes sp.
GAGGTGCCTGCACGCTTCCACTTTACGGCATCCACGGTGAGCTGATACTGCGGATAGTTTGGCTTAAATGCGGTATAAACCGAGCCAATCTCATCACGCTCCTTCAATCCGTTAATCAAGTCCATTGTAACATCGTACAACTCCTCGATTGTACCACCCTTACGATCCTGCAAGTAGAGTGTAAATCCTCCCGCAGCACCGAAGCCCGGAATCATCGCAGGGGTAGAGGTTGTAACCGTACCCTCATTGAACTTGCTTGCGTACTCCTTGATACGCTCCTGCACTGCTCCTACGCTATGCTCCTCGCCTTTACGCTCGTCCCAGTGCTTGAGTCGGAAGTTAAAACTACCATACGAAGGACCGGTAGCATCTCCGGCACCTGCCATCTTACTATATGCACGCACCTCCTCCATATCTTTGAGAATGTCGTTATCGATACGGTCGAGAATCTTCTTTGTCTGCAAGAGTGATGTTCCCGGAGGGGTGGTAATCTTCATATTGATTGTACCCATATCCTCGCGAGGTACCAAACCAGTCTTGGTGGTGGTCATAAAGTAGTAGAGCAAACCGCAAGTAGCCACTAACAACAAGCAACCAACCCAACGATAGCGCAAGAAGAAGGTTACGCCGCGCAAATATCTTTTACGAACAGCCTCGAATGATGAATCCATCGCCATACCGATACGGTGGCCAAGCGAAACTTTGGCATCGTTTCCGTGCTCGTCTTTTGGTTTGAGGAACATTGCACACAACGCAGGCGAGAGAGTCAAAGCGTTCAATGCCGAGATACCTACCGCAACAGCCATTGTTATACCAAACTGCGTGTAGAATACACCCGATGTACCACCCATAAATGATGTTGGGATAAACACCGCCATAAATACGAGCGTACAAGTGATAATTGCCGATGTGATACCGTCCATTGCGTTTATGGTAGCTTGATATGGCGACTTGTAGCCTGCATCGAACTTGGTATGCACGGCCTCTACCACGATAATAGCATCATCCACAACCACACCAATCGAAAGCACCAATGCAAAGAGGGTGAGGAGGTTGATACTGAAGTCGAAGAGGAAGAGGAACATAAATGTTCCGATAATCGACACGAGAGTGGCAATGAGCGGAATCATTGTCGAACGGAAGTCGCGTAAGAAGAGGAATACCACGAGGGTTACCAAAATGATTGCCTCGATAAGCGTACGAACTACATTGTAGATAGAGGCGTAGAGGAAGTCGTTGGTACTCTCCAAAATCTCCATCTCCATATCGACAGGGAAGTCCTCCTTCGCCTCTTCGAGGAACTTGTCGATGGCATTGATAACCTCGGTAGCATTAGAATCGGGAGTCTGGTAAATCACAAACTCGGTACCAGGACAACCGTTAATCTCTACCTGGAACTGATAAGATTGATTACCCAACTCGATAGTTGCAACATCCTTCAAACGCAATACCTCGCCATTCGGAAGCGCACGAATTACAATATTCTCGAACTCGCTGATATTTTCCAAACGGCCCTTGTAACGCATCGAATATTGGAAAGTCTGATCGGAGCTCTCGCCGAGCGAGCCTGCTGCCGATTCGAGGTTTTGCTCGCCAACAGCAGTAGCGATATCCTTTGGCACGAGCTTGTACTGTGCCATAATATCTGGCTTCAACCAGATACGCATCGAGTAGTCCGAACCACGCACCTCGACATCTCCTACGCCCGGAATACGGGAGATTGCAGGCACGAGGTTAATCTTGATGTAGTTTACGATAAAAGTTCGGTCGTAGGAGCCATTCGGGCTATAAATAGCCACGCGCTCCAAAACGCTTGTCTGTCGTTTTCTTACGGTGATACCCGCCTCGACAGCCTCCGAAGGGAGCTGCTTGGTCGCACGGGATACGCAGTTCTGCACATTGACTGCCGCCATATCAGCACTTGTGCCGTGTTTGAAGTAGACATTCACACTACCGCTACCGTTGTTCGAGCAGGTCGATGACATATAGGTCATATTCTCCACTCCGTTGATAGCCTCTTCGAGCGGCACGATAACACTCTTCTGGAAGGTCTCGGCACTTGCTCCTGGGTAGGATGCCGATACAAAAATCGTTGGCGGAGCGATGTTTGGATATCGCTCGATAGGCAACGCTGTCAATCCGATAAGACCTCCGATGACGATAACAATCGAGATAACGGTTGAGAGTACCGGGCGGTCAATAAAGGTTTTAATATTCATCTCTTGAAACTACTTTTCAGGGTTATTTCTTCTTCGGAGCAATAATGTCCTTAATCTTTACCTTCGCACCGTCACGCAAGATGCCGATACCCTCGACTACGATAGTATCGCCCTCCATAAGACCTGACTGTACAATGAACTCCTTGCCGTTGCTGATTTCGAATACGCTGATAATCTTCGCCTTGGCAATGCCGTTCTCAATCTTGTAGGCGTAAACCTTATCCTGTACCTCGTAGGTTGCGTGCTGTGGAATAACAACACAGCCCTCCTGGCGGTGAGGCAAGATGATTGTACCCGAACCTCCCGAGATGAGAAGTCGCTTCTTGTTAGGGAATTTTGCACGAAGTGTTACCGAGCCTGTCGTAGGGTCAATAATACCCGAAATAGCCTCGATACGACCCTTCTCGGAGTATATTGTACCGTCGCTGAGCTGCAACTCAACATCTGGCATCTCTACCAACGCATTTTCGAGTGCGCCATATTGGCGTTTAAGAGAAAGCACCTGACTCTCACTCAACGAGAAATATACATACATCTCCGAGTTGTCCGATACGGTGGTGATAGGTGTCGACTCCGAAGGTCTTACAAATGTTCCCACACGGAAAGGAAGTGTTCCTACAACACCATCCACGGGGCTCTTGATGAGGGTGTAGGCGAGGTTGTTGCTTGCCGTAAGTTCGTCAGCCTTTGCCTGTGCAAGCTCCGCCTTCGAGGCAGCAAGGTTTGTACGAGCCATACGAAGGTCGAACTCCGATACGATATTCTGCTCAAAGAGCACCTCTTTGGCTGCGGCAGAGAGTTGCGACGCCTCAACCAAAGCCTGCTTTACCTCGACTTTTGCCTCTGCGGTTGCCAGGGCTGCCAAATATTGAGCCTGGTCGATGATAAAGAGGGTCTGTCCCTGCTTCACAATTGAGCCCTCCTTTACCTTGATGTCGGTAATATAGCCCTCTACCTTTGTGCGGATATCAACATCCTGCTTACCTCGGATTGTAGCCGAGTAGGTAGAGCTGAGTTTACGCGATGCAGTTTGGAGAATCATCACATTGTACTCACGGGTCTGTTTTGTTTTGGTTGTCTCCTCCTTACACCCTACGAAAAGGGTGCAGAGTGCTGCACATACCACCGTGCCGAATAGTAGTTTTTTTGTCATTTTGTATAGTTTTTGAATTTTTATAATGCGGTTTGAGTTTAACCACGCAAAATTACTATTTTTTTTGCATAAAACAAATAGGAGCAATTATTTAATAATTGCCCCTTTGTTTTTTATGAGGTTATGGTAATCTGTTATTTTAGCTCGTCATAGAGCATTGCAATGGCGTATGCCGTAGCGCGTGAAATGATTTGCGAGCGGTCTGTACCACAGTTTTTTAGTACTGCAAAGCATCGGTCGGGCGTGGCTACACCTATCCATACCGTACCTACGGGTTTCTCCTTGCTGCCACCTGTCGGACCCGCTATGCCGGTGGTTGAAATGGCAAAATCGGCCCCCGAAACGGCCTTTGCTCCTCTTGCCATAGCCATTGCCACCTGCTCGGATACTGCACCAAATTGCGCAATATCGGACATCTGAACACCCAAAACCTTATTTTTTGACTCGTTGCTATACGATACCACTCCACAGAGGAAATATGCCGAAGCTCCGGCTTGTGCCGTAAATTTCGACGCTATCATACCGCCCGTGCAACTCTCTGCCGTAGCGAGGGTTTTACCTTTGTTAATCAATATGTTATGCACCAACTCTTCGACCGAAGCATCCTCAAATCCTGCGATGTTGTCGGGGATTATCGTACGCAACTTTTCGAATTGAGAATCTATCTCTCGGCTCACCTCTTTGCCCTCGACTTCGTATGCCGAAAGGCGCAATCGTACCACATTCGGAGCCGGAAGATAGGCGAGGTGGAGATATTCGGGTAGAGCATCCTCCCATTTGGCAATGCGCTCTGCCAAAATCGACTCGGCAATACCAAAGGTAATTATCGTGCGATGTACTATCTCTCGCAACTCGAACCGAGCCTTCAATCGTGGCATAACCTCCTTATCTATCAGATGTTGCATCTCGAATGGAACACCAGGTAGAGAGATTATAACTCGCCCATCGCGCTCAAACCACATACCCGGGGCTGTGCCGTGGGCATTGTGCAACACGGTGCAACACTCTGGTACCATTGCCTGACCTCGGTTGAGGTCGTTGAAGGCGATATTGCGCACTGTCAGCAATGTGCGGATATGCTCCGCCTCCACCTCATCGTAGCGGAGTGTCGAGCCGAAGTAGTCACACAGAGTGTGCTTTGTTATGTCGTCTTTGGTTGGACCCAATCCGCCCGTTATAATTACCACCTCGCTCTGCGAGAGTGCCCTGTCGAGTGTTTCGACTATTTGGGTACGATTATCGCCTATCGAGGTGCGTTCGGCAACGACAATGCCGCAAGTGTTCAGGGCACGAGAGATATAGCGAGAGTTGGTGTCGAGAATTTGTCCTATCAAAATCTCATCACCTATGGTTATAATTGTCGCTTTCATCTTCTATTGTTGATTCTCCGTCGTTTCGGTGATTTCCACTTCGGTTGTTTCGTGAGCGAGAAGGCTCTGACATAGGTCGCCTGCAAAGCCCGCACCGTTATAGACAAATCCTGTATAGACCTGAACAAGTGTTGCCCCTGCCTCCATCATTCGCTTAACATCCTCGCCTGTCATCAAACCTCCGACACCGATGATAGGGTAGGTGCCGTTGCAACGCTCATAAACTCGGCGTACAACCTCGATTGCTCGTTCGGTGAGCGGTGGGCCACTCACTGCTCCGATGCCTACCTTGCGCAAAACCTCTTGTGGGGTTTTTAGGTTGTGAGGGTGGGTTGTGGCGTTGGTTGCGATGATACCATCAAGTGGAGTATCGACCATAATGTCGGTCATCAAGTCAATCTCCTCGTTGGTCAAATCGGGCGATATTTTGAGCAGGATTGGGCGATATTGATTTTGTCCTCGGCGGAAGTCGAAGAGTGGTTCCAAAATCTTCATTATGCTCTCGCGTGTGCGAGGTACATACTGCTTGTGAGTGGTGTTATAGCTTACATTTACAGTAAAATAGTCGATGTACTGATAGAGGTTGCGGAATACTCGCAAGTAGTCCATTGGAGCCTCATCGGGAGGTGTTACGGTATTTTTGCCGATGTTGCAACCGAGAATTATGCCTTCGTGTCCCTTGCGTACATTTTCGATTACCGCCTCTAACCCCTTAGATGCCAAGCCTATGCGATTGATTATGGCGGTGTCGTCGGGAAGTCCGAAGATTCGCGGTCTTGGGTTGCCTTGTTGTGGGCGTGGGGTTACCGTTCCAATCTCAATGAAGCCAAAACCAAGAGCCGACAACGAGCGGAAGATTTCGCCATTGCGGTCAAAGCCTGCTGCCATACCTATCGGATTGCGGAAACGAAGACCAAAGACTTCGCGCTCCAACTCTTTGTTTTCGACAGCGTATATTTTGTGTAGAAGCCACTTTGCCAACGGCATTTTGTCGGCGATTCGAAGTAAGCATACCGAGAGCGAATGGGCTCGCTCGGCTCCGAAAAAGCGTGATATGATGTGCAAAATCTTACGCATAACGACGCAAAGATATAAAAAATGTAGAATTCAGAATGCAAAATGCAGAATTAAAATGAGATTTTAACTCTCAACTCTCAACTCTCAACTCCCAACTTTTAGAAATACTCCTCTCGGTAGTGGTAGTTGTTGCGCAGATGTTCAAATTGCTCTGGGTTGTTGCGCAGGGCTTTGCTCTCGGTGGCGAGGTCGCAATATTGCTCGATTGTGGCGCACATCTCCTTCCACGAAATCGTCTGCGGAGCAACAGCCTCTACCTCGGCAGGTCGCCAATCTTTGAGAGGCAGGTCGAAGTGGCGAGCCAGCGCCTGCACCGCCAAAGCGGTGGCATTCGCCTTGCCTTGTGCCGAATAGCCGGCAATATGAGGGGTTGCGACGAGCGATTTTGCGAGATAGTCGCTGTCGATATTCGGCTCGTTCTCCCAGACATCGGTGATGTAGGTCAAGTCTGTGCGCTTTGTCGCTTCGGTTGCAACACACTCTCCTCGTGAGGCGTTTATAAGTGTTCCGCCCGAGCGAAGGAGAGCGATGTTTTCACCATTGATAAAGTGGTGTGTCGAGTGGTCGAGCGGGGTGTGGAGTGTTACAATATCTGCCTTCTGCAAAACCTCTTCGAGCGACACAAATCCGAGGTGCTCCTGCTCCTCTCGCGGAGGGTCCGAGCAGATGGTGCGAAAACCCCACGATTCGGCATACTCCTTAACCAACTTGCCGACATTTCCCACGCCTACAATGCCCAAAGTGCGCTCCTCTGGGGCGAAGCCCTCCCGTTTGGCAAGCATTGCCAGAGCTGCTGCCACCCACTGCAAGACACCTCTTGCGTTGCATCCTGCCGAGGTTGTGACTGCGATGTTGTGGCTACGGCAATAGTCGAGGTCGATGTGGTCGAAGCCGATTGTGGCGGTGGCTATAAACTGCACCTTCGAGCCTTCGAGTAGGTCGCGATTGCAGCGAGTACGGGTGCGAATAATTAGCGCATCGGCAGATGCTACAATGCTCTTTGTGAATGCATCGCTCTCGATATACGCTACATCGCAGAATGGCTCCAATACTCCCTCTAAAAAGGGGATTGCTCGATCGACTAAAACTCTCATATATATACCCTTATCGTGCAAATTTACTACAAATATAGCCCCATTGTACAACTTTTCCAATAATTTTTGTAAATTTGCGCCTTGCAATAGATATAGACCGACGGTCAAAAAGCATTATGAAAAAAATAGTTGGATTTTTAACCGTAATTTTACTGTTTGGGGCGATGTTCGTATCGTGCCATCGTAGTAGTACGAAATATTCGGGAGAGTCAGACACACTCTCTTATATTGTGGGCTTGAATGTCGCACATGCTCTTATGGAGATGGATTCGACTCTTAATGTGGATGCCGTATGCGCTGCCATACGAGATACCTACAATGGCACACCGAAGATGACTTTGGAGGAGGCTCGCGACTACTATCTTGCCGAAAAGACCTACTTCGTGCACGAGAAGGCGCAGGCACACCAGGAGCGTTATCTCACCGATTTGAGCAAGCGAGACCGTAAGTATGTCCGCACTCGCAGCGGTGTAACCTACAAGATTTTGCGACTTGGCGACCAGAGCCATGTAGGCTCGATGTCTTCGCGCGATACGGTGAAAATTGTATTCAAACTTACCGACGAACAGGGCAATGTCCTCGTGGAGGCAGATACATTGCGCGACTCCTATCGTAACTTGGTAAAGGGCTTGCAGGAGGTTGTGAAGTTGGCAGGCGAGGGTGCTCATTTCAACGCTTGGCTCCCATCGAAAACGGCATACGATGTGTCGGGTGATGAGAAGTTGGGCATTGGTGCAAATGTTCTGCTCAACTACGATGTGGAGATTCTGGATATAAAATATAATAGATAAATAAAAATTTCGTTATATTTGCACGATTTTGCAAACACAAAACAAAACTATAAAGATTATGAAAAAGACATTTATGGCAGTTGTAGCACTTGCTTGTGCTGCATTGGTGTGCTCTTGCGGAAGCAAGAACGCAAAGATTACCGAAGGTAATCACGCAAAGATGGATTCGTTGTCGTATTGCCTTGGTGCAAATATCGGTAGCGGTATCAAACAACAACTTGGCGATATTCCTTTCGATATCGAGGTTGTAAAGAAGGCTATGAAGGATGGTTTGACCGACAAGTCTAAGTTGTCGCACGACGATGCAGTAGGTTTGCTTCGCACATTCTTCTCGCAGACTCTCAACGAGCGTCGTCAGGCTTTCGACGAGGTTGCAAAGGCTGATACCACTGCTGTATTCCAGGTATTCGACACAGCAGAGGAGTGCGAGGAGTTGTCGTACGCATTCGGTACCGACATCGGTAGCAATGTTCGTAATAGCAACTTCACCATCAAGTACTATTGGTTGTTGAAAGGTTTTCAGGATGCTCACGAGGGTAGCACCGAGTTGCCGGAGGAGGCTGTTATGCAGTTCTTGCAGCACTACTTTATGGTAACCCGTCCAACCGAGGCTGCTGAGCGTTCGGCTAAGTGGATTGAGAAGAAGGCTAAGGGCTTTGGCGCAAAGCAGACCGAGAGCGGTTTGGTTTACAAGGTTGTCAAGACCGGTGATATGGAGAAGGCCGCAAAGAGCGACGAGGATGTAGTGAAGGTTCACTATGTTGGTAAGTTGCAGGATGGTACCGTATTCGATGCTTCGCGCTTCGAGAATCGCTCGAAGGAGCAGCAGGAGATGATTCGCTTGCAGCAGCCAAGCCTCTTCGACGAGAAGGGCAACCTCTTGAAGGAGGACGAGCCTATCGAGTTCCCTCTCAACCGCGTTATCAAGGGTTGGACCGAGGGTATGAAGCTTGTTGGTCCTGGTGGCAAGATTAAGTTGTATATTCCGGCTGACCTCGCTTATGGTCGTCGTGGTGCTGGTCAGTTGATCGGTCCTAACGAGGCTTTGGAGTTCGTTGTAGAGCTTATCGAGGTTACTCCTGCCGTTACCGAGGAGGCACCGGCAGCAGAGGAGGTTGTAGTCGAGCCTGCAAAGTAGCAATAATAGTAAAAATAGGTGTGGAGGAGCGATTGTTTAGGTCGCTCCTCCACTTTTTTATCTTCTGCGGTGTCGTTTCGGCAACTCGATATACTCCGTATAGACAACTTTGGTGTGAGGGTTTGAGGAGGTTATCTCCTGACGAATGGTCTTGGTGCCGTAGCGGATAAACCACCAGCGGTGTGGCACACGATGTATCACTTGTCGGAGAGTGTCGATACTCTCGATGTGGCACTCGACCTCGTTGTTGCGGATAGTTCCTTCAACTGTTGTCCAGCAGTCGCTCCACCGAAAGAGTGAGAGCGTATCTTGCAGAATAACGGTGTCGATACGGGGTGCAACGAACTCCGCTTTGCTCTCTGTGGCGGTTGTTGCCACACTCTCCACTCGCCGTAGTTTTATGTTGAGTGCGCGAATGAGCCTTAAATCTTTGGCGTGTTGCTTGCGGAACTCATCGAGTTGCAGTTGCAGGGCAACCACCGATGCGGCGGAGTTGTCGAGCCGTGTTTTGTAGAGTTTTGTTTCGGTTGTAAGAGCCTCGTTGTTGTTGCGAAGACGAGCCACTTCGTTGGTGTTGTGGTGCAGATATAGACCGCACACAATAAGCAGTAGTGTCGCCACTACCGAGTAGTAAAATGGTGCTTTTCTCATATATAAAAGGGATTTTGCACAAATATAGTAGTGCAAAACCCCTTTGTCAATATAAATTTTTTAGAAAGACACCGCTACTCCGCTTCGGCAATGGTGCGAGCAATTCGCTCGGCCGTGATATCCATAAAGTGGTGCAATTCGAACGACTTGACGGCAGTAATGCCACGATAATCCACATAGAGCAGCTCCTTTGCCTTGGCGATATCGCTCAACAAAATCTCCTCTCTGGTTATGTTCTTCTTGATTTTTTCAGCAATACCATGGGCTAACTCAAACTCTACGCCACTACCCATACGAGAGAATCGGACCTCGTCGTCGAATACCGCAACTATCGCTGCTCCGTCTATTGCCAATACTTCATCTTGCTCATTTACCCACAGCGCTACGCCTTGTTCCGATGCGAGAGCGATGGTGCGATTGAGTTCGAGCAGGGCCTCCTTTGCCGAGGTGTTGTCGGTGAGTAGGTCGCCTGACACTCGGCAGACGAAAAGGTGTGGTCGTAGTGCTCGCAACGAAAACTCGTCGTAGAGCGTATCTACGCACTCAACCTCTACCTCTTTGTTGCTGGTGTACCGAACATAGACCGCATTTATGGTATGTTGTGAGCAATTCGCACCTCGCAAGCACTCTGCAATCATTCTCTGCAACGCTTCGCGCTCAATAGCAAGAGGCGCAAAAAATAGTTTGCGAGCAAGCGCATCGAGGCGAGCATAATGCTCCTCGAAGTGCATCGGCTCGAAGCCTTTGGTGCGGATATGTTCGTAGATATATGCCATTAGAGCATCATTATTTTGAGGATAAATTCGCGCAATAACTCTCCATTCGAGGCTCCGCCATCGTCAATACCCTTGCTCTTGGCGTCGTACTCGGCACAAAGACCGATGATTTTGAAGACCTTGCGGTTGTCCCACATTGGGGCACGACGCGAAATCTCTTTCAGGAAGTATGGTGAGTTGAGACGCATAATGCGGCACATCTCGCCCTGGTCGGGCAGTGCCACACCTCGGCGACGCGAATCCCAACATATATAATTATAGGTAAAGAGTTGTCGGAACGAGTCGTAGAGAACTTTAACACTCAACAATAGCGGATAGGCTTTTGGGTTCTCGCCCATATACTGCGCAATGGTAAGCGCCTTTTCGAGTTGGCGGTCGAGTACGGCATTGCTCAATTCGTAGTTGTTGAATTGGCGCGATATGCCGATATGATTCTCTATGTCCTCAGGGGTGATTGTTGTGCGCTCCTTCGGAAGCGATACAATCATCTTTTCGAGTTCGTTGCTGATTTTTGAGATATCGACTCCGAGATGTGCCACCAAAATCTTGCTCGATGCCGAGTCGAGCTTCAACCCCTTGGTTGCGGCAAATCCCGAGAGCCACTTTTCCGCCTCGTAATCGCGTGGCGAGATAGAGTCGAAAACGACCCCCTTTGCCTTGATGCTCTTGTAGAGCGGTGTGCGACGGTCCATCGCCTTGCCTTTGTGGCACAAGACCAAAATTGTCGAAGGCTGCGGCGAGGCGCAATAGGCGTTGAGAAGTTCTATTTTTTCGAGTTGCTGAGCCTCCCTTACGATTATAGCCTCGTACTCGCCCATCATTGGAAGTTGGCGGCAGTAGCTCGCCACAGTACCTCCGTCGGTGTCGTTACCATAGACCACAATTTGGTTGAATGCGCGCATCGACTCATCCATAATCGACTCGGTTAAAGCGTCGCACAAGGCGTCAATAAAGTACAACTCCTCGCCCTGCAAAAGGTATATGGGAGCGAACTTTCTCGCCTTGATATCGCCCATCAAACGATGAAACTCTGCGTCGCACGAAGCGAATGTTACTTTTTCTGCCATATCGTGTTAAATGGTAAGTTTTGTAATTTTTAGGATGTTTTCGGTGTGATTGCCCACGCGGAAACGCTCGTCGGTGCGACGACCTACAACCCACACAACATCCTCGCCAGACACCAACACAAATTGTCGCTTGCGCTCCACGATTGGCACCTTCTGGTCGGTGAGGTAGTCGCCCACCTTCTTGCGACCTGCCATTCCAAAGGGGATAAACGAGTCGCCTTCGCGCCAACGACGCAGACGGAGTGGATATTGCAACTTCGCCTCGTCGAGTAGAGCCACATCGTTCGGCAGATGATATTCATCTACATTATCAATGTCGGTATGTTCGTAGTAGAGTACCGAATTTCCGCAGTAGGAGCGCATATCGCCACGCTCAACCACTACTTCGCAGTCATCTTCATCTTCGATAGGGGCAACCATAATATTGCCTCGGTCGAGGTATGCCACATAGTTGCGAGAGTAGAAACGACGGTCGGTAGCACCTCGCTTCAACGCCTTGTTCAACTCCTCCACAACATCGCCCTTGAAACCGTATGACGAGTTTAATAGTTCGTATATAACAAAGTCGCGCGGGTACATTGAATCTATCGCACCGACTTCGATGGTGTCTATTCCGTTTTCGCTGTGCATGGCTATCTCTCGGATGCGGTCAATAGCCACATCAATAAATCGTTGTGCATCGTTCAGACGATAGAGATTTCCTCGCATCAGGGCGGTAAATCGTGGGTTTATCTCCTGCAACATCGGGAGCAGTCCCAATCGAATTTTATTGCGCAGATACTTTGTGGAGCGATTTGACGAGTCCTCGCGGTATGGGATGTGATTTTGCACCGCATACTCCAAAATATCTTTACGGGTGGCGTAGAGCAGTGGTCGCGCCACCTTGCCAAATTGGCGATTTATTCCTGTAAGCCCTCGCAAGCCCGTACCACGCAGAAGGTTTATGAAGAATGTTTCGATAGAGTCGTTGGCGTGGTGCGCCACCGCAATTACAGCATATCCCTCCTCGCGACACAACTCGTTGAACCACTCGTAGCGCAGACGACGAGCGGTCATCTCCATCGAATCGCCCGTGCGAGCCATCTCGCCCTCGGTGTCGAAACGCTTGTTGTGGCATACAATACCCAACTTCTCGCATTCGTGCAATACCATTTCGGTATCTTCGTCGCTCTCTTTGCCTCGTAGTCCAAAGTTGCAATGTGCAACACCTATGTTGTATCCCAAGCGGACAAATATCGAGAGCATAACCATCGAATCGACTCCGCCCGATACGGTGAGCAAAATCTTATCCTCGTGCGAGAATAACTCGTGTCTTTCGACATACTTCTCGAAAGCCTGCAAAAGAGTTTTAGTTTGCATAACAAATAATATCTCTAACGCCTCTAACGCCTTTAACGACCCTACTTATAAAATATTCACTTCTGGCGAAATCTTGATGCCGAACTTCTCTTTGACCTTTTCGACAACCTTGTGAGCAAAGGCGATAACCTCGCCTCCCGTAGCACCTCCGAGATTTACCAAGACCAATGCCTGGCGCTCGTGTACACCGACATTACCCTCGTGGTAGCCCTTCAAACCGGCTTTGTCAATGAGCCAGCCTGCTGCAAGTTTTACTTTGCCCTCCTCGGCAGCAGGGTAGTGTGGCATATCGGGATACTCCGCCAACAATCGCTCGGCAATCTCGCGCTCCACGATCGGGTTTTTGAAGAAGCTGCCCGCATTGCCCAAGACGGCAGTGTCTGGCAACTTCGAGCGACGGATAGAGCAGATTGCATCACGGATATTTGCAAGAGTTGCGCCACCTCGTGCCTCGACCTCACGAACGACATCTCCATAGCCGAGTTGTGGATTTGCCACCTTCGACAACTCAATCTCGATGGCAGTGATGATAACTCTCCCTTTGAGCGAGTGCTTGAATACGCTCTCACGATAGCCAAAGCCGCAATGCTCGGCTGCGAGGGTTATGAAGTTGTTTCCCTCGACGAAGTACATCTCGACATTTTTGATAGAGTCTTTTGCCTCCACGCCGTATGCGCCAATGTTCTGTACGGGTGCAGCACCCGCCTTGCCGGGGATAAGTGATAGATTTTCTATGCCCCAGAGGCTTCTCTCCACACTCCACGCTACCAAGTCATCCCACTCGACACCTGCGCCCACCTTTACACGAACTGCCGTGTCGCTTTCGCTGACAATGGTTATGCTCTTGTCGCAAGGGGTGATAAGCAGAGCGTCGATATCTTGCGTGAAGAGGATGTTGTTTCCTCCGCTTAGTACATACCAACTCTCAGGATTGTACTTCGCAAAAATCTCGGGCAACTCCTCTGCGTGGTCGAACTCCACAAGATGTTTTGCTGTTTGTCGCACATGAAACGAGTTGCGCTCCGATAGTCCGATATTTTCGTAGTAGCGTATCATTGTTTATATCTTTGCTCGCAAAGATAATAAAAAAAGACGAGAGACGAAAGACGAAAGACGAGAGAAATGGAAAACTTTTCAAATAGTGAATAGTGAGTAGAGAGTAGTGAGTAGTTAAAAAAATCAGCGCCACATATCAAGCAGTTGCAAACTGCGCCTCTTATCAAGGGCGTAGCCCATCTGCTATCAAGCATCGTAGGTACGCCTCCTATAATCGTTGCGCCGTGACCACCCTCGGAGTCCGCAATACACAAAAAAAGGATAGTCGATCTCTCAACTCTCCACTCTAAACTCTCAACTGCTCTATTACTCTGCCGGTGCAGGAGCCGGTGCCTCTTTTTATTGGAGCGAAGCGACAAGTCCCCCTTTGCCAAAGGGGGATTTAGGGGGAATGTCAAGATGCTTGCACCAGAGGCACAAAAAAAAGAGGAGGGCATTCCCTCCTCTAATTGCAAACCAAGTAGTGATTACTGTGCAGGGGTCTCTGCCGGTGCAGGAGCCGGTGCCTCTGGTGCAACCTCTGCTGCTGGTGCCTGTGGGCACTCTGCTGCCTGAGGGCAAGTTGCACACTCTGTTGCAGGCTTATCGCAAGCTGCCTTCTTTGGCTGACCACAACAAGAAACCATTGCTACTGATGCGAGGGCGATAACCGCCAATGTCATAATCTTTTTCATAATCGTAATGTTTTTAAGGTTAAAAAATCTGTTCTTTGAACATTTGCTCATAGCAAATATATGTAACTAATTCCGAAAAAACAAATAATTATGTTAGAAAATAGGTTAATTGGCTATTTATTCGCTCAATAATTGGAATTCATCCCACAATCCGTACTCCATCAATACATATTTGTCGGCAGTTGTAGGCTTCGCATCTACATACCACGAGTTTGGCGACATCATACCTTTGCACACCGCAAAGTGAGGACCGTAAAGGTTGTAGAGGCTACCGATGCAACGCACCTCGATAGTGTTCTCGCCCTCCTTCAAATAGTCGGTAATCTCCAACTCCGATGGCTGAGTGAGGATTGCGCCCGCCTTGACGCCATTCACCCATACCTCATTTACTGTGCCATTCCAATTGCCGAGTTTTACAACCTTGCGACCTTCGCAGTTCTCGATGTTGTAGGTGCGCTTGTATGCCACATCCCACGAGTAGAATGGTGCGCCATTCTTATGCCATGAGCCATAGTTCATCTGGCGTGGAGCGACAATCTTCCAGCCCATCTTGTCGGGTACTACCGAGAAATCTCCACTGATGAAGGTGTAAGAGATTTCGGCAAAGAGCGACATTGGCGAGCGATGCAAAGTAACGAGGTTCTTGCCCTTGCGAACATATTTGCCAATCGAGTAGCAGCCATTGCGCGCATCGAGAGGGTGCTCGTCAGCGATAGGTGTTACCTCTGCGCCATTTATGCGTACCTCCCAAAGAGCAGGCTTCTCGCAAACGAGCTTCATCGACGAGTAGTCGAACTTCTCGGCTACATTGAACTCGTAACTAACGGTGATATTACCCGTTTTGAGCGTGTCAGCCTTGATGATGTTATCCTTGAACTGAATGGCTTTCTCCCAAGGGTTTTTCATTCCGAAGTGGGCAAACAGTGCTACTGCTGCATCGGCAATGAAGAGGTCATTGTGCTGCTCCTCATCGACCTTCAAGTCGCAGAAACCAAGTGTGAGATAGTTATCGCCTACACGGCTAATCTCCATCTTCGATGTTGGAGCAACAGCCTTCATATTCTTGGTATTTGCTACCGACCAAATAGGCAAAGCATTCACCTTCTCGGCACATTTTGGAGCGAAGAGAAGGAGGTGTCCGGCAGGTGCCAAATCGTACTCGAAATGTACTACGCCATTCTCAACTTTTGCCTCATCGTGGCGATATATCTTACCTGTGTAGGTGTCGAGTACCTGCAAGCCCTCACCACGAAGTGTGATGCTACCTTTTGCCTCATGCTCCAACGAGCTGTTTGCCAAGAAGAGCAACTCGCCATCCTTGTACTCGCGACGGTGGTGCTGCAAATCGCCTGCCTTCTCAATGTTGAATGAGATGTGGTCGTTACCCAACTCCTCGATCTTAGCCTCACGCACAATATCTGTGCGAGCCCACAAGTTGGTCAGGAGCTCGCTTGGGGAAGCATCCTCCAATGTAGGGGTCGAAAGAGCGATGATTTTACCACCATTCTCGGCAAACTCTGCCAAGAGAGCTGCGGTCGAAGGGAAGAGGTTTTCGCACATCTCAGGGATAATAACGGTGGAGTATGCGCGCTCACCAACAACGAATTTGTTGCCCTTAATCTTACCGCGGTTACGAACGACTGTCTCCGAGCCGAGGTCGAACTCCACTTGCGCCTTGTTGAGCGAAGTGATGAAGGTTGTGAAGTTCTGACCAATCTCCATCACTCTTGGGTGCTGGTAACGATGGGTGTAGTACATCCAGATTGTAGATGTTGGCTCCAATACCAATACATCGTTCATCTGCTCACCGTGGCTCAATACTACCGACAAACGGGCGTGGTGGTCGTTCAATAACTTGTAGTCGTTAGCCCAAGGCGAATAACGGGTGAAGAAGTCCGGAAAATCGAACTTACGAGTACCCTCGATAGTAACATTCGAGTAGTGCTGGTTCATAAAGTTCACACCGAGAGCATACTGCCAATCGCCCAGACGCTTGAAGTCCTCGAAAGTCGCCTCCCAACCAGCACCGCCATAGGCCTCGCAGAGGATACGGGTTTGACCAACTTGGTTGGCTGCACTGCGAACCTCCTTCACGATGCGGACATTGCCGAAGTGGGCATTAGGGTCCTCGTCGTTGTATTGGTTGAACAAGAGGTCGATACCCGGCATGTGATGCCACTCGTACATAGCCATCGCATCGGCAAGTTTGTGCATCTTTGGCCAAGGGTGCTCGATGTAGTGACCTGTGTATATCAGCCCCTTATCATCGCAGTAGTTGTACCAAACCTTAGGATATCTCTCCACAAAAAGGCGGTTCTTGGTAGCGGTGAACTTGTAACGCACCTCTTTCCAATTGCCAATCTCCTCCTTTATCATAGGGAGATGGGTGCGGAGGCTGTAACCCCAATCCTTCTCGAACTCATCGAACATATCGGGAGTCCAATTCTGGTACTGTGGTTCGTCGGTGAATACTCCGTGAGTCTTTTTTGCCAAGTCTTTGCCGAAACGAGCCTCATAACCACGCATTGTGATTTCGATAAACTTCTCGGTCAGACCTTTGTACAATACATCCACATAAGGGAATCCGGCATTCCAAGCCTTTGCAGGGCGGAACTGCTCCTTGTAGATGAAATAACGACCTTTCTCGTCGGTGCGAGGGGCATTTGTGATATCGATAAACTTGTCGCCCTCCTGCTTCAAGCACAAGCAGTATGGCGAGAGATCCTCAGGAAGTTGCTCTACAACTTTCGGACGGAGTCCTGTCGGGTGGTTGTACGACTCGGGCCACTCGTAAGGCACATGACCTCCGGCAAAACCACTTGGGTAGGAGTTCTCGTCGTAAATCCAAATCTCCAAGCCGAGCTCTTCGCCCTTCTTTACGCTATACTCCCACAAGTCGAACCAATCATCCGAGAGATAGACGGTCTCCATACCCGGACGAGGGTGGATAAATGCACCACCAAAGCCATGCTCCTTGAAGTCGCCCAACATACGGTCGATGTCGTCGCGAGTGATTGTACTGTTCCAAGTCCACAAAGGCATTGGGCGATAGGAACTTGTTGGCTCCATGAAGTTGCTCTCAATCTCCGAGAAGTATTGTGAGCGCTCGTGTCCCAACTTAGTTTTGCAACCTCCCAGCGCAAAGGCTGCACAAAGGAGCAAAATTAAGAATTTGTTGTACTTCATAATTTAAATGTTTTAGGTTTTTATAAATGATTTATCGAGTAAATTCGTCTATGTTGATGTTCTCGCGCATGATGAACGCTTTTGGGAAGGTGCCTCGCAGGCGACCGAGTAGGATTATCGCCTCCTCTTGTGTGGTGCAGTTACCCACGGCAACCTTGAAGTAGGGGTTTTCGTAGGTCAAATACGACTGCTCCTGCGGAAATAGTTGGGCAAAATTCTCTTGCGTTGCAACAGCATCGCGACGAGCAGTTTGGGCGTTACTCATAAATATCACAATGCGATAACCATTTATCGCCCTTGACGCAACCTCCAAATTCTTCTCTACGATGGTTGCCGCATCGCCTTGCTCGACAATCTGTACCGTCTGGTTGATGGTGGTCAATGAGTCGAGTTGTGCCGGCGAAGATAGTTGCTCCTTGATGCTCTTGCGAGGTGCAACATCTTGTGGTGTAGACTCTTGGGCTACTGCCGAAATTGTGATAATGGTTGCCAATATGGCGAATATATACTTCATACGAGAAACTACTTTTTAAGTCCTAAGTTGAATTGTTTGGCGAGTTGTTCGAGTGATACATCTTTCTGCTCGAATGTCCGATGTGATACCAAGGTTGCAATATTAACACTGTAATCAACCATAACGCCTGTAAAATCGCCTTTGCGTAGCTTGTTGAGCAGTGCAAATGCAGCCACGGGGTTCGAGAGTGTTATTCGTAGCGGTACGACCACTTGCGAGCAACGGCGGCGTGGTAATACAACTTCGCCATCGAGTGTCAAACGACCAATCTTACGACGATTGTGGCGAATGAATGCGGTGGCGTCGGTGATGTGTAGGTTGGACGCCGAGTTGTTGGCAATGGTAAGGGTGAGTTTCCAGCCGTCGCTTATCGAACCGCTAATCTTGTCGAGCGATACGACCTGGAACTTCTGTCGGCGTTGGCGTTGTTCGCCTTGCTTCGAGCAGCTGCTCAGACCAAGCATTGCCACTATAACGGCAAGGAATATATATTTGACAACTCTTCTCATCTTAGCCAATATTTAAGCTTTGTGCGCAATATAAATGTGTGCTATGCCTAACGACTGCGACCTGCGCTCGATGTTGTCGAAGCCAACCTCCTGCAAAAGTGCCGAAAAGGCTTCCGGCGAGGCAAATTGGTCAATCGACTCGGGCAGATAGGTGTAGGCTGTTGCGTGTTTTGATACCAGACGACCTATTGCCGGAAGAATATAGTGTGAGTACATACGATAGCACCAACGCACAAAAATATAACGAGGATTTGAAAATTCCAAAACAACGAGGTGTCCGCCACGCTTTATGGTGCGCTTCATCTCGGTAAGAGCCTCCTTCTGATGCTCGAAGTTGCGTACTCCAAAGGCAACCGTAGCAGCATCGACCGCCTCGTCGTCGAGCGGAATATTCTCGGCATTGCACTCTGTGAGCGATATGCGTTCCGAGAGCCCGAGTTGTTCGATTTTCTGCTTTGCCACGGCAAGCATCTCGCTCGAAAAATCGGCTCCGTAGATGGTTGAACCCTCGATTTTGCGAGCCATAGCGATGGCAAGGTCGCCCGTGCCTGTTGCCATATCCATAATGTGTTTTGCACCGAGCCTGCGAACAATACGGACCACTCGCTTGCGCCACAACTTATCAATATCGAGCGACAAGATATGGTTCAATCTATCGTATGTTGGTGCGATGTCGTTGAACATTCCTCGCACCATTTCGCCTTTGCCTTTATTCTCCATTTTTTAGTTGTATTTTATCGCCTCGGCAACCTTTATACGACCTACAATTGAGGTCGCAAGGTGCGTTGCCGCAAGAACTATTGCTGCAAAAAGTGTGTTTATCCCCACAATCCAACCTACACCAAGCGATACAGGGACCTCCGATAGGAAGTAGCCCATTTCGTCTAACTTGATGAGGTGCAAATGCCTTTGCAGTAGCAATAGTGCCACTGCAAAGGCGTTGCCTATGACCATACCGACTGCGATGATACGAGCCGCACGATTAGTAAATATCTGGCGTATGTTGCGGTTTTGCATTCCCATAGATTTTAGAATGCCCACCATTCGTGTTCGCTCCAATACCAAAATAAGAAGAGCCGAAATCATATTGAAAATGGCGACAATAAGCATTATGGTAATGATAACCGTAGCATTTACATCGTGGGTTTCGAGCCAGCCGAAAATTTCGGGATGTTGCTCCTCGGAACTTATGGCGTAGAGGTTCTCTTCGCCTTCGTATTCACGCATTAGTCGCAGATTTATGATGTCGGCAGTCTGGTAGGCGATATTGAGGTCGTGCAGTCGGCAGGCGTAACCCGAAATCTGCGTAGGCTCCCAACCGTTCAACTTTTGCACATTGCGGATGTCGGTCAGAGCCAACTCTGCGCCAGATTCTCCCAAGGCCGAGCGGTAGATTCCGCACACTTTGAAGAGTTCTCGTCGGGGTGTATCGCCATCTAAAAGTACCAACTCTACACGGCTGTTGGTGGATGCTCCAATCTTGTCGGCGACACTCTTTGAAAGGAGTATCTCCTTGCGTCGAGCCTCCTCCATTCGTGGCATTATTCCGCTTTCAATGCGCTCAGCAGTAAGCGATGTGTCAGCCTCTGCATCAACACCTTTCAATAGAATACCTACTGCACCTTTTGTACCTCGGATGACTCCATTGCGCAAGGCATATCGCTCGGTATGGGCTATGTTTTTTGTCGAGGAGAGTATATCTCGTAGCGACTCGTTGTCGTTGATGGGGTGGAGTTCCGGTTGTCGGTTGGCGTAGGGATTAGTGATGGTAACATCCGCCACAGTGCCCGAAACGAGCATTGAAATCTGCTCCTTGAAGCCGAAAATCACCGATAGACTTATGACGACAACTGCAATGCTTACCGCTACGGCAGCCGTAGCGATATGCACCATCGCATTGTTGGAGCGAGTGCCATATTTGGCGATATGTCGGGCTAAGGTATTCAAATTTAAGTCAGTTGGTCTTGTATTGTAAATCGTTCCGATTTTTTTTTGGGTAATTTAATTTTTTCAGTTTAATTCTCAATTCTCAATTTAATTGAGTGTTAGTACTCAATTTTGTCCTCCTTTTCGGTCCAGGCGCGGAAGCCTGCAAGCGCCTCCTCGCGCATAAAGTTTTGGCACGGTATGGCACGCTTGGCGTATGGCTTTGCAATCTCGTCATAGATGAACGAGTCATCGAAGTTTATCGCTTTGGCGTCATCTTTTGTGTTGCCATAGATGATGCGTTCTACGCCTGCCCAATATAGAGCCGAAAGGCACATAGGGCAAGGCTCACACGAGGTGTAACATACGCAACCCTCCAACTTGAAGTTTTGCGCCTTGGTGCAAGCCGCACGAATGGCACTCACCTCGGCATGTGCCGTAGGGTCGTTGTTGGCTGTTACTCGATTTGTGCCTGTTGAGAGCACCTCGCCATTGCGAACAATAACTGCCCCAAACGGACCTCCTCCGTTGGCTACATTTTCGACGGATAGGTCGATAGCCATCTGCATAAATCGTCTATCGTCGGTGGTGAATTTGTAATCTTTCATATTCGACATTCTACATTTTTGGCAAATTTAACAATTTTTTCTATTTTTGTGCGTATTATTAACGATTAATTACACAAAAATCGTACTTGGTATGTTTGCAAACTTATTACAAGCTTATAACGAGGGACAAAGTGAATTCCTCTCTAATCTCACTACGAGCGAGGCGTTTTTTATGGTTATAATAGTCGGCATTGCAGGAATGGTTGTGCAGTGGCGCCTGCGCTCTGTTGTGTCGAAGTATTCGCAAGTGCCTATGCCTACGGGATTGACAGGTGCAGAGATTGCCGAGAAGATGCTGCGATACAATGGGGTTAATGATGTGCGTATAACCCATACAGGTGGCTATCTGACCGACCACTACGATCCTCGCAACAAGACGGTAAACCTATCTGACGAGGTCTATCATGGTCGCTCGATTACCGCTGCGGCAATCGCTTGTCACGAGTGTGGTCACGCTTTGCAACACGCCAAAGGCTATGCTCCGTTGAAGATGCGCTCGGCACTTGTGCCACTCGTGCAGTTCTCCTCGACGGCAGCAACCTGGATTATCATTATCGGTCTGATTATGACCGCTTCGTCGGGTAGTCAGATGTTGTGCTGGATAGGTGTCGGTCTGATGTGTGTGTCGGCACTATTTTCCATTGTTACTCTGCCCGTAGAGTATAATGCCTCTAATCGCGCTTTGGCGTGGTTGGAGCAGAGCGGATTGCTCTTTGGTGAAGAGTTGGAGGGCGCCAAGATTTCGCTCCGCTGGGCAGCACGAACCTATCTCGTTGCCGCATTGTCGGCAATAGCCTCAATCTTGTATTATGTGGCGTTGATAAACGGTCGTCGCAGAGATTAAATAAATGGAAAAACTTTTCAAATAGTGAGTAGAGGTTAGTTAAAAAGCTTTTTCGGCGTACCCCTAACGACCCTAACGCCTCTAACGACCCTATTAAACCAGCGCCGTGATGACGCTCTGAGTTCAGAAAAACCAAACACCAAAAATAATATGAAGAAGCAGACAAAATTGATTATTGGGCTTGCACTTTCGATTGTGTCGTTGTGTTTTAGCATATTGCTTATCACCGATGCAATTCCTACATCGCCCAAGAAGCCGAAGTATGTATTCTACTTTATAGGAGATGGTATGGGATTCAACCATATCCTCGGCACCGAGTATTACAACACCACGAAGGCGGGGGCGAGCGAAATCTTGCGATTGAACTTTACGCAGTTCGACACATATAATTTTGTTACCAACCATTCGCTTACACACCTCGTAACCGACTCGGCTGCGGCAGGTACAGCACTCGCTTCGGGCGTAAAGACGGGAAATGCCCATATCGGAGTCGATATGGAGGGTAATAAGTTGCGCACCATTGCCGATGTTGCAACAGACTTGGGCTATAAGGTGGGTTTGGTGACAAATGTTGGTATAAATCACGCTACACCAAGCTGTTTCTATGGTCACACCTCGGACCGTTTCGGATTTCCTGCTCTTGTCGATGATTATATAGCGAGCGATGTGGCTTTTATTGCCGGCTCTACGGTTATGGATATGAAGAGCGGTCCGCAGGATCCGAAGTATAAGCCGATAACAACAGCTGAGTTAGCAGAGCGTATTCGCAATGCGGGCATTGAACTCACTCTCGATGTCGAGCAGGCGGCAAAGATTGAGGGTAAGCGTGTGGCATTGGTGGCGCACGACAAAGAGAATGAGCATATTCCGCATGTCATCGATCGCGCAAGCGACGAGGAACACACGATGTTCAACTACGCAAAGGCTGCTATTGAGTACCTTACTCGCGAGTCGGAAGATGGCTTCTTCCTTATGATTGAGGCTGGAAAACTCGACTATTCGGCACACGCACAAGATGCGGTGTCTGTTTTCGAGGAGATTAACGAGTTGGCTCAGGCTGTGGACCTTGCGCTGGCATTTGCCGAGCAGCACCCCGACGAGACACTTATCGTAGTGACCTCCGACCACGAGTCAGGAGGTATGGCTCTCGGCTGGGACAAGTATAAGATTTGCATGGATAAACTCGTGGCACAAAAGCGCTCTATGTTCTACATCACCCAGACGATACAGAAGATGCGCGCCGAGGGTAAGCGCGATTGGAATGAGTATAAGCAGTTGCTAAGCGACTATCTTGGTTTGTGGAGCGTGGTGTCAATCACCGAAGAGGAGGAGGCGTTGCTGAAACACGACTTCTATGACATCTTTATGAAGTATGGACCCATGGTTGATGGTCTTTACAACCGTAACGAGTTCCTCTCCTATCACGCTGTCGTGATTCTCAATCGTCACGCCTACATTAAATGGACAAGTAGATACCACACCGGTATGTACACTCCTCTCTATGTGAAGGGCGTAGGCGAAAAGGCGTTTTTGGAGTGTCGTGACCAGACCGATATTCCGAAGACGATTGCCAACTTAATGGGCGGACAACTTTAAAAAAATCGTTCTGATTGGCTCTTTTTGCACGAGCCGTCGGTCGCCAAATTCCTCACATAGGCTTACTATGCTGCGGATTTGTCGCCTAGCCTCGCACAAAAATAGCTCAATCATTTACAATTTTTGGGGGAGGCTGAGTTCTGATTGGTAAATTTTGCTAAACTTTTAACTTTTAACTTTGCACTTTTAACTGAGGCTATGTATACTTTCGATCACGGTTTATTTCTTTGGCTCAATTTTGATGGTGGGCCGACAATGGATTTAATTATGAAGACCATATCGGGTACAACGATGTGGATTCCGCTCTATCTATTTATCATCGCCTTTATGTGGCGTAAGTTGGGCTGGCAGAGGGCGTTAGGCTTCGTTGTTTGCGTGGCGTTAGCAATAGGTTTTTCGGATATTATCTGCGGAATATTCAAGCATACAGGACCTCTCAAAAATCTTTGGGCATCATTTCCTGCGCGACCTCGCCCGATGTGTACCGAGGAGCTTAAAGGGCTGATACACACCTTGGAACATCCGAAAAGGATAGTCTATGGCACCGTTTCGGCTCACGCTGCTACAACCGTTGCGCTGGCGTGGATGTCGGCACTCGCTATTCGCCGAAATTGGTATAATTGGCTGATTGGAGTATCTGTGTTACTTATTTGTTACTCCCGCATCTATCTCGCCAAGCATTTCCCTATGGATATCCTCCTCGGAGCGATTGTGGGCACAATTTTGGGACTTTCGATATTTTTCCTTTGGAAAAAGTTTGACAAAGTAATTGAAAAGTCGTTGAAATAGTCTATCTTTGCGCCCGAAAATTGTTTTGATTGGCTCTTTTCGTACAAGTCTGCAGATGTCGAAATGCTCACATACGAGCAAGTATGCTCCGCTTTCGTCACTTTGCCTTGCACAAAAATAGCCTAATCAACTCCAATTTTGAGGTTTTGAAAATAAGAAAAACAAAAAACGATATAAGATATGGAACATTTGAGTGAACAAGAACAGTTGCGCCGTAATTCGCTTCAAGCATTGCGTGACCTCGGCATCAACCCTTATCCTGCTGAGAAGTTTGATGTATCGGCTTCCGCTGCGCAGATTGCAGCCGAGTTCGATGCAGAGCCAGCGAAGTTCGAGAGCGTAACTATTGCAGGTCGAATTATGAGCCGCCGTATTATGGGTAGCGCATCGTTCTTCGAGTTGCAGGACCACACAGGTCGTATTCAGGTATATATCCGTCGTGACGACATCTGCCCGGAGGGCGATCCAACACTCTACAACACCGTATTCAAGAAGTTGCTCGATATTGGCGACTTTATCGGTGTTGAGGGTTTTGCATTCCGCACCAATACTGGCGAGTTGTCGGTACACTGCCGTAAGTTCACCGTTTTGTCGAAGTCTATCCGCCCACTCCCAATCGTTAAGGAGAAGGATGGTCAGCAGTTTGACGCATTGACTGACCCTGAGGTTCGCTATCGTCAGCGTTATGTTGATTTGGTGGTTAATCCAAAGGTGCGCGATGTATTCGCAAAGCGTGCGAAGATTATCGCCACAATGCGTGAGTACTTCAACCAGCACGGTTGCTTGGAGGTTGAGACTCCAATTCTTCAGCCAATTCCAGGTGGTGCTTCGGCTCGTCCGTTCATCACTCACCACAACGCACTCGACATCGACTTCTATATGCGAATCGCAACTGAGTTGTACCTCAAGCGATTGATCGTAGGTGGCTTCGATGGCGTTTACGAGTTCGGTAAGAATTTCCGTAACGAGGGTATGGATAGAACTCACAACCCAGAGTTTACCTGTATGGAGATCTACATCGCATACAAGGACTATCGCTGGATGATGGAGTTCACCGAGAATATGTTGGAGCGTATCGCTTTGGCAGTGAATGGCACTACCGAGGTTGAGATTGATGGTAAGCAGATTTCGTTTAAGGCTCCATTCCGTCGCTTGACTATGACCGATGCTATCCGCGAGAAGACCGGCTATGACATTACAGGTCAGAGTGAGGCTGAGTTGCGTGAGGCTTGCAAGCGATTGAATGTCGAGATTGACGACACGATGGGTAAGGGCAAGTTGATCGACGCTATCTTCGGTCAGTACTGCGAGGAGGATTTGGTACAGCCAACATTCATTTGCGACTATCCAATCGAGATGTCGCCACTCTGCAAGCGTCATCGTGACAATCAGGACTTGACCGAGCGTTTCGAGTTGTTCGTTGCGGGCAAGGAGTTGTGTAACGCATACTCGGAGTTGAACGACCCAATTGACCAGTTGGAGCGTTTCCAGGAGCAGATGCGATTGTCGGAGCGTGGCGACGACGAGGCTATGTTTATCGATATGGACTTTGTTCGTGCGTTGGAGTACGGTATGCCTAACTGCTCTGGTATGGGTATGGGTATCGACCGCCTCACAATGTTTATGACGGGTCAGACCTCAATTCAGGATGTGTTGTTCTTCCCAACAATGCGCCCAGAGAAGAAGGTTGTTGCCGATGCCGAGGAGATCTATACCGAGGCGGGTATCCCTGCCGAGTGGGTTGAGACTATCCAGAAGATGGGTTACATCACCCTCGAAGCATTCACCAACACCGCAAAGAGTGGCGGTATGAAACTCTTCAACGACCTATGCGGTTTCAACAAGAAGAACAAGTTGGGACTTTCGACCGCAGGCATTAAGGAGTGGATTGAGAATAATAAAGAATAATCAAAAAAAGTTAAACTTAAATTAAATAAAAGAAAACTATGGCAAGAAAGAAGATTGTAGCTGGTAACTGGAAGATGAACACATTGCCAGCAGAGGGTGTTGAGTTGGCAAAGAATGTTGTTGCAGGTCGTTCGGAGGTTTGCGAGTGCGTAAACTTTATCGTTTGCCCTCCATTCACACACCTTTCGCAGGTTGTTGAGGCTGTTAAGGGCTCGGATATCGCAGTAGGTGCGCAGGATTGCGCTACCGAGGCAAAGGGTGCTTACACCGGTGAGATCGCTGCTTCGATGATCGCAGCTCTCGGTTGCAAGTATGTTATCCTCGGTCACTCGGAGCGTCGCCAGTACTACGGTGAGACTTCGGAGACTTTGAACAAGAAGATGGCTCAGGCTTACGCTAACAACCTCATTCCAATCTACTGTGTAGGTGAGAATTTGGAGGAGCGCGAGGCAGGTAACCACTTCGCTGTTTGCAAGGCTCAGATTGAGGAGGTAGTATTCAACCTCACCGAGGAGCAGTTCGCTAACCTCGTTATCGCATACGAGCCGGTTTGGGCTATCGGTAC
>JAZQYJ010000092.1:0-1608 GCA_045633465.1 Alistipes sp.
TATCAATCGGCTACACCCACTTACCCCGAGGCCTTCAACACGATTTTGCAGGCCAACGGCATTGAGATGGCAGGCATCAGTCGTGACCAATATAAGATTGCGGTTGATGTGTCGCAACACATTTGGGATGGCGGAAAATCGAAGGCCGACAAAGCCATCGCCGAGGCGGAGGCCGAGGAGCAGCGCAGTCGAGTGGATGTATCGCTCTACGACTTGCAGTCGAGGGTGGATAATCTCTACTTCGGTATTTTGTTGCTCGATGAGCGTAAGGCGCAGACCGAGGCTCTGATTGAGGTACTTGCGAGCAATCTCGCACGTTTGCAAACATATTATAAAAATGGTGTTGCTATGCAGGCTGATGTTGATGCTGTGGAGGCAGAGTTGCTCACCGCCCGACAGTCGCTCGGACAGGTGGAGTCATCGCGTGCAAGTTACCGCCGTATGTTGGAGGTATTTATCGGGCAACCACTCGCAAACAAGAATTTGGAACGCCCAGCAATGCCACAACTCCAATCCCGCACCTCGGCACGTCCCGAATTGGCTCTCTTCGAGGCTCAGGAGAGTAAATTGGAGGCTCAGCGTAAGGCTATAAATGCTTCGCTTATGCCTCGCTTCTCGGCATTTGCACAAGGCTACTACGGCTATCCAGGGTTGGATATGTTTAAGAGTATGGTATCCTCTGCGTGGACGCCCAATGCCATTGTCGGCGTTCGTATGTCGTGGAATATAGGTGCGTTTTACACCAAGCGAAATAATCTCGAAAAACTCAATGCTGCCGAAAAACAGATCGCCATTCAGCGCGATGTGTTCCTCTTTAATACTCAGATGCAGACTACGCAGGACGATGGCGAGATTGCCCGCCTGCGCCAAGCCGTCACGGATGATTCCCGCATTGTAGAGTTGCGTCGCAGGGTGCGTATGGCGGCAGAGTCGCAGTTAAAAAATGGAGTGATTGACGCCACCGACCTATTGCGAAAAATTTTCGATGAGACAGCGGCTGCACTTGCACGCAGCACTCACGAAATAGAACTTTTGCAGGCAACATACAGATTGAAAACAACATTAAATCAATAGAATATGAAAAAGGTATTATATATCGCTGTGTCTCTGCTCGTCATCGCGTGCAGTAAGGAGGCGGAGTTTGACGCACAAGGCACATTTGAAGCCACGGAGGTGGTTGTATCATCGGAGGCTACGGGTCGAATTCTTAACTTTGATATAGAGGAGGGTATGACAATTGTGGCCAACCAGGCGGTAGGCACGATTGATAGCCTGCAACTTCATCTGCAGCGCAAACAACTTCTGGCGCAACAGTCGGCATTGCTCACCTCTCGCCCCGATGTGAAGAAGCAGGTGGCCTCGTTGCGTGAGCAGATCGTAAAGCAGAAGAGCGAACTTCGTCGCGTGGAAAATATGCTCAGTGATGGCGCGACTACACAGAAGCAGAAAGACGACATCGAAGCGCAGATAAAAATACTGGAGGGGCAGTTGGAGGCCACGCTCTCAACGTTGAGCAAAAATACCTCTACCATCAACGACAACTCCGTGGCTTTGGAGGCGCAGATTGCCGCCCTTGATGACCGCATCTCAAAGTGTCGTATCCTTTCG
>JAZQYJ010000093.1:0-5522 GCA_045633465.1 Alistipes sp.
CACCTGATTACCGGCCTCGGCACCTGCACGGATATCCCTCATGTCGCTGTACTGGCCACCCGAGAGGCCCAATACGCCCGACTCTTTGTTGGGCATATTCCAAATCTCCTCCATCGACTTGCCCTCTTTGTTGTGGATGAAGTTGAGCACACCAGCGTCGATAGAGCCGCAACGAGTACCCATCATCAGACCATCAACAGGCGAGAATCCCATCGAAGTACAGTACGACTTACCATTCAAAACTGCGGTTACCGAACCACCATTTCCAACATGGCAAGTTACAATCTTCGAGTTCTCCAAGTCGAGTCCGCAGAACTCAGCGCCACGCTTTGCCACAAACTTGTGACTGGTGCCGTGGAAGCCATAGCGACGAACACGATACTTGTCGTAGTACTCCATTGGAAGGGCGTACAAGTAGTTGCGAGCAGGGATCGACTGGTGGAACGATGTGTCGAACACAGCAACCTGCGGTACCGAAGGCAACACCTTCTCAATCGAGAGGATACCCTCCAAGTTTGCAGGGTTATGCAATGGAGCGATTGCGAATAAAGACTTAATCTGCTCCTTAACGGTCTCGGTTACGACTGCGCTATCAGCAAAGAACTCGCCACCGTGAGCAACACGATGACCAACCGCCTTCACCTCGTCGAGCGAAGCGATAACGCCGTGCTCCTTGTCTGTCAAAGCCTCCAACACAAGGCTGATACCTGTGGTGTGATCAGCGATTGGCTGGTGGAGGTGGAAGTTATCCTTTCCAACAGGCTTGTGTACGAGGTCACCCTCCGCCAAACCGATACGATCAACAATACCCTTTGCAAGCAACTTGTGCGATGCAGCCTCTACATCAAGTACCTGATACTTAATAGACGAGCTACCGCAATTCAATACTAAAATTACCATAATGTTATGTTTTATTGAGTTAATTTTGCTTAATTGCAACAAAGATATAAAAAAAAGTTGAGAACTGACGCTGTGGAGCGAGTGAAAAATTAAATTTATTTATTTTTTCCGAGCCACGAGGAAGAAAAGCCTGCAAAGCAGGGTTAATGGAAGTTGAGAGTTGAGAATTTTTAATTAAAAATTAAAAGCCGACGAAATGGGCAACAAAAAAGAGTTGAGAAAATCTCTCAACTCTCAACTCTCAACTCTCAACTCTCAACTCTTTATATTCCCCAATCGCTCGGTCGGTTTTGCGACTTGACTTTGTCCGCTATCGAAGGATTGAGATTGCGGAAAAACTTGAATCCCGCACGTTTCTCAATTTCGGCAACCGAGGTTGCTGCGGTCGATATCTCCACATCTTTCGAATCCACGCTGTTCTCGAACAAGAAACCTATGCAAATCAACTCATCAGCCGAGGTTATATCACTAATTGCTTTACGCGAACTACCCGACTTGGTGCGCAAAAGCAACTTATAGCAATGAGTTGGCACACCGATTTTTCGATTAAATCGAGAAATCGTGTTGTTATCCTCAAAAAGTGTTCCGACAACCACATAGAGGGTATCGGAGCAATTTTTATTTCGTTCGAGTGCCTCCACATCTGCCCACGAGCCACCATTGAAGTCATACTGCTGCACCATAATATTTGTGGCGTAGCAGGTCTGGGCATTGTTTTCCCAAGTGTTGTAGCGTTGCGATGACGGGAGCATATGTCCACGAGCCCAGCCCCAACCGAAGCCATTTGTAAAACATATATCGGCCTGTCGGCTATGCGGAATAATAGGCTCTTTGGCGGTATCATAGGCATCGGTTTTGCTATTATACTTGCTGACAATCTCGTAGGCGCAGTTATAGTCGGTGCTTGGCGCATACTGCGTTACTGCATCGTCGAAAGCCCACGCATTTGTTCTGCCCGAATTGTTGTTTTCGCCAACCTGGTAACTACCCCACTTGCGATAGACCGAGTGGCCAGGATATGCCACCCAGCGAGAGCACATCTTATCCGTATCGTAGCAGACCGAGAAATTTCGCACTCGCTTACCGTCCATCAAAGTCGCATAGTAGGTCTTGTGGATATAGTGCTGAATGTCTTTTTTCTCGGGTTGTTCCGCCCAATTGCGGTCATATTTAGCATCCGTTATTTCGGGAGTTTCGGGCTCTTCGGGAGTTTCGGGTTTTTCAGGCTCCTCCGGTGTTTCGGGCTCTTCGGGAGCAATATAGCCCATCTGCTCAATAGTTACCAACTTGTAGATTTCATAATCTTTATTGAATACAACAAGTAGAGTCTTGCGACTCGCCTCCGAGTTGTGGCTCTTTACCGTTACGACTGCTCCATTTGCAGACTCTCGGCACGACACCCAATCGGCTTCGCAGAGCAACTCAAAATCTACATTTGCCTCGACTTTGACCTCCTTCTCGCCACCCTCAGCACCAAACTGCAACAACGATGGCTCGACAACGATATCGTAGGTAGTTGGCTCCTCGGTTGTATTGTTACCGCCACCCAGCATTCCGCCAAATATCTCTTCCAAATTAAAACCTTCGCACGATGTTAGCGCAAGCACTGCAACTGCCAAAACACACAAAAATCTCTTCATTTTTCTATTTATATCACTTTATGGGCACAAATTTAATCATTTATTCCCATAGATACAAAAAGAGCGAGATTTCTCTCGCTCCAAATGCTAATGGCTAATAGCCCAAAAATTAGAAGTCGTAGCCAACAATACTCGAAGCATAGTCCTTCCAATATTCCGCTGCTTTATATGCGCTTACCGAATTGCGTGGTACATAAATTTTTCTGCTGGAAGCATTGTTATAGAATGTCTTCCACTTGCCCAAATAATAATCTGCACTTGTAGTTGGCGGAGTTGTAGGCTTGCAATAGACACTTGCCAGGCTACTGCAATCACAAAATGCGTAATCTCCAATCGAAGTAACGCTATTAGGAATTGTAATATTGAACAGCGAGGTGCAACTACGGAATGCATAATCTCCAATCGAAGTAACGCTATCTGGAATTGTTACACTTTTCAGCAAGGTGCAATAAGAGAATGCAGAACTTCCAATCGACATAACGCTATCAGGAATTGTAACACTTTTCAGCGAGGTGTAACCAAAGAATGCATAAGCTTTAATCTCGGTAATATCCGAAGGAATAGCAATATCGGTTAATTCGCTACCATTAAGATAGAGTTTTGCGCCGTTGAAAAGAGGATTTGCATCAATATCACCAAAACTTATCTTACACCAAGCCGACAGGTCGGAAATATCTACTCTTTTCAGCGAGGTGCAATTACGGAATGCCAATTCTCCAATCGAAGTAACGCCATTGCCAATTGTAACACTTGTCAGCGAGGTGTAACCAAGGAATGCCCGCTCTCCAATCGAAGTAACGCTATTGCCAATTGTAACTTTGGTAAACTTTGAACCGTAGAATGCGCCGTATTCTTCCGATGAGGCACTTGGAATATTGCAATTTACTGTTAATTCGCCTGTGCAACCATAGAATGCATTCTCTCCAATCTTGGCAACGCTATCGCCGATTGTAACACTTGTCAGCGAGGTGCAACCATTGAATGCAGAAACTCCAATCGAAGTGACGCCATTGCCAATTGTAACACTTTTCAGCGAGGTGCAACCAGAGAATGCTTCCTTCCCAATCGAAGTAACGCTATCAGGAATAGTAACACTTGTCAGCGAGCTGCATTCATAGAATGCCATACCTCCAATCGAAGTAACGCTATTGCCGATTGTTACACTTGTCAGCGAGGTGCAATCATAGAATGCACCTTCATCAATCAAAGTAACGCTATTGGGGATTGTAACACTTGTCAGCGAAGTGCAACCCCCGAATACATAATATCCAATCGAAGTAACGCTATTACCAATTGTAATACTTGTCAGCGAGGTGCACCTACGGAATACAGCTAATTCAATCGAAGTAACGCTATCTGGAATTGTAACACTTGTCAGCGAGGTACATTCCTCGAATGCATAATATCTAATCGAAGTAACGCTATTAGGAATTGTGATACCTGTCAGCGAGGTGCAATTACGGAATGTCTCCTCTCCAATCGAAGTAACAGGTGCATCAAAAATAATCAAGCCCTGTCCATCTCTATAAGTATTCGATACAATACTTGCTCCACCAAACCAACTTCTATATGGTTTTACAATCTTGCCATCAGATGAGGTGTAGAGTATCACATTTTGAGCCTCTGCTGATAAACCATTTTGTACTACTGAAATCGTTTTTGAAATACCATATTTCTTATTCGAAATCGTAATCTCGGCTGTGCACTCTTCAAATTTGGGATTAGGGGTCGCAGTGATATTTACACCCTTTTCGCTCTTTGTGATGGTTAGCCAATCAACATTTGTTGAATACTCATACTCGAAGCTTGCGGTTATAGCGACCTCTTTTGTGCCACCTTTGTAGTCAAAAGTCAAACTTTTTGGCGAAAATGTGATTTCGGGAACAAATGCTCCTTGCGCTACACTTATAACTTTTGAAACACCATATTTTTCGTTTGAAATAGTTATCTCGGCAGTGCGCTTGTCGACCTCTACATTATTTTGAGCAGTTACCGATATTCCCTTTTCGCTCTTTTTGATGGTTAGCCAATCGGCATTTGCAGATGCCTCATACTCCTCAAAGTTTGCAGTTATGGCAATCTCTTGTGTGCTACCTTCGAAAGCGAATGTCAATGTTTCAGGCTCAATGGTTATAGCAGGGACAAATGCTTTCTGTGTTACATACAACTCAGCCGAGAGGTTATAGGTGCTATTATACACTGTAATAGTACCCTTGCGCACCTTCTCCTCTTCGTTGCGCAGTGTGGTAAATTTGAGTTTTTCATCGCCGGCGATACCGGTTTCGCTCTCTATGACAATCCAATCGTTCTTTGTCGTCGCCTCCCAAGAGTAGGGCGAAGTAACAGCGACCTCATACTCGGCAGGCTCGAACTCCACCTCAATACTCTGTTGTGCAAGTTCGATTTTTGGCACAAAACCCTCTTGCCAAACCTCGACAGTTTTGTTTATGTCGTATTGGCTATTGGTAATGGAGATGAAAGCGCTGCGCTCTGATGTGTTTTTGTTTGCATCGACAACAACCAACAAACCCTCGTCGGTCTGCTCAACAGTTAGCCACGATGCACGCTCGGCAACTTCGTACTCGAAATTTGCAGTAATATCAACTGCTTGTTCTCCGCCATTGCAACCGAAAGTTAAATCTTTTGGCGAAATTGTGATTTCGGGAACAAATGGCGTACTGCCATTATCCTCCTCGACATCGCCACCGCTCTGGCAAGCGGTAAAAATCAAGCCTGCCGCTGACAATAAAAGTAGAAGTTTTTTCATAGTAATATAAATTTAAGTTAAACCATAAGTTTCTCAAACTCATATTACGCAAAAAAGAAAGCGTGGGGTTGAAAACTTATTTTAGGTTGCAGGTTGTAGGAGACCTTTATAGTTAAAATAAGCAACAGCCTCACGCCATACCAAATGGTATGACGCAAAAGAATGTCTGCCTACTCTCACTATAAAAACGAACTTCCTACATTCGCAAACCGAGA
>JAZQYJ010000094.1:0-1342 GCA_045633465.1 Alistipes sp.
AAATTATTTGCATAAGTCAATAATTTTTAGTATCTTTGCAGCATAAATAGACAAATCTATGGAGCAAAGCGAAATCAAGTTATTCGAAGGGCAAAACATCCGTTACGTGTGGGATGAGGAGAAAGAGCAATATTTCTTCTCGGTAGTAGATGTCATCCAAGTGTTGACGGAGAGTGCCGTTCCACGGCGCTATTGGAGCGATCTTAAACGCAAGTTAGCAGCAGAAGGAAGTGAGTTGTACGAAAAAATCGTACAACTGAAATTACCCTCTTCTGATGGTAAAAAATATCTCACCGATGTGGCTACCACAGAGCAGTTGTTGCGCCTTATTCAGTCCATACCGAGCAAGAAGGCCGAGCCATTCAAGTTGTGGTTGGCTGAGGTTGGTCGCCAGCGATTGGAGCAGTTGCAAGACCCTGAGCAGAGCATTGAGCAGGCCATTCGTGACTACCGTCGATTGGGGTACTCCGAGGCATGGATTAACCAGCGTATCAAGACGATAGAGGTTCGTAAGGCATTGACCGACGAATGGAAACGAGGCGGTATGCAAGAGGATCGCGACTATGCAGCGCTGACAGATATTATTTCCAAGGCGTGGAGCGGTATGACGACGCGCGAGTATAAACGACACAAGGGACTGCGCAAGGAGAATTTGCGTGATAATATGACCAATGTGGAGCTGATGCTCAATGGTTTGGCGGAAGCGGCAGCTACGGAATTGAGCCAGCGCGAGAACCCGCAGGGTTTCCGTGAGAACGCAGAGATTGCGCAGCGAGGGGGAAATGTCGCCCATGTGGCTCGTGAGCAACTAGAGCACGAGTTGGGTGGAACGGTTATTTCCAGTAAGCGTGCGTTGCATTTCACCACTCCACCTGATGAATTGCCGTTGGCGACGGAAGAAGAGTAGTTTATATATCCTACTCGCTTCGCTCGAGAGATCCAAACTATCCAAACTACAAACAGGGGATATGTTAATCAACAATACCGACAATTAGGAACCAACAATAAAAACAATTTCTCGGCAAGGTGCAATGTTGGCGCCGCGCAGAGGTTGTCTAAGTTGTCTTTAAAATTGGTTTAGATAGTTGAGATATCTGCCCGCAGGGCAAGGAGAAATTTTGACCGCGACTATACTCTACAAGTTCTTAATCATAGTATTAGGAACTTGTTTGTTTTGTATGCCTTTGGCAACGAACAAGCAGAATACAATTTAGGCGATGAGGCAAGAATTATAGCATGAGGGAAATGAGGGAAGTGAGGGAAAACCTTCATTAGAATTTACTCAAAGCCCTCACTCCCTCACTTCCCTCATATTGAGGGAAGCGATGAGATAAATAAAAAA
>JAZQYJ010000095.1:0-4188 GCA_045633465.1 Alistipes sp.
CACCAGCGGTGCTCGATAGGAGTTTATAGGAGGGGGTATCCTATCCTATCCTATCCTATCCTATCCTATCCTATCCTATCCACTATTATCGTTTTTCGATAACCACAACACCAAAACGCCAAAACACCATTATCGTTTTTCGATAATTTTAGCAATTTCAAGCCGAAAAAATCGTAAGTTTTACACTTTACGCTTTCCGTTTTCCGTTTTTTTCTCTAATTTTGCCACATCAGAACAAAAAAACAGAGAGATTATGTCGTTACTACGATTTAAGATGTTCGAGAAGGCGCTCGACCACAAACCGGTAGAGGTTAAGGCTCCGGCACAAAATCCATCCGATTATTTTGGCGTTATGGTATTTGGTCGCACACAGATGCGCAAGTACCTCAACAAGCAGATTTATGAGTCGTTGCTCGACACCATCGAGAACAACACCCCGCTCTCGGCCGATATTGCCGACGCAGTAGCCGCAGGTATGCGTCAGTGGGCACTCGAAAATGGTGCCGACCACTACTGCCACTGGTTCCAGCCCCTCACGGGTGGAACAGCCGAGAAGCACGACTCCTTCTCCGAGCCTGACGGCACGGGAGGTATGCTCGAAGAGTTTTCGGGCAAGGTACTCGTTCAGCAGGAGCCCGATGCGTCGTCGTTCCCGAGCGGCGGTATCCGCAACACCTTCGAGGCACGAGGTTACTCGGCGTGGGACCCTACATCGCCAGCATTTATCGTAGATACGACACTCTGCATCCCTACCGTATTTATATCGTACACGGGTGAGGCTCTCGACTACAAGACTCCGCTTTTGCGCTCCATAACTGCTGTATCGAATGCCGCAACGGAGGTCTGCCGCTATTTTGACCGCAGCGTTGAGCGAGTAAAGGTCTTCCTCGGCTGGGAGCAGGAGTACTTCTTAGTTGATGATGCGCTATGGTCGGCACGCCCCGACTTGGTGCAGACAGGTCGTACCCTTATGGGCCACGAATCGGCAAAGAATCAGCAGTTAGACGACCACTACTTCGGTGCTATTCCGCAGCGAGTGCTCGCCTTTATGCGCGACTTGGAGTACGAGTCGTTAAAGCTCGGTATTCCATTGAAAACTCGCCACAATGAGGTTGCTCCAAACCAATTCGAGTTAGCGCCAATATACGAGGAGGCAAACCTTGCAAATGACCACAACCAACTCCTGATGACCGTTATGGGCAAGGTTGCAACACGCCACCACTTCCGCGTATTGCTACACGAAAAACCATTCAAGGGCATCAACGGCTCGGGCAAGCACAACAATTGGTCGCTTGGAACAGATACGGGAGTAAATCTCCTCAAACCAGGTCGTACAGCATTCGAGAACTTGCAGTTTATGACCTTCCTCGTGAATGTTATTGCTGCGGTACATCGCCACAACGGATTGTTGAAAGCATCGGTGATGAGCGCTTCTAACGAGCACCGCTTGGGTGCCGGCGAGGCTCCTCCGACAATCATCTCCACATTCCTCGGAACACAAATTTCGGAGGTGCTCGACAAGATGGAGCAGTCAATGGGTGGTGAGGATATCCGCTTCGACTCGAAGAATGTATTTCGTATGGGCGGTTTGACACAGATTCCGTCGCTCCTCTTGGATAATACCGACCGCAACCGCACCTCGCCATTTGCCTTCACGGGTAACCGTTTCGAATTCCGTGCCGTAGGCTCGTCGGACAACTGCGCCGATGCGATGATTGTGCTCAATACTGCCGTAGCCGAGGCTCTCGTCGACTTCCGCAAGCGAGTTGATTCGAGAATTGCCAAGGGCGAAAAGAAGGATAAAGCAATTTACGAAGTATTGCGCGAATTGATACGCGAGTGCAAGGCTATTCGCTTCGATGGCAATGGCTACTCCGACGAGTGGCGCAAAGAGGCGGAGCGCAGAGGTTTGGATTGTGAAACATCGGCACCACTTGTACTCGACCGCTACCTCGACGAGCAGAGCATAGACCTCTTCCGCAAGATGAATATCTACACCGAGAAGGAGTTGGAGGCTCGTACCGAGATTAAGTGGGAGCAGTATGTAAAGAAGATACAGATTGAGGCGCGTGTATTGGGCGAATTGGCAATGAACCATATCGTGCCTATCGCATCGCGCTACGAGGATATCCTCTTGGATAAGGTATGGAAGATGAGCCAAATCGGTATGCAGTCGAAGAGCGACACCGAGCTAATTCACAATATTCAGAAGCGCACCTCTCTGATTCAAAAGTTGGTTGCCGAGATGATTGAGGCACGCAAGGTGGCAAATATAATAGAGAATACTCGCACAAAGGCTATCGCCTATCACGACACCGTGGCGGTATATTTCGATAAGATTCGCACCGAAATCGACAAGCTCGAAGAGGTGGTAGATGACCAGATTTGGACATTACCGAAGTACCGCGAAATATTGTTTGTGAAGTAATCACAAACAATATCAAGCATTGACATTCCCCCTAAATCCCCCTTTGGAAATGGGGGACTTGTCGCTTTGCTCCATTAAAATATAAAGTAGTAATGATGTTATCCCGTAAATACTTCTCGAAGGTTGGCGAGCTGTTGCGTCTGGCCATGCCCGTAGTGTTGGCACAACTTGGCTATATTGCCGTGCAAGTGGCTGATACGGCTATGGTGGGTGCATACGGTGGTGAAGATGCAACTCCATTGGCGGCAGTAGCCTTTGGTTCGACCATTGCGTGGGTATTCACCTTCTTATGTATGGGGCTTTCGATTGGTCTTACACCTATCATCGGAGAGTTGTTCGTGCAGGGCGAGAAGCAACGAATGGCAAACTACCTCGAAACATCGCTCCTCTTCTACCCTATCTTCGGCTTGGCGTGCATGGCGTTGCAGATTGCGACCGAGCCGCTGCTCTACCATTTGGGGCAACCCGTAGAGGTGGTAGATATGGCTCTGCCCTACTACCGACTAATGGCGTACTGCCTGCCATTTGCGATGTACTATGGCTCGTTCAAGCAGTTCTTGGAGGGTGTGGGCAACACCAAGTCGGCGATGATTGTGACAATCATCACCAACATTCTGAATATAGTTCTCAACTATATATTTATATTTGGTAAGTGCGGTTTCGAGCCTATGGGTGTCTATGGAGCAGGTCTTTCGACACTCATTTCCCGAATTTTGAACCCTATTTTGCTCGGTGGATACTTTGTCTGCGCCAAGCAGTACCGAGAGTATATCGCCCTATTCTCCCGCAAGGCAAAGCATTGGAAAAACTCTATTCATCTGCTCAAAATGGGACTTCCGATTTCGGGACAGATGGTGTTGGAGGCGTTAGCGTTTATCGTTACGGGAATTATGATGGGTTGGTTTGGCACCGAGGCAATCTCGGCAAACCAAATCGGCAACACCTACGGCAACTGCACCTTCCTGATGGTCTTGTCGCTCGGCTCGGCAACGACAATTTGCGTATCGCACGCCTTTGGCCGCAGAGATATCAACGAGATTGCCGATGTCGTGCGCTCTACTATCTCGATGGCGGTAATATGGGGAGTATGCGTGATTGCCACCTTCGTCTCATTGCGCCACCTTATGCCGATGCTCTTTACCGAGAACGAGGCGGTCATCGCTCTTGCCTCGCAGATGCTCGTTCTCTACGGAGCGTTCCAACTCTCGGATGCTATGCAGTGTACTTTGGTAGGTATTTTGCGAGGTCTGCAACAGGTGCGCAGTATCGCCATAATCTCGTTTATTGCCTATATCGTTATAAATATTCCGGTTGGTTATTTCGTGGCGTTCGTGCTTGATATGGGCGCACCCGGACTTATCGTTGGCTATATCGTAGGACTTTCTACCGCCGCCATTCTCTATGGTGCGCAGGTTGCCCGATATCTGCGCTATCTGCGAAAGATATCGTAGGTTTTTGGGGGTGGGCTATTAGCCATTAGCTTTTTATAGTGAGATTAAAGAAATTAGGGAGTTTAGCGAAAGCTATTCTCCCTAATCTCATTAAATTCCCTAGACTCCTTATACTCCCTACTGCTGGGTATCGTTTTCGATACCTATGAGGGCGAGGGAAGCGCACCTCTTATTCTTGGGTATCGTTTTCGATACCTGCGAGGGTGTGGAGTGTATTCCTCTTGTGCGTCGGGTATCGTTTTCGATACCTATGAGGGCGAGGGAAGCGCACCTCTTATTCTTGGGTATCGTTTTCGATACCTGCGAGGG
>JAZQYJ010000096.1:0-4612 GCA_045633465.1 Alistipes sp.
CACCGAAATACGGTTGTAACCGCCCTTTGAATTGTCTTTATTGAATGACATAATCTTATACAGTTTTTCTTTTATACCTACTTATATTATTATTCGAGTGATACCGAAAGTCCCAAACCGCGCAACTCGTGCAACAACACATTCATCGCCTCAGGAATACCCGGCTTTGGAAGATTGTCGCCCTTAACGATTGCCTCGTAAACCTTCGCACGACCCATAACATCATCAGACTTAACGGTCAAAATCTCTTGGAGAATGTTTGCAGCACCGAAGCCCTCCAATGCCCAAACCTCCATCTCTCCGAAACGCTGACCTCCGAACTGTGCCTTACCACCGAGTGGCTGCTGGGTAATGAGCGAGTAAGGACCAATCGAACGAGCATGCATCTTATCGTCAATCATGTGACCGAGCTTCAACATGTAGATAACACCTACGGTTGCAGGCTGATCGAAACGCTCACCTGTGCCACCATCGTAGAGGTAGCAACGACCTGTGCGTGGCAAACCTGCCTTGTCGGTATATTCGTTAATCTGCTCCAACGAAGCACCATCGAAGATTGGCGTTGCGAACTTCAAGCCTAACTCACGACCTGCCCATCCGAGCACGGTCTCGTAAATCTGACCAAGGTTCATACGCGAAGGCACACCAAGTGGGTTCAAACAGATATCCACGATTGTACCATCCTCCAAGAATGGCATATCCTCGTCGCGAACAACCTTCGCTACGATACCCTTGTTACCGTGGCGACCTGCCATCTTATCACCTACCTTCAACTTACGCTTCTTGGCGATGTAAACCTTAGCCATCTGGATAACTCCCGGCTGGGTAATCTCATCACCATTGGTGAGGTTCGAACGCTCACGCTTGCAGTTTGCATCTGCCTTCTTAACCTCGATTGTATAGTTATTTACCGTAGTGGTAATCAACTCGTTAACATGTGCGTCGTCGGTCCAGTTGCAGTCGCCCAAGTTCAAGTAACCCATTGCGACACCGCTCTTCTCGTCAATTGTCTTCTTGGCAATCTCGTCGAGCATCTTCTGGGTAAACTTAGCTCCCGCAGCGTACAACTCTACACCGAAGTAATCCTTAATACCCGTTGTGGTCTTACCCTGCAACAAAGTCCAAAGCTTCGATACGAGAATCTTGGTCAACGAAGCAACCTCATCGGCGAACTTCTTGTCAATCTTCTCCAACTGCAACTTCTCGGCTGCACGACCCTTCTTATCAACCTTGCTTGCACGGCTGTACAACTTCGTGTCGATAACTACTCCGCTCAACGATGGATTAGCCTTCAACGATGCATCCTTAACATCGCCGGCCTTATCACCGAAGATTGCACGCAACAACTTCTCCTCTGGCGAAGGATCGCTCTCGCCCTTTGGAGTAATCTTACCGATGAGAATATCACCCGGCTTGATGTTGGCTCCGATGCGAATGATACCATTCTCGTCGAGGTTCTTGGTTGCCTCCTCGCTGACATTCGGAATATCCGAAGTGAGCTCCTCGACACCGCGCTTGGTGTCACGAACCTCCAAGATATACTCGTCAACATGAACCGAAGTGAAGATATCCTCACGCTGGATACGCTCCGAAATAACGATAGCATCCTCGAAGTTGTAACCCTTCCAAGGCATGAACGCCACCTTCAAGTTGCGGCCCAATGCCAACTCGCCATTCTGTGTCGAGTAACCCTCGGTCAAAATCTGTCCCTTGGTAACACGCTCTCCGGTGAGAACTCGTGGCTTCAAGGTTACCGAAGTATTCTGGTTGGTACGGCGGTAGCGTGGCAACTCATATACGGTTACCTCAGGCTCGAACGAGCAGATAACCTCCTCCTCGGTACGGTCGTACTTAACTTTAATCACGGTTGCATCAGCAAACTCTACCACACCATCGCCCTCGGCTACAATCTGGATACGGCTATCCGAAATCATATCCTTCTCGATACCGGTTCCAACGATTGGAGACTCGCAATTTACGAGCGGTACTGCCTGACGCATCATGTTCGATCCCATCAATGCACGGTTAGCATCGTCGTGCTCCAAGAACGGAATCAACGACGCTGCAATCGAAGCAATCTGGTTTGGAGCAACATCGACGAGATTTACCTCCTCGCCATGTACCACTGGGAAGTCTGCACCCTCACGAGCCTTGATACGACCATCGTTTACAAAGCGATTGTCAGCTGTGAGAGGCTCTCCTGCCTGTGCGATAACCATACCCTCCTCCTCTTCTGCCGAGTAGTAGCGGATATGCGAGTTGTCCATATCAACAACTCCATTCTCGCAAGTACGGTATGGAGTCTCCAAGAAGCCCATATCCGAAATCTTTGCATAGACGCAAAGCGACGAGATAAGACCGATGTTTGGACCCTCCGGCGACTCGATTGGACACAAACGGCCATAGTGTGTGTAGTGCACATCTCGAACCTCGAAGCCTGCACGGTCACGCGAAAGACCACCAGGACCGAGTGCCGACAAACGGCGCTTGTGAGTAATCTCCGACAATGGGTTAATCTGGTCCATAAACTGCGACAACTGCGAAGTGCCGAAGAACGAGTTGATAACTCCCGACAACGACTTCGCGTTGATCAAGTCGATTGGTGCAAATACCTCCGAGTCACGAACATTCATACGCTCACGAATTGTACGAGCCATACGAACAAAACCTATCGAGAACTGGTTAGACAACTGCTCACCAACGGTTCGAACACGACGGTTCGACAAGTGGTCGATATCGTCCAACTCAGCACGCGAGTTGATCAACTGAATGAGGTACTTAATGATTGCAATGATATCCTCACGAGTAAGTGTGCGGATATCTGGATCGATACCCAAATCCAACTTCTTGTTGATACGGAAACGACCTACATCGCCCAAGTCGTAACGCTTATCCGAGAAGAACAACTTTTCGATAACATCACGAGCGGTGGTGTCATCCGGTGCCTCCGAAGCGCGCAACAAGCGGTAGATGTAGCGTACTGCATCAACCTCCGAGTTACAGGTATCCTTCTGCAAGGTGTTGTATATAATCGAGAAATCAACGCCCGACGGATTCTCCTTGTGAAGAATGATTGTCTTGACGCCGCTCTCCAAAATTGGCTCAATATGGCTCTCCTCCAAAACGGTCTCGCGATCAACGATAACGCTGTTACGCTCCAACGAGAAGACCTCACCGGTATCCTCATCTACGAAGTCCTCTACCCATGTCGAAAGAACACGAGCAGCCAACTTGCGACCTACCGCCTTTTTGAGGTTTGTCTTGGTAACCTTTACCTCGTCGGCAAGGTCAAATATATCGAGAATCTGCTGATCGGTCTCAAAACCGATAGCACGCAAAAGTGTTGTTACAGGCAACTTCTTCTTGCGGTCGATGTAAGCGTACATCACATTGTTGATGTCCGATGCAAACTCAATCCACGAACCCTTGAATGGGATAATTCGTGCCGAGTAGAGCTTTGTTCCGTTGGTGTGAATGCTCTGACCAAAGAATACGCCTGGCGAACGGTGCAACTGCGAAACGACTACTCGCTCCGCACCATTGATGACGAATGTGCCTCGCTCCGTCATATAAGGAATTGCGCCGAAATAGACATCCTGCACAACGACGCCAAAGTCCTCGTGCTCGTTATCGGTGCAATAAAGCTTCAACTTCGCTTTGAGCGGTACGCTATATGTCAAGCCACGCTCCAAACACTCCTCAATGGTGTAGCGAGGAGGGTCGATGTAGTAATCGAGAAATTCGAGTACGAAGTTGTTTCGTGTGTCGGTGATTGGGAAGTTCTCCTGGAATACGCGATAGAGACCCTCGTTCTTGCGGTTCTCGGCGGTAGTGTCCATCTGGAAGAAATCCCTGAACGATTTGAGTTGTACCTCCAACAAATCCGGATAAGGCACTCGATTGCGGATTGTGGAGAAACTAATTCTTTCTTTTTGTGTTGTAGTGGACATGTTGAAATCCATTTGTTTTTGTTGTGAGTACTCAAAGGGGAAAAACAACCCCCGCGTGTGCGCGTTATATTATCCGCGCTAAAACTCTCAGCGTAACCACATTACACCCTGAGAGTATCAAAAAATCTTAGGATGGGCACAGCTCAAAATGGCACTCCCATTCCTTAGACCTGAAAAGGTATAGCGCTTACACTGCAGTCGTAAGCACTATACCCGTTGTCTAGGTAAAGCTAAATAATCGCTCGGATTACTTCAACTCAACCTCAGCACCAGCCTCTTCGAGAGCAGCCTTGATTGACTCAGCCTCCTCCTTAGAAACACCCTCCTTAACAGCCTTAGGAGCTGCGTCAACGAGAGCCTTAGCGTCGCCGAGTGAAAGACCAGCGAGCTCCTTAACAGCCTTGATTACGCCAAGCTTAGCCTGACCTGCGCTCTTCAATACTACATCGAAAGAAGTCTTCTCAGCAGCAGCAGCCTCACCTGCAGCAGCAGGAGCAGCAACTGCAACAGCTGCAGCAGCTGGCTCAATACCGTACTCCTCCTTGAGGATAGTAGCCAACTCGTTTACCTCCTTAACAGTCAAGTTTACCAACTCCTCTGCCAATACTTTTACATCTGCCATAGTTGTATAATTTTTTTAAGTTTTTTTTGTTTTTGTTTGA
>JAZQYJ010000097.1:0-1001 GCA_045633465.1 Alistipes sp.
CCTACGAACCAGCCACGCCACCGCTCGATGCACGGCTTGTACCGCGCACTTATCAACAATATGGTAGTGGGCGTTTCGAAAGGCTACGAGATTAAACAGGAGCTCGTAGGTGTTGGTTTCAAAGCAGAGGTTGATGGTCAACTTTTGAAACTCTCTTTGGGTTATTCTCACGATATTTTCCTGATGTTGCCCGCCGAGGTTAAGGCAGAGGTACAGCAGGAGAAGAAGGGCAACCCTATTCTCACTCTCAAGAGCATCGACAAACAACTTGTTGGTCAGGTTGCTGCAAAGATTCGCTCGTTCCGCAAACCCGAGCCCTACAAAGGTAAAGGTATTAAATTTATTGGTGAAACCTTGCGTCGTAAGGCTGGTAAGTCTGCTAACGCTAAATAGTAAAATCGCGTAAATATGGCATTGAATAAGATCGAAAGAAGAGAGAGGATTAAAATGCGTATCCGCAAAGTAGTTGAGGGTACCGCAGCAAGGCCTCGTATGACTGTATTCCGCAGCAACAAGCAGATTTATGTACAGTTGATTGACGACCAGCAGGGCGTGACTCTGGCAGCGGCTTCGTCGCTTGACAAAGAGATCGCCGAGCAGGCACAGAAAGTAAATGGTATCGAGCAGGCTAAACTCGTAGGTAAGCTGATCGCTGAGCGCGCACTCGCCAAAGGCATCGAGGCTGTATCGTACGACCGTAACGGCTACCTCTACCACGGAAGAGTAAAAATGTTGGCAGACGCCGCACGAGAGGGCGGCCTTAAATTCTAAGGAACAACTATGGCAAACAACAATATCAAAGTAAAAACTAGCGATCTCGAGCTCAAAGATAGGCTCGTAGCTATCAAGAGGGTGTCGAAAACCACCAAAGGTGGTCGCACCATGAGCTTTTCGGCAATCGTAGTTGTTGGTAACGAGGCCGGCGTTGTAGGCTACGGCCTTGGCAAAGCCAGCGAGGTTCAGTCGGCTATCGCAAAAGGTGTAGAGGATGCTAAGAAAAA
>JAZQYJ010000098.1:0-1242 GCA_045633465.1 Alistipes sp.
AGCCAATCGACAAGTGTGTGTTCGTTGTTGAAGAAACGTGTGTTATCGAGTGGGAGGTAGGCATTGGTGATAGTTATGCCCCAATTGTATTTGCCTGCATAGTCGCGATCGTTGCCCATGATGATTTCGAAGAAGGCTGTCATGGCGCGAGCATCGCGTGAGTAGAAGGCGATTTTGTCGTCTTTCTCGACATTGAAAGATACATTGTTGAATAGAATAGAACCATCTTCGGCACGTTTGCCAAGACCGCTGATTTCGAGAACCATATTGCCTGGTTCACGTTCGGGTGTGAATATGATAGCTGGGTATTTGCGTGTTGAAGGTTGAATCTCTTCCACGTTGAGTTTTTCGAGCATTTTGCGGCGAGAGGTAGCCTGTTTGCTTTTTGCCACGTTGGCCGAGAAACGACGGATGAATTCTTCCAACTCTTTGCGTTTTTCTTCAGCTTTTTTGTTTTGGTTTTGTTGTTGGCGAAGTGCAAGTTGACTCGATTCGTACCAGAAAGTATAGTTGCCGGCAAACATGGTGATTTTGCCGTAGTCGATATCGATAGTGTGGGTTGATACAGCGTCGAGGAAGTGGCGGGCGTGGCTTACAACTAGTACTGTATTCTCGTAGTTGGCAAGATAGTTTTCGAGCCACATTACAGCATCTACGTGGAGGTCGTTGGTAGGCTCGTCGAGGAGTAGGTTGTCGGGTTTGCCGTATAGAGCACGTGCGAGGAGTACGCGCACCTTTTCTTTATTCTCCAATTCGCTCATTAGTTGATAGTGGAGATCTTCTTTAATGCCGAGTCCACTAAGGAGTTGGGCAGCATTGCTTTCGGCATTCCAACCATCCATTTCGGCAAATTTTTCTTCCAATTCGGCTGCACGGATGCCGTCTTCCTCGGTGAAATCTTCTTTGAGATATATTGCATCTTTCTCTTCTTTAACTTGCCAGAAGTGTTCGTTGCCCATCATCACGGTGTCAGTTACGGTGAATTGGTCGTAGGCAAAGTGGTCTTGTTTGAGCACAGAGAGGCGTTCGCCCGGACCGAACGAGATTTGTCCGCGAGTAGGGTCGAGTTCGCCACTCAGCATACGGATAAAAGTTGATTTGCCGGCACCATTTGCGCCGATTACACCATAGCAGTTGCCTGCTGTGAATTTGAGGTTGACATCCGAGAAAAGCACTCGTTTGCCGAATTGCATTGCTAAATTGGATACAGTAATCATATTTTCAAGTTGAGTGTTGAGAGTT
>JAZQYJ010000099.1:0-44228 GCA_045633465.1 Alistipes sp.
AGAAACATCACTTGCATCGAATTGTCAGCTTGGCGGAACAATGGTTGGCGAGTACAACACCGAGGATGAGAGCTACAAGACAATCACCCTCTCGGAGTCAAACTTCTACAACTACATCTATGGCGGTGGAACAACCGATTGGGGTGAGGTTACCGACTATGACGGATGTACCGTATTGACCTCAAAACCAACATTTGAATAACCCCTAAAAGTTACGACTATGAAGATTTATTTGAAACCGGAGATTGATATCCACGAGGTCGTAGCCGAGAAGGGTTATGGCGATAGCATCGCATTGCCAGGCTTTGGCAGCGAGAACGACGAGTTGGTTTACTAATCAGCTTTTAGCCATTGGCGATTAGCCATTAGCTAAAGAATAGAGAGAATCGGGCGAGGAAACTTGCCCGTTTTTTTTTGTTATACCACAAGCAATTTTAGGATAGGTGTTGGAACTTTGCAAAAAAATTTATATATTTGCATGAATGTAAACAATACACAAATTGTAAAAAACTTAAAACTGAGACGAAATATGTTGAAAATTAAGACAAAAGAGGCTGGCTCGTGGCTTATTGGTGCTGTGGCAGGCGTATGCGCAATGGTCGTAACTCTGACTACTCTCGATCTTAAATCGTTATGGTGGGTGGTGCTTGTTGCCACAGTCGGAACATTTGTAGGCGTATCACTATTCGCCCTTTGGGTAATAAAGAAATATGTAGCGTATAAGCTCAAGCCCGTATATTCAATGGTATTCTCGCGCGAGGTACACACCGCCGAGATGCTCGACGAGTTGAAGGACAAACATGTAGAGAACATCTCGCAGGAGTTGTCATCGTGGGCAGAGGATAACGACAAGGAGATTGCTCGTTTGAAGGATGTGGAGAAGTTCCGCAAGCAGTACCTCGGCAATGTTGCACACGAGCTTAAAACCCCTATCTTCAACATCCAGGGCTATATCTCGACTCTCCTCGACGGAGGTATCGACGACGAGATCATCAACCGCAAGTATTTGGAGCGTGCCGAGAAGAGCGTAAATCGTATGCTCAACATCATCCGCGACCTCGATACAATCTCATCACTCGAAAACGATATGGAGATGATGAAGTCGGAGACATTCGACATCGTAGCTCTCGCAAAAGAGATTGCCGAGCAGTGCGAAATGGAGGCTGCAAAGAAGAATATCTCTATCGTAGTGAAGTTCTCACAGAATCTTCCATCGCGTTTCTGGGTATCGGCAGATAAGTTCTATATCGGCCAGGTACTCGAAAACCTCATTATCAACGCTATTCGCTATGGTAAGGATGGCGGTCAAGTAAAGCTCGACTTCCGCGATATGTTGGATAAGATTCTCATTGAGGTAGAGGATAACGGTATCGGTATTGCAAAGGGCGATGCTCCGCGCGTATTCGAGCGCTTCTACCGCACCGACACAGGTCGCTCACGCGAGCAGGGTGGTACAGGACTCGGTTTGGCTATCGTTAAGCACATAATCGAAGGCCACGGTGAGCGAGTATCGGTTCGCAGTGAGTTGGGCGTAGGCTCGACATTTACATTTACTTTGAAAAAGGTTGAGTTATAATGAATTTTTTGGCTATCGTTTGGGACTTTGACCCCACATTTATAAATCTCTTCGGATTTGAAATCCGTTGGTACTCTCTGACTTGGGTGGCTGCACTCTTGTTCGGTGGTTGGCTCTTTTCCTACTTCTGCAAGCGTGAGGGCAAGCCTGAAAGCGTTTCGGATACAGCATTTATGTATATCGCCCTCGGAACAATCATCGGCGCACGACTCGGTCACTGTCTCTTCTACGAGCCAATGGAGTATCTGCGTGAGCCTTGGAGAATTATTACAGGTATTCGTGATGGAGGTCTTGCAAGCCACGGCGCAGCAATAGGTATTGTACTTGGTATTTGGCTCTCATCACGCAAGAACAAGGTTTCGGTGTGGTGGACTGCCGACCGCTTGGGCATTATTGCTCCATTGAGCGGTGCAATGATTCGATTTGGAAACCTCTTCAACTCGGAGATTATCGGCAACGAAACAACTGTGCCATGGGGCTTCAAGTTTATGCGCCTCTACCCGAATTGGAGCGAGGAGATGGTACCCGTACGCCACGCAACACAACTCTACGAGGCGTTGTGCTACATCGCTTGCTTTGCAATTTTGTTCGCATTGTACCGCTATACGAAGGTGGCCAAGCGAGAGGGCTTCATCTTTGGTGGGGCATTGGTGGGCATCTTCCTGCCTCGGTTCCTTATTGAGTTCATCAAGATTAACCAAGTGGCATTCGAGCAGGGTATGACTCTCAATATGGGACAATGGCTCTCCGTGCCATTTATGCTCTGCGGCATAGCCATTATGCTCTGGGCATGGTATCGCTACAAGGACGAGCCTATCGTAGCAATCAAGCCGACCACTCCAAAACAACCAAAGAATAAACGACACTTCAACAAATAATGAAACAACAGGTCGATAATCTCATAGCCAACACGCTCCTCGATGAGGGCGAGGTTTATCTACCAGAGGTAGGTACGCTGATTTTGGTGCGCCACACGGCAAAGTTACTCTCCAAGAGAGAATTACAGTGTCCATATCGAGAATTACGACTTACAAAGGAGCAGAGAAGTGCGAGCATTACAGCCCATATTTCGACTATTACGGGAGTGTCGGCAGAGCGAGCATCGGACATCTACACAGAGTGGCTTGCACAGTCACTACGCAGCAACATTTTGAAGATAAGCAATCTTTGCACCATTGAAGATAACAAGATTACAACAGAGAAAGCATTTGAAGATATGGCAAATCCAAAAGGGCGTGGTACAGTAAAGATAAACCCACGCACCAACTACTTTATATATATAATAGCGGGCGTATGTATGGGCTTTGCATTGGGTATTGCGGGATATGTTCTCCACTCAAACGGGACACTCGACAACCTCTTCGCCAATCAGAAGATTGCCCCTGCATCGGAGGCATTTGAGAGTGCAGCGGTAGAGGTAGCACAACCAACCGAAGAGGTGGTTGCAGTGGTTGAGCAGCCGATTGAGGAGGTATCGGCACCTGCCGAGCCTTCTATCGCACCTATGCAGAAGGGTATGAGTTACGCAGTGTGGGGCGTATACAACGAACTGAAAAATGCCGAAAATGCAATGAATTGGCTCGCCACACGCATACCGGAGATTGAGAGCACCAACATATACGACTACGATGGTCGCTATATGGTGGCACTTTGCGAGGTTTCCTCTCGCTCGGAATGCGGTAGCAAGGTTTCGGCTTGGAAGGCTCAGCACAAGAGTTGCCAGAGCGTTTGGGTATATACCAGATAGTAGCGAGTAGTGAGTAATTTAGTTGCAATCATAACAAAGGCGATAGACCTATTCTATATAAAACCTCTGCGCAGAGTATTCTCGCAGCAGGTTTTTCGCTATTTGGCGTGTGGAGCAATCACTGCACTGCTCGATGCGGTATGGTACTACATAATCTATCACCACATCGTCTGCGAAGAGTTTATTGACCTCGGTTTCGTGGTTATGTCGCCTCATATCGCAGCATTGTGCGTGGTATTTCCCATAACATTCTTTACGGGCTTTTGGCTCAATCGCAATGTAGCATTCCGTGTTACGGATATATCTACACTGCCACAACTCGCCAAGTATGCACTCACCGTCGTAGGCTCAATACTTTTGAACTACGCCTGTATGAAGTTCTTTGTGGATCTTTGCGGATTATGGGCAACACCATCAAAAATCCTTACAACCGCAACCTGCGCAGTATATAGTTTCCTCGCAGGGCGATATTTCACTTTTAGAAACTAATAAAAACATTAAAGTATGAAGGCAACCTCTACACTCCGCATTGCATTTATAGCCATTCTATTTGCATTTTTAATGGGATGCACTTGCAAAAGCAAAGAGACAACCACCATCTTCCGCTTAGAAGGGATCAATCCAGCAGTCTATTACACTGCCACAAAGCCTTTGACAGAGGGCTACGATGGCGAGTTGGCTATCATTATGATTCAAGGTTGGCATGGCGGAGTACAAGTTTTGAAGGAGCAACTCGCCCTACAAAATGCTATCAATGACGCCTATGTAATATCTCCTATGTACCCACGCACCGAGATGACCGAAAAATTCAACATCGAGAAAGACGGCAGAGCCATATGGAATGAGTCGTGGCCATTAGACCTGACCATCCCCGGTACTCCCGACGACGATTGGCGTGGCGGAGGTGATGCCAACGGCACTGAGTTAAGTTCGTTTGATGTTGTCGATATGCTCTTTGAGCGACTCTCCGACAGAAGACTCTATCCAAACCTAAAACGAATAGCATTAGTCGGTTTCTCGGCGGGAGGACAGTTTGTCGGCAGATACCTTGCCGTAGGAAAAGGAGAGGTAGGCGAAGGCATCGAACTTGTATATGCCGCCATGGCACCATCTACATACCTTCTTCTCAACGACAATGACTCTTGGCACTACGGATTAAAAAATCGCCCTCGATATAGCCGAGCAATAAGCAATGAACAGATTTTGGAGAACCTTCACTCTCGACGCTGCCTACACGCCTGTGGAGCACTCGATACACTCGAAGAGAGCCTTGATAGAACGGCTACTGCAATGAAGCAGGGCAACAATCGCTATGTGCGTTTTGAGAACTTTCAGGCATTGGTAAAGAGTGATTCTTGCTGGAATGCATCAACCACCTTCCACACATTCGAGTCGATAGGACATGCAGCTACATCTGCTTATGCCGATCCTTTCTTCGTGCAATATATTACAGGGAAATAGGGATACAAAGATTACTTTTCTTAAATTTTTCAAAATAATTTTGCATTGTTGCGAAAAAGAACTATCTTTGCACAACTTTTAAGGGTTACAGCACTACGGAGAGTTGGGTGAGTGGCTGAAACCAGCAGTTTGCTAAACTGCCGATATCGTAAGGTATCCACTGGTTCGAATCCAGTACTCTCCGCAAAATCAAGACAACTTCGGTTGTCTTATTTTTTTTGCGGAGAGTACTGGATTCGTTCAGTCGGTGGCGGCTCGGGCGACTTGTCTGCGTGTGGCTGTTGTTTGCTATCGCAAATCCTTGTCTTTGTCAGATGATTGTCTTTGAAAATAAATTTTCTGCCATCATCCGCCAATGCCAACAATCTTTGATTGCAACAGCCTCACTTCGGTCGCCCCTCGACTGCGGCGACCGTTCGAATCCTGGTCGAGGGAAGAAAAAATCGGTAGTGAGTCTGTTCCTCCTGTGAGGGGGACTTGTCGCTACGCTCCATTAAATCGCAAAATTCAGACAGCGTGTTATGCAAGATGCAAGATAGCCATTGTTTCCGCTTTGCCTAATAGAACTTCATTTGCACCTTCATACGCAGGGTGAGCGGTAGTGGGCCATCGCCATACTTCGAGCCCGAGGTTTGGAACTGTACGCCCGTGTATGTGTCGGGCTTAACCTCTGCCGAATTGGTGCTAACCAGATAGTAACCGCTTGTGCCATAGAATCCTACGCCCACAGGCACATCCACCGCCACGCCATTCGAGAAGGCCTGCACATCCTCCACCGTAATACTCGCCTTGGTGATACTGCTCGTAAATGTGTCGTTCGAGATATAGAAGCCCTGACTCTTGGCGGTAAAGGTGACATCCACATAGTTTGGCATTCCCTCCGTATCCTTTACCGTTGCGCCCTTCTTCTTTGGGTTTTCGGTGAAGTTCGAAGCGGAGATATAGCAACTTTGAGCTGTCGCAGAGGTTGCTTTCACCTCGTATGGGGTAGTGTCGAGTCGATAGGTTGCAATAGGCAGATACTTGCCCGAAATGAAGTCTATTCCTCTGATTTCGATATAATCCTCATAGACATTGATAATTGCACCCTCCGAGCCTGCGGTGTTATCCACGCGCGTAGAGCCATTCGAGGTTATTGGCGCACCGCACGACGGCACATGCACACACCAACCCGAGGTTGGTTGCAGGGTAGCGTTGTAGGTGCGATAGAGGTTGGCTCTATCCTGGAACTTTTGAAGCCACCACTCCCAATGCGAGTGTCCGCTGAACCAAATAGAATTAACATAGCGGTCGCACATCGCCTCCAAGCGCTCTAACTGCTCGCCTTTCAGCCAATTACCCGACGGATATATGCCATTCAGATTGCCGGCACGGTCAGGGAAAAAGAGGTGAGTAACGACAAAGCAACGCTCGTTTCTATACTCTTCGAGCTTGCTCTCCAACCACGCAAGATGATAGTCGAGGTATGCCGCTGAGAAGTTCCAACGCTCCATACCGAGGAAGAGGAAGTGGTCGGTCTTGCCGTCGCACTCCACCGAACGCTCAAAGACGAGTGGCAAATCGGTATATTTAGTCCAAAGTTCGGGGTTAATACCCTTACTTGTAGCGTCGTGGTTACCCGTAGTTGTATATATAGGTGCATCCGCCAATGCTGCCACCGCAGCCCAACTCTGATACTCCGCCTCTTCGCCATTTTGGGTAATGTCGCCACAGATACAAGTGTGGGCAACACCCTTCGTATTAAAGAATTTCAATGCCCTCTCAAAATCGGACTCGGGGTTAATCTCGGCACGACCAATATGAACATCAGACAACAAGCCGAAACTATACAACAACCTCTGCTCGGGAACATCGGGTCGCACCGCAGAGAAGGCTATCGAGCCTTGACGCTCGCCAGCCGAGTTATAGATGCCTATAACCGTCGCCTCACGAGGTGGCACATTCTCGCCAATAAAATCCTTGTAGTGGGCGATATCCCTTGCCGTAAGGGTACAAATTTCGGCATAGTCTGCCAATGGTTTGCCATCTTCGCCCTCGTAGAATAGGGTATAGATACCCGGCTCGACAGGGGTCACAGCAATAGTATTATCGCCGAGAATTTCGCCCGTTGCCTTTTTATCCTCTCGGATTGTGATACGAATAGTGTAGGACTTTCCGCTAACCCAATTGTAGCGATTGTTGCCGTTCAACTCCGCCAATCGCTCGGCATCCAACTGCAACGCTACCTGCTCCTCGCCATCGCACTTTATATTGAAATTCAGGGTTTTACCTTTCAGTGCATTCTCCTCCGACAGAGGCAATGCCAGAGCGTATGCCGTATAGTCCTTACCAGCCGACACTGCACCATTCGAGATATTTACCGCAACCTTGTCGTAGCCGCCCTTACCAAACAAGACCTCGGCCGATGCTCGCTTCCAATCGAACTCTATACCCACCGATTTCGATGCCACCTTATCCTCTGATGCAACGCTTACCGACAGTTGCTCAACCGTAATATCGTGCGTCGTAGAGTTGCTCACAACAAAGCGGAAAGTCGCAGGTATATGATTGAAATTCAGCGTAGTATTTCCGCCTTTGTATGTCGATACGGCATACATAAGCATATTATCACGAAGGAAATCGGGCTCTTGCGAATCTCGCTGCGTAAATGCCGACGGCATCCCGAAATGGCAAATATGCAAACCCTCGCTTGCTCGCTCCTCGACCTCCGTATTACCCGCTACCGCATAGCAATATTTTGCACTCTGCAACTCCTCCGAGTTGTAGTAGAGCAAACTCTCGAAGTAGGCGTGATAGGCATCACCCTCCTGCGGAGTGGCCGTAAGCGCACCATACGAGGCGGTCGTATTCGACCCGGGCGACACCCTGCCTGCGATAGGCTTTTCGCCATCCGAGACAATGAATGCAAGCTCATCGCCCTGCTCCCATTTGAGCAACAGATTGCCACTTCCGAGTACATCCTCCCATACCGCTCGTGTCAATTCTGCATCGTCGGATGCAGCATTGTGACCACAACCTCCGACAAGATTTAGACGCAAATACTCCTTGTCGGAATCTATCGTCTTATCGTAACTCGGCTCACCGTCCGTACAACCGACAACAAGGGCAAGCAGACCTAATACCCAAAAGTATCTTTTACAAATATTCATAGTAGTGATAGATTGTTGTTGCAAGTTAGTAAAAAGTTTCCGTAAATAAAATGATTTTTACAAAAAATCACTATCTTTGTGCGATATCGTGAATTAACAAAAAACAATTTATAATTATGAAAAGAATTTTTATCGTAGCATTGGCAGTTTTGGCATTCGCTGGCTGCAAGGAGAACAAGAAGGGTGCAGAGGTTGAGCAGACCGCAACAGAGGTTGTTGCACAGGGCGACTTGGCATTCGTAAATGTTGAATATGTATTGGCCGAGAGCAACATCTTCAAGAGCGAGGGCATTGCACTTCGTGACAAGACCGAAAAGACTCAGCAGAAGTGGATGAAGAAGGAGCAAAACCTCCAAACCGAAATGCAGCAGCTTGCCGAGAAGTATCAGAAGGGATTGATTACCACTCGTAGCGCACAGGAGAAGGAGCAGGAGTTGCAGAAGCGTGCAGCATCGTTGCAGAGTGCAGCCCAGAAGGAGGGCAAGGAGTTGGAAGAGGAGAATATCGTATTCCAGAATCGCCTAAACGACCTCATGATGCGCGCTATTCAGGAGATTAACGCCGACAAGAAATACAAGATGATTATGCAGGCAACCGCGCTCTTGGACGCCGATGAGTCGCTCAACATTTCGGAGGCTGTTCTTGCGAAGGTAAACGAGTTGTACGCAGCCGAGAAGGCAAACAAGAAGTAGAAAACAACCTTTTAAGCGTAAAAACAGGGTAGTCGATTATGGGATTTATTCCTTTTACATTTATAGACCTACTTGATATTCTGCTCGTCGCAGGATTGCTTTTCGTCGTTTACAAGGCGATGAAGGGCACCAATGCCCCCTATATAATGGTGGGTATCGTAATGGTCTATTTTGGTTGGGTAATTGTCAAGGCTCTCAATATGGAGTTGCTCTCGACAATCCTCGGACAGATTATCAGTGTGGGAGTAATCGCCCTGCTCGTAATCTTCCAACCCGAATTGCGTCGTTTCCTATTTACGCTCGGTATGCGCCAGAAGGAGTTGGATTTCTTTACCCGCTTCTTCTCACTAAATCGCAAACATAGTAGTACCAACACCTCGCCAATCGTATCGGCATGTATGGATATGAGCGAGAATAAAGTCGGTGCATTGATTGTCTTCCGTCGAAAAGACGACCTTCAATTTGTCATCGAAGGCGGTATTGCCCTCGATGCAAATATTACAATGTCGCTCATCAAGAACATATTTTTCAAGAATGCGCCACTGCACGACGGAGCAGTCGTTATTGACAACAACCGCATTGTAGCGGCAAAATGCATTCTTCCCGTTACACAGAGCAATGTACCAAAGAGTTACGGTACTCGACACCGCGCAGCCATCGGTCTGAGCGAGATGACCGATGCTGTGGTTTTGGTCGTATCGGAGGAGACCGGCGCTATCAGCATAGTAAAGGGCGGTAAGATTAAATCGAAGATTGATCCACAAAAACTTAATGCCACCCTCAAACAGGCTCTCGACGAGCAGACCGAGAGTAGTGCAAATATAGAGGCATAACAATTTTAATTCCCGTGTTATGAAACTTGGATTCGATAACGAGAAATATCTCAAAATACAGTCGGAGCAGATTAAGAATCGCATCGCACAATTTGGCGATAAGTTGTACTTGGAATTTGGCGGAAAGTTGTTCGACGACCACCACGCGAGTCGCGTTCTACCGGGCTTTCAGCCCGATAGCAAGTTACAGATGCTCTTGCAGTTAAAGGACGAAGCGGAGATGATTCTCGTAATCAGCGCATTGGACATCGAGAAGAACAAGATGCGTGGCGACTTGGGCATCACCTACAACGAAGATGTCTTGCGTCTGCGAAGCGTATTCGAGAACTTAGGTTTGTGCGTAAGTGGAGTGGTCATCACCCACTACAATGGTCAAGCGAGTGCCGACACCTACCGCAAGCGACTCGAAAGACAAGGTATTAAGGTTTACTACCACTACACTATCGAGGGCTATCCGCACAATGTAGCTCTCATCGACTCCGACGAAGGCTTTGGTAAGAACGACTATGTCGAGACCTCGCGCCCTCTCGTTTTCGTCACTGCACCAGGTCCCGGTAGCGGCAAGATGGCAGTATGTTTGAGCCAGCTCTACCACGAGAATAAGCGCAACATCAAGGCTGGATATGCCAAATTCGAGACTTTCCCTGTGTGGAATTTGCCATTGAAGCACCCCGTGAATATCGCTTACGAGGCAGCTACTGCCGATTTGAACGATGTAAATATGATTGACCCATTCCACCTCGAAGCCTACGGCAAGGTGGCATCGAGTTACAATCGCGATATCGAGATTTTCCCCGTTTTGAACACACTCTTCGAAGCAATATATGGAGATAGTCCATATAAGTCGCCAACCGATATGGGTGTAAATATGATAGGCTTCTGCCTCAATGACGAGGATGTGTGTTGCAAGGCGGCAAAAGACGAGGTTATTCGTCGCTACTACTACGCACTCTGCAACTTAGCACAGAAGGGCGACAACGAGCACGAGGTGAATAAGCTCTCGCTTATTATGAAGCAGGCTAAACTTACCACCGCTGACCGTCGCACCACAATAGCCGCGACAGAGCGCAAGGAGCGTGACGGCGTACCTTGTTCGGCTATCGAGTTGCAAGATGGGACAATTATCACCGCAAGCACAAGCGACCTCTTGGGTCCGAGCGCGGCTCTTTTGCTCAATGCAGCCAAGCACTTAGCAGGTATTCCACACGATGTTAAGTTGATACCAAAGCAGATGATTAAGCCTATCCAGAAGACCAAAGTAGGCTTGTTGCATGGAGGCAATCCACGACTACATACCGACGAGGTTTTGGTGGCATTATCGATGTTGAGTATCACCGACGACAACTGTCGCAAGGCTCTCGACCAACTTCCAAAGCTAAATGGTTGCCAAGTCCACTCAACGGTAATGTTAAGCGAGGTGGACCACAAGATTTTCAAGAAGTTAGGCATTGGTCTAACCTGCGACCCGGTTGTGAAAGAGTAATAAAAAATAGCGGTTTAAGCCGCTATTTTTTTTGCTGTTATTTTTTGTTGAGCCAAGTGAGCTTGCGCCATACCATCTCGAATGGACCGTGCGAATGACTCTTTAACCACCAACGGCAGAATGCGTACTGCAAAACTACGCAAACAACACCCAAGAGAAGGCTCGATGCGTGGCCCGAGTAGCGGAACATTCCGAGTCCCCAATTGTAGAATACAAAACCTCCGATAATCGACTGCGAGAGGTAGTTCGTGAGGCTCATCTTACCATACGGAGCAATCTTGATAAGGAAGTTACGCGCCGATGTGCGATAGTAGAGTAGTACGACGGTCGAAACATAGGTGAACATCATCGAGAGGTTTTTCCACATATTAAGCATCGTATCCAAACTCTTCTGCACGCAAGTTCTTTCCGCCTTCGGTATCGCCCTAACTATATCGTGCACTGCATCGTAGATTGGAAATAGCACGACGAAGGCGCACAACGAAGCGACAAGAATCTTCTTCCAAATCTCGACATTGTTGCCCTCATCGTAGAACAAACGCTTGCGCCCGAGATAGATACCGAGCAGAAAGAGGAATATGGTCTGCGTCATACGGCCGTGCTCGATAGCCCAAGTGAAATTCACAGGAAAACCATACTTAATGCCCGCCACCGCAACATCGATAATCGAACCTTCGGACTGTGCCGGCAAAATCGCCTTGAACAACTCGCTCGAACCGAGGTTGAGCGACTGCGTTGCAGGGTCTATCAACCCCTTGACGACATAGAAAAGTTCGATTGGCTGCAACGCAAAGAAGATTGTAGCTGCAATCAACACCTTATTATTCGCGCGTATAAATGGCACTACAAGCACTCCACACACGGCATAGACGGTAAGAATATCGCCATTATAGAACAAGAGGTCGAACAATCCCCACATAAAAAGCAATACCATACGCCACAAGAAGCGAAGGCGAAAATCCTTGCCTTGCTGCGCCTGATTGTCGTGTTGGATGAAGAAACTCAATCCAAAAAGCATCGAGAATATAGCATACATCTTGCTCGCAAGCATAAAGAAGAGGCTATCCCAAACGGTTTGGTTGAGCGAAGCCATAAACTCGCACGATGCAGGCGGAAACTTGTAGAAATTGAGTTGCTCGATAAAGTGTATCAACACGATACCACCGATTGCGATACCACGCAAAATATCGGCTACATCTATTCGAGTGTTGGGTTTAAGTGAGGGTGTGTAAGACATTGTAAGTTAAAAGTTAAAGGTTCATGGTAGACAAAAACCGAGACTACTAAAAACAATAGCTCGGTTTTCGTTACTATTTGTCATAAGCACAAAAGTTGTATAATTCGAGGGATTTCAAGGCTTGCGAAGTGCGAGAAACCGCAGCATACTTAGCGTATGTGAGGATTTCGAGTACAAGCGTAACGCCGAAATCACCGAATTATACAGCTTTTAATACTCGTCTTCGTTAAACAGAAAATCCTCCTTCGAAGGATAATCTGGCCATATCTCCTCCATACTCTCGTACGATTCGCCGTCATCCTCAATCTCTTGGAGATTTTCAATTACTTCGAGTGGTGCGCCCGAGCGAGTTGCATAATCAATCAACTCCTCTTTGGTTGCTGGCCATGGTGCATCTTCCAATTTCGATGCAAGTTCAAGTGTCCAATACATAGTCTTATCTTTTTAATTATTAGTTGTTTTCTGCCAAAAGCGAGTGCAAAAGTATAAAAAATTTCTAATATACAAGCAATTGCATATATATTTTTATCAAACCCACAATTCTTGATTTACTCCATACGAGTAATCACACTGAAATACTCCTTGCCAAATTGGTCTATAACAGCGATTTTAATCTTGGCGTCAGCACTTTGAGGCTTATACTCGAAGAAGTGATATGTATTTGCAGTATTCAAAAATTTGAATTTTTTAATTCCATTTCCCGTATTATTACGCATCTCATCATAGAGTGGGTCCTTAGCACGAATTCTCGACAACTGAGGTTTCGACACCTTCACACCATTCTCAAATACCTCGAATTGCCAATCAGGGTGCCAATCCCAGATATTCAAGTGGATAACTCGCTCGCCACTCTTATTGACTACACCTTTATTATATATGCGATACTTCTGCTCTGCGTGGTCGGTGAAATTCACACTCTCACGAGCCGTCAAAGCACCATTATTGAAATCATAGCGAGTGAAAGTAGCCGGAGAACCGTCGTTACATAGCGGATAGTACCACCACGAGCCCGATACCGAAGGATGGATATACTCGGTAGTATTTGGATAATTTGCAACCTTAACAACTTCGGATTGATGATTGTGTCCGGAAAGAATTGTCATAGGCAAATTGTACGAAGCATAGTTCGACACGATTTCGTCTGCATTATGCTTCGCCTTGCCACCTAAATATCGACGATACGAAGGGCAGTGCCAAGCAAATACGATATGTTTTGTATTCTTAGGCATTAACGCTGCATCCTGCTTTACCCAATCTATCTGGTCTTGCGTAAAACGCACCTCGTAGTTGCGATCCTTGCCCTCCGATTTATGGTTGCAGTACTTCACATTATCGAGCACAACATAATGCACACCTCCAATATTAAAAGAGTAGTAGGTTGGACCAAAAACCCTCATATACTCCAATTCTGCCTCGGTGTCGTCGTCATCGAAGATATCTCGTGCCTTCATATCGTGCTCGTGATTACCGATTGCCGTGAATGTCTGTATAGGCATTCCACTACGCTCACACACCTCAACAAAGTTATCCAAGTCACCACCATAGCGACTCCAATGCGATTCGTTACTCATATCGCCGAGATTGAGTCCATAGACCTTCGTTCCCGACGGCAACTTCGACACATAGTCGCGCAATGTTACCATATAGGTACGAGCAAAAGTTGCCGAGTCCAGCTCACCCACCGGATTGCTCAGCGGCATCTCGCGCAGAGGCTCATTTCGCGTCATACATCTGTTGCGAACATGGATATCTGCTGACACAATAAGATGATATTTCGATTGGTCAACAGCCTTTAACGAGAAATTGTACTCTCGCTGTTTTGGGTGCAACGGGCGATAGAAATTGGGCATAAAACCACGCACCGTAGGCACCTCATAGCCCGAAGGTACCGAGATATAGACAAAGCGCGAATGAGCATTGCTAATTTTCAATTTATATGTTCCATTTTGGTTTGTACGAGTAGCAGATATACCATCGGTAACAACCACACCCTCTATGCCTTGTCCATCACATACAACTCTACCTCGAACAGTTGCCGCCTCAGCAGCAAATATCGCCACAATAAGAATCAAAGAGAGTAATATTTTTTTCATAATATTAGATGTTAAAAGTTAAGGTTTCCACAATATCTCATCTACGCCAAGTCGTTCTACGATAGTACGACACAAGGCATAGAGGTAGTCCGATAAACGATTTAGCAATATCAGTAGTAAGTGGTCAATTTCATAATTCTCTGCCGCTTCGATAGCCCTGCGCTCCGTTCTACGGCACACGGTACGGCAGATATGACATAGCGACGATAGTTCACAACCGCCAGGAATAGTGAAATACTCAATAGGTTTTAGTTCGGCTTGCAAGTCGTCGATACGCCCCTCCAACCAAGCAACATCATCCTCGGTAAGTTGTGGTACTTTACCCTTGCAACCACAACCGAGAGCCAACAATGAGCAGGTGGTCATCAGCAACGAGCAAATCTTGCGACAATCCTCCACATAGGGCAACAAGCACTCCTCATGCGCCATCTTATCCGCCAAGTAGGCAATATATGCTTGAAGTTCATCGGCAGTTCCGTATGCCTCTACACGAACATCGGTTTTGCGCACTCGCTCACCTCCGATAAGCGATGTACGCCCCTTATCTCCACCTTTTGTGTATAGTTTCATAGACGATAGTGTTGTTTCGGTAAATGGTTATTAAAAAATAGAATATAGGCTCGATTGTCTATCGTGGTCGAGCAATGCATATCGAGCAGAGCCTTAACCTCTTCCTGACGCTCACGATTGAGATATGGCTGACAGATAGCGAGTGTTACTCCTTCGCGCTTTGCCTCCTCGTATGCCTCGCGTAGCTGCTCCGCAGGATAGTCCGCCAAGAGAATCGAGAGGTCGCTCTCCACCTCGTTTATCGAGTAGCTCTGCCCCTCGATATAACACAATGTATTATTCAGTTCTCGCGCTCGTTTTTCTGCCACACCTTTCGCCAGAAGGTCGTTGTAGAGGGAGAGATTAGCCCCCTCGCACAGCGTCTTTGTCATAATTACCCTGCGCACAAAGCCATAGACAAATGGCGAATGTACACCGTGACCTTTGTGATGTTTGATGCGAGAAAGCCTATTGCCGAGCAACTGCAATCTTCGTTTAAGTGTGCGACCACTATTCTTCATAATATACTATTTTTTGAGCAATCCTGCCAAGTGACCTGTCGAGAATGCGATTTGAAGGTTGTATCCGCCCGTATTGGCATCAACATCGAGCACCTCACCAGCAAAATACATACCCTTGATTTTCAGCGACTCCATCGTATATTCGTTCACCTCCGAGCAACTTACACCACCAGCCGTAACAACGGCATACTCGAATGGCATATAGTCAGAAATTGGGAATGACCAACCCTTCAAAACCTTAATCAATCGCTCGAACTCCTTATCCGACACCTTCGAGATGTAGAGGCGTGAATGAACATCTAACTCCTTGCAGATGGGCACCACAAGCGGTTTCGGCACCAAGCGGCGTACCAACTCGGCAAAGAAATCTTCGGGTTGCATCTCTGCCACCTCTCGCTTAATACGCTCACGCAAAATATCCTCGGTTAAGGCAGGTTTCAAGTCGAGTTCGATTTTCACGCTTTTCTCTTCGAGCAGAGCATCCACAGCATCACGGCTCAAACGGAGAATTACTGCACCCTCCAAGCCTCGGTCCGAGAAGGACATCTCGCCAAACTCCTCACGCACCATCTCGCCCGCAACAAACAATCGAGCATTGATATTTTTAAGCCATACACTCTTGATATACTCTATCTGCGGATGATTCGATACAAGTGGAGTAAGCGAAGGGCGCACATCCTCAATTTTGTGACCTACGCGGTCTGCAAAGGTGTAGCCATCACCTGTCGAGCCGGTAGCAGGGTAGGATACTCCTCCCGTAGCAATAATCACATTCTCAACCTCTATTTTGCGAACAAAGCCTCGCTTATTCATATATTTCAAACCATAGACCTTGCCGTCGGCAACCAATATCTCGGTTACACGCGAATTGCACTGTATCTCCACATCGTAGTCACGACAGTAGAACTCCAATGCATTGGCAATATCCGCCGCCTTACCGCTTGCCGGAAAGACACGCTCGCCACGCTCGGTAACGAGTTTTACGCCCATACGCTCGAAGAAACGCATGGTCGAGCGATTGGTAAACTCCGACATTGCAACATTCAACCACTCGGCATTTGTGCGTACATTCTCGCCAAACTCTTCCGTCGGGCGAGCATTTGTCAAGTTGCAACGACCCTTACCGGTAATACGCACCTTTCGGGCAGGCTTCTCCATCTTTTCGAGCAACAATACCTTATTACCAACCTTTGCTGCCGTACCTGCTGCCATCAATCCTGCCGCACCACCACCAATAACTACTACATCGTAGTGTGGGTGCGACAACTCCATCTCAAAATTTTCTTCCATAAATTCATTAGGCCATTAGCTGTCCGCCATAGGCTATCTTTTATAAATATTCATCTATTCGTTATAAATCACCCCTCGCAACTCTGCGCACGCCTTTTCGGGATTGTGTCGATTGAAATGAAAAGGTACAATACCCATCTCGGCAGCAGCCTCAACATTCTCCTTGCGATCATCAACAAAGATAGTTTCGGCAGGATTTAATCCATAGCGCGAAAGCAACAATTCGTACATCTCACGCTCCGGCTTCACAACATGCTCCTCACACGATATAATCTGCTTATCAAAATGGCGGAATACCGGTAACTCGCGCAGAAAATCGATATACTCGCGTGACATATTCGAAAGCACATATATGTCATATCCTCTCGTTTTCAACTCCTCGACAAGACATACAGTAGGTGCAACCTCCTCTTGATATTCAACAGCCAGCAACATATTTGCCTTTGCCGTTTGGATATCGCAACCTCGATACTCAGCAACCGCTTCTGCAACCTCCTCAACCGAGCGCACACCTCTATCGTAATCCTCCCAAAACTTAGGCATACCGCCTTCGGGCGTCGCAAAGACAAATGAGAAAAACTCCTCCAAATGCTTTGGAAATCGCTCCGGATTGCGAGCTACTACAACTCCGGCAAGGTCGAAAACTATATTTTTAAGCATTATTATACCTTCTTTTACTGTTTAGTCAGCAACGACTTCACTCGCAAACGGAACTCCGCAGGCAGTTTCTCCATCTTCTCAACCTCAACAAGGCACTCCGTAAGCGACTTATAGTAGTTCTCTATACTATTGTGAATATCTTGCGGAAACTCCATTATAAAGTTTGGAGCCTGCGAAATATTCATATAGAAGTCAGGCAACATAGCCATAGAGTCGTAGTAGCCTCCGTATGCCAACTTGAACTCGGCAGTAAGCGGCACACAACGATTTACGATGCCCTGCATACCAAAAAGTTTCTCCTGCTTTGCCAAATCGCTATCCACAAATTCAACCTCAACGGTGCAACCCTTCGCATTGTCAATCTCGCCAACGAAGATATATGGAGCAAGCGTATAACCATCGTAGCCCCACTCGCCGGCCTCGGCATAGCGGCTATATTTGAGCTCCTTGCCATCCACACGCACCGACTTCGGAGGATAGTTTGCAGGCAGACGCAACTCATAAGATGTTGTAGCCGTAGCACCCTTGAACGAACCCTTGCGAGGAGCAATCTCGATTACAACCTTATTGCCCTCGGTGCGCTTTGTAACCTTCGTGGTGGCGTATGCAGTAGAGTACTCCTTCGACTTGCCGTCATCCTCGTATAGGGTGGTTTCGCCATCTCCACCCGGAACAAAGGTCAAAACATAGGAATTTATTGTCTGTTGGAGGTTACGCACCGACTTCGGATACATCGGAATAATTGCGCCAGCCTTTGCAAAGTGAGGATTTTCAGATAGAGAGCAGTGAATTTCCACCGCTTCGTCGCTACCCTCATACATCTTGCCGCTAACCATATTGAACCACTTTTCGCCCTTTGGCAACCACACCTTGCGTGTTGCCAAACCTGTAACCTTATCGGCAGGTGCTACAATAGGAGCAACGAGAATGTCGTTACCGAACATATACTGCGTCTTCGACGAATATGCCAAATCGCACTCCGGATAGGCGTAGTACATAGGGCGACACATCGAAACACCCGTATCGAATGTTTGGCGAGCCGCTGCGTAGATATAAGGCACAAGCGCATAGCGCAAGTGCATTGTCGCACGCATATCGAGCATATGATTAGGGAAGTGCCAAATGCGACGCTCGATATTTACATCCTTCGAGCTATGAGTCTTGAACACAGGGGTAAATACACCATACTGCAACCAACGAAGATACATCTCAGGATCAACCTCTTGCTTATCTTCTGCATGGAAATAGTGTCCGCCTATATCGTGGCCCCAATAGCCATATCCTACATTCGATGCAGTGGCAGTAAACCAAGGTAAAAATGCCAATGACTCCCACGAGATATATGTATCACCCGAAAATCCAACCTGATAACGATGTGAGCCAAGACCTCCCCAACGGTGGTAAATCATCGGGCGCTCGTTGCCATTCTCTGCCATGTGGTGGTCGAAGGTGTGGTTGAGCCAGAATGTATTGCTCAAACCCTTCACATATTTACTATTTGGCCACTGCTGCCAATCGAGCCACCAAAAATCTATACCCTGTTTCTCGATTGGGCCAAGCACGGTATCGAAATAGGCATCTGCCCACTTCATCTCCGACATCTTGTATGGCACACTCTTACCCTCGTTTTTCCAACCATAATACTCAGTGAAACGCTTATAAGGCTCCTCGTATGGCATAATACCCGAAGCAGGGTGGAGGTTAAGCGAAGTCTTCAAATTCTGCTTCTTACACCACGAAAGAAAGTTCTCGGGCGAAGGGAATAGTTGTTGTTTCCAAGTGTAGCCCGTCCAACCTAAACGCTGACCATACTCATCTATCTTAGTATTTTTTGCAGTCAAGCCCCAGGTTTCGTGCCAATCCATATCGATAATCAGCACATCAAGCGGAATATCCAACGAACGCATTGTCTCGACCAAGTCACGCAACTCATTGTCCGAATATTGCCAATAACGGCTCCACCAATATCCAAACGAATACTTCGGAGGTAACGGAATATTACCAGCTACACGAGTATAATCTTTCAATGCTTTGGTATATTCGTGTCCATAGGCAAAGAGGTACAAATCGAGACGATCGCCCTCGGGGCGACACTCAACCCAATTTTTCCAATGGTTTTCAACCGGTACAAAGAGATGACGCTCGGAATCATCTACGATAGTCCAACCTCCGCGAGAGAGCAAGCCTTGCTCCATCGAGCTTCGTCTTTTGTAGCTTCTCGGATGCTCCTGCGAGCCATAGTAGCGGTCGAGCGTACGCGTTGTACCCATCAAATTCTGCGTATCCTTATCGCCATAATGCCATACCACCTTCTTACCGGCTACCAGAATCTCTGCCGAGAGGTTCTCTGCCGAGAATTTCGCACCTTTGAGGTATGTCAGCACAACATTAGATGTAGTGATAGTCACCTTCGATTTTGTCTGCTTAACCTTAAACTGCGGCACCTCTAAATTACGATTGACGAAGGTGAGCGTAGCTCTATCCTCAAACTTACCGTCCTCTGCCCACTCCATACGAATCATCTGCGGAGTCAAAACGGTAAATCGAGCATTTCCCGCCACAACGACAGCCTTCTCATTAGCCTTTGGGTTGTCGGCAAGAGTTGTAAACGGCATCGCAAGCATCACTGCCAATGCCAAAATTGATAATCTCTTCATACTGTTTTTGTTTTAGTTTATGGTTTCTTTGTTATCTTCACCGATATATCTTTGCTCATCGCCTGCAGGTCGGCAACTACCGCCTCCGCAACCGACTTACCCTCGAAGGTACCGACTACAAAGGTCGAACCAATGCGGGAGATTGTACAATCGCTCTTATACGAGAGTATCAACGCTTTGATATCATCTGTCAAAGTTGTTACGCCCGAGATTTCTATGCTATATTGACTCTCGGAGCGACGCATATCGTCGAGTGTAGGGTAGTACTCGCCATCGACCCATACTGCAATAATAGGCTCCTTAAATCCCATTTTTTTGAGATAATTGGCACCATCCTTCGCCTCTTGCTCAGTGCGGAAACCACCCACAAAATAGGCATACATACCGCCATTGTAGGCATCCGAATAGGATAATGGCATAACACCTCGCAAAGCCGAGATATTTGGTCGCTTCGAGAACAGACCTATACGGATACGATAGATTGTACCATAATCGTATATTTTGGTCTGCGGTACAGGATTTTTAGAGTTATAGATTGTCGGTGTTTTAACCTCGATATCCTCGTACTTAATAAAACTGCGTCGCTGCAACGAGAGCTTCGACAGGCGATAATCTCTATTTTTTAGCCCTACCGACACCTGACGCAGAGAGTCGCGAGAGATTGTCAGCGACAGAGTCGATGCAAGTTGCATTTCATACTCCGTCAAAGCCTTTTTGCGTGCAAAATAACCCACCAGCGCATTCGACTCATAGAGGTCAGCATTATCGTTTATCTCTCGCTCGGCACGGGCGGTAGCCTCTGCCGAGAAGTCGAGCATCGAGGTATTTCCCTCACGCTCCATCAGCAGATCGTAGGCATAAATCTTGTTGAAATAGAGCGACGACCACAATGAAGCAATCTCTGCGTCGAGCGATGCCATTTCGCCCCTCTTTGCGGCAAACAACTTCGCCTGCTCGTCAGCCTCCTCACGGGTTGGCACCTCCATATATCGGCGTTGCAGAGCAAGCAGTTCTCCATACTTTGCGAAGTATCTCTCTACCGCCTCTTTAAGTTTTATCTCTCGCTTTTGAGCATCGAGCAATGTCTTATAGTCGCCTTGCGATAGTCGCCTTGCGAAGTAGTCATTAGCAACCAAATCGCGCTTCATACGAGCCTTATCCGGTGTGTAGGTATCTTGCTTCTTCTCAACCACAGAGGGCTCCACCGTTGCTGTATTCTGCTCTTTTTGAGCATTGGTATATGTAGTTAGTGCCTCTTTTACAGCACTCTGCGAGATTGTGGCAACTATCTGTTCATATTCCGCTTGCAAGCGCACGACCTCCTTTTCCAATGTCAAAATCGTAGGGGTGAGTTTTTCGCGCATCGACTCATTTCGGGCATAGTTGGCACGATGTTCTGCCAGCACCTCCGCCACCGAGTCACGCACAAAACCTGCTCTTTCGAGCACTTTATCACCTTGCGCCTTCGCACCGAAAACGCACATAAAAGCCACCGCTAATATAATTGTTCGTTTCATTATCGCCACATTCTAATAAACAAGAACTGAATAAATCCGAAAATCTCCAAACGCCCCATAAGCATCAATACCGAGCCCTGAATTTTCAATAACGATGGTAGTTCGGCATAGTTATCAAACGAACCTACCGAGCCAAATCCGGGGCCCACATTGCCTATAAATGCAACAGACGAAGAGAATGCCGTGAGCAAATCCAAGCCCAAAAGGGTACTCGTCAGCGTTCCGAGCAGTATCAACACAAAATATGTCGTAAGGAATAGTGTTACCGTATTGACCTGTCTATCCTCCTGCAAAATACCGTCAAGTCGGATACGGATAACAGCATTTGGGTGTTGCTGACCACGCAAACGAGCCACTAACACTTTGAAATAGAGTAAAACTCTATCAACTTTCACTCCTCCCGAAGTCGAGCCTGCGCAACCGCAGATAATCGAGAGAATAATCAGAATAACCACCGCAAACGGAGTCCAGAGGTTGGTATTAGCCGTAGCAAAGCCCGTAGTCGTAATAAGCGACACGGTCTGGAATACCGACTGACGCAACGAAGTAAAGATATTCGGATAGACATCGGCAAAATAGAGACTTGTGCCGATAAGGAGCGTTGCACCAACGATTATCGCAACATATACACGCACCACTTCCGAGCGGAAGATATTGTTTGCCTTGCGAGTAAAGGTCGAGTAGATAAGTCCGTAGTGCAAACTCGATAAAAACATTGTCACAATCAAAACCCACTCAATCAGAGGACTATCATAGAAACCGACACTTGCGTTCTTTGTCGAAAATCCGCCCGTAGCACTTGCCGACATTGCGTGATTGAGCGCATCGAACCAACGCATACCAGCAAATTTCAACGCAAGAGTGGTAACGATTGTTAGTCCAATATAGATTGTTAGCAAGATTTTTGCAACCATCTGCGTACGATAGCGATAGTTATCCTTCGCCAACGACGACATCTCGATACCCGACAACGCCATCTTATTTGTTCCGAGCGAAGGCAAAATCAAAAGGGCAAACATCACAACGCCCACACCGCCAATCCAGTTGGTCGCCGTGCGCCAAAAGAGCAAGCCCTGTGGCAGAGCCTCGATATTGGTCAGAATCGACGCTCCCGTAGTCGTAAATCCCGAAACACTCTCGAACCAAGCATTCACCAGCGAGAACTCTCCGCCCCAAATCAAGTATGGGAACATTCCAACCACACAAGACACCACCCACGAGCCTACAACAATCATAAAGCCCTCTTTGGTGGTGATATTTGTAGCCTTCGAGACAAAAATCATCGGAAAACCTCCGAGCAACAGTGTCAGCAGAGCCGACAGCAACAATGGATAGAAGCCCGTATCGTTCGACACGAGCGAGATACCTGCCGACACCACCATAAAGGCGGAGAGGCAGAGCATCACCGTACCCATATATCTCAAAATTACACTAAATCGCATCTTCAACTACTGCATTTTATTCGACTTCGAGATGTTTATTAAGTTCTCGATATTATCGTTCAACTCCTTAATCTCATCAATCATCTCCGCCTTCGCCTTGTATGGCAACTTGAACGAGAGATAGTCTGCCAACGACTTATTTATACGGAGTATAGGCTTCACGCCATAGACATAGACAAAGTAGTAGAACATCAGCACGATAGCAATCATCACCGCCAATGAAATCAGCACCGGAGCCACCGAGCGATAGGCATTTTTAGACAACTGCGCCGCACGAGGAGCAACCTGACCGTGCGAAAGGGTGGTATAACGCTTAACCTGCTCGGTAAAGCGGTCGTACGAAGGCTCATAGGCCTCAACATACCACTTGCGACCATCAACTTTATGCACCTCAACAGTCAGCGAGTCGATAACAACCGTTTCGGTCGAATGGAAATTCTCCGTCAGCAGTCGCAACTCTGCGCTGAACAACGAAAGGCTATCCACGCAGCCCTGCACCGCCGCAGGGGCATTATCGCGCACCGAGGATATCTGCGAGTCGAGTTCAGCCAACGCCTTGTGGCATGCCGACTTATCCTCCTTGCCAAAGATGGCGATATCGATAATTGCACGGCTATGGTCGTGTGCCGAGCGCAACAAATTCTTTGAAACCTCCATATCTCGGCCGCTTGCCGAGAGGATTGCATCGGTGTCGTAACTGAGATTGCTCAACTCGAACAACGAAATAACACCCGACGCTGTAAGCAGCGCAACGATGCTCAAAAATGCCACCGTAACTCTCTTTCCAATACCTTTCATATCCCGAAAAATAAATTATTATCTCTGTTTATTCGGCAAAGATAATAAAAGTTGCGGACTTTTAATTATAAATTAAAAAAAACCGAGCAGTTTTTCTGCTCGGTACCTCTAACGACCCTAACGCCCTTAACGACCCTATTCTACTATCTCGCCCAAAATATCGGCATTTGACTCGATATCCAAAAGGCGCACTTTTACGATTTGATTGATGTATCGCTTGTCGTATGGCACTTTGATTTTCAAGTAGTTACTTGTAAATCCCGTCATCATTCCGCCACGCATCGTACTCTCGAACAACACCTCTGCCGTAGTGCCGAGATATTGTTTGCAGAAGTCGTAGTGGCAACGGCTGCTCAACTCCTCCAATCGTTTCGCTCTCGCCATCGAAACCTCTGGCGACACCTTATCGGGGAAATTGACCGCAGGGGTATTCTCACGCTCCGAGAATGGGAAGATGTGCAGAAATGAAGGGTTTATCTTTGCCAAGAAGTTGTAACACTCCTCAAACTCCGCCTCGCCCTCGCCCGGAAAACCGGTAATTACATCTATGCCGATAAAGGCATCGGGCATCGCCCTTCGCACCGCATTTATGCGCTCCTCGAACTTCTCCACAGTGTAGCGGCGGCGCATCAAACCAAGCACCTTATTCGAGCCACATTGAATAGGAATGTGGAAGTGATGTTGAAATTTAGGTGACGAGGTGCAAAACTCTATTATCTCGTCAGTTAGCAAGTTCGGCTCTATCGAGGAAATTCGATATCTTTCGACACCCTCAACATCGTTCAACGCCCTCAACAAATCGAGGAAACTCTCGCCCGTAGTGCGACCAAAATCGCCCGTATTTATACCCGTGATTACTATCTCTTTTTGACCGCCTCGTGCTATCTCCTCCGCCTGCTTCACCGCCTCGGCAATAGGAGTGTTTCGACTCGCTCCACGAGCGTTGTGAATGGTGCAGTAGGCACAGCAGTAGTCGCAACCATCTTGCACCTTCAAAAAGGCGCGAGTGCGGTCGCCCGACGAGAAGGCAGAGAAGAAGGAAGTTATCTCGTCTGTTTCGCACGAAAAGACCTTCGTTTTACCTCGCTCGGTCAATTTAAGTACTTCTTTATATAAATCGCCTTTATTGTTGTTACACAACACAATATCCACGCCATCAATCTCGGCAATTTCGTAAGGTTTGAGTTGCGCATAACAACCCGTAACAGCGATGATTGTATCGGGATTTCGGCGATGAATTTTGCGTATCAGATTGCGACATTTTTTGTCCGCTTGCGCCGTAACCGAGCAGGAGTTTATGACCGAAATATCGGCATCTTCATTGGTACCTACACGCACAAAACCACCCGCCTCAAATTGGCGAGCCAAGGTCGAACTCTCCGAAAAATTCAACTTGCAACCGAGTGTATGGAAATTAACCTTTCGCATAACTTTGGCAAAGATAGAGAAAATTTAAGAATTGAGAATTAAGAATTAAGAATTTTTGTTTACAGAATGGCGCAAGAGAAAGAAAATTATAAGAGATTAGAGTACACACTTACTAAATAAAAAAACCTCGCAAAATTTTGCAAGGTTTTTTTCGCCTATCTACAAGCTTTCTTCTTGGTCTCTTCTACATAGTCTTCTCCATTGCAGAACTTACACTTTCTGTGAACATTATATGTCGTAATCTTGTATGTCCTAACCTTACCACCATCCTTTTTATGCTCATAGTCAACACCTATTTGCTGTTTGCTCTGCGTTTGCATAGCCATTTTCTTCCTGCAATGCGGACATCTGGTATAAAAGGTATGAGCAAAATATGCCAAACCAAGCAAAAGCACCAAGGTTGCCGACAATATTACCACCACGCTCCAAAATGGTAATTCACCAGTATACTCACCTTTATTATTGTTAATAATAGCAAGAGCGAACGCTGTCGTTGTTAAACCAGATAAATAGAGTGCTGTTTTTCTAAAAAAACCTGCAAAAGTATTCTTTGTTTGAAGCATAATCTTCTATATTTTATGTTGTTTAATAATTTTGTCCGCTATACTGCACTGTTTGAGTTGTTATGGACAGAGCATAAAAAGAGTGCGGACTAAATTCTTCTTATTGGATTCTGCGGTCTTCCACAACCTTGTCCCCAAATAACGGAATAAAGCCCACACCAAATATATAGTGTGAGCGTCAAACTTTATTCCATGGGGACTATCAAAAAGTGGAAGTTTCAGAATCCCAAAATAAGTTATAAACGCTTTTTATCTCTATATGTCCTTTTGTCTGCTATTTAACCATAGGCAAAATTTTCATTTTCGTTTTTTAGTCTCACAAATATAGCAACTAATTTCCGAAAATAGCAAAAAAGTACCTTTAATTTTTAATTCTCAATTCTCAATTCTCAATTTTAATTCGTATTTTTGCGTGTAAAAACACGCAAAAATATGGATTTTATCAACGACATACTCCAATACAACTACCTGTCGAATGCGCTGATGGCGTGCGTATTGTCGGGCATAACTTGCGGAATTATAGGCACATATATCGTGGCTCGCAGAATGGTATTCCTCTGCGGAGGTATCACCCACGCCTCGTTTGGCGGTTTGGGTATAGCGTTCTACTTTGGCGCAAACCCAATTCTCGGAGCAACAGTTTTTGCCGTTCTCTCGGCACTCGGCATCGAGTGGAGCAACTCTCGCTCGAAAATTCGCCCCGACTCGGCTATCGGAATGGTGTGGGGTATAGGTATGGCGATAGGTGCATTCTTCATCGCCCTGCGCCCGGGTTACACATCGGGCGATATGGCAAATTTCCTCTTCGGAAGCATTCTGACCGTAACAAATGGCGATATTATTGCTTTGGCGGTGCTCTCGGTAGCGTTGATTGCGGGTGCGATTTTGTGGCACCGCCCGATAATGTTCACCGCCTTCGACCGCAACTTTGCCGAGGCTTCGGGAGTGCCGACACGGGCAATTTCGTATGCAATGGCGGTAATCACTGCGCTGACAATCGTACTTTCGATTCGCACGATGGGAATTGTACTATTGATTTCGCTCTTGACTATGCCCGTAGTAACGGCTAATGTGCTGTTTAAGAACTACAAACAAATTGCACCTATGGCGGTGGCAATAGCCATAATTGGCGGAGTTTTGGGCATTGCGTTGAGTTATCACGCCGAAGTACCATCGGGTCCTGCAATAATTTTCGTGCTCACAATGTTGTTTGTAACAATAAAATTGTTAACTTTGTGGGTTAAACATTCAAAACGAACAAAAACGAAGAGCGCATAACAGACAATGAAGAAGCTTCATCAACTTGTCCTCAAATCATATCTCGGCCCGCTGGTGCTGACCTTCTTTATCATCATCTTTATCCTGATGATGAACTTCGTATGGCGATACATTGACGAGTTGGTGGGTAAGGGTTTGGAGCCTACGGTTATCCTCGAACTCATTATGTACGCCACAATCAATATGATTCCGATGGGCTTGCCATTAGCGATTTTGTTGGCTACGATTATGACGATGGGCAACCTCGGCGAGAATTTCGAGTTGCTGGCGATGAAGTCGGCAGGATTGTCGCTGATGCAGATTATGAAGCCTCTGTTTTGGGTTATCGGAATTATCTCGATTGGCTCGTTCTTCATCGTAAATGACCTTGTGCCGTGGGCGAACAAGAGGATGTTTGCCACACTCTACGACATCAAGCAGCAGAACGAGGCGCTCGAATTTCAAGACGGCTTGTTCTTCAACGGCATTGACGATATGAGTATCCGTGTGGAGAAGCAAGACCCTAAGACAAAGTTGCTTACGGGTGTGCTCATCTACGACAACCGTTCTCGCAATGGCGATATGACCACTACAATAGCCGATTCGGGTTATATCCGACTCTCTGACGATAAGCGATATCTGCTTGTAACTCTCTTCCATGGCGAAACCTACGAGCAGAGCCGTAATTATCAGTGGTACACCAAGAGTTCGTTGCGTCACCACAAGTTCGAGCGACAAGACGGCAAGATTCCGATGTCGGGATTTGACTTTCAACGAAGTGATGAGAATATGTTTGGCAACAATAGCCAGACGATGGATATCAACGATTTGCAGCACAATATCGACTCGCTCGACCTGCTTGTGAATAACCTTACGGCTACCGCCTACAACCCATTGTTGCGCGATCAGATTTTCGAGCGCGATCCCGATGGGGTAGCACCACCTGACAGCATCGAAATAGACCGTTCCCGAAAGACCTTTGCTGCGCATCTGCTCGACTCGTTGCCAAGGCTCGACACGCGAAGCAAGGACAGAATATACGAGAGTGCTCTGCGTGCTGCCCGCAATTCGAGAAATGCCTTTTCATTTGACGAAAGCACCTCAAAAGAGGCTCTAAATCAGCTATATCGCAGTAAAAACGAGTGGCATCGCAAACTAACGCTCCCAATATCGATTTTGATATTCTTTCTCATCGGAGCACCTCTCGGAGCAATTATCCGAAAGGGTGGTTTGGGTATGCCGATAGTCATCTCGGTGGCGTTTTTCGTCATCTACTACATCATTTCGATTTCGGGCGAGAAGTTCGCCAAGGAGGGTACTTGGAGTTCGTTGCTCGGTATGTGGATTTCGGCAATTATACTCACTCCATTGGCTATATACCTATCGAACAAAGCAAACAACGACTCGGCTCTGCTCGATATTGATTGGTACATTGGTCGCTACAAGCACTACAAGGAGAAGTTAATAGCCAAGTTACCCGAAAAGTGGCAAAGATGGCTCGCAGAGCGCGAAGCGCAACAAGCCGAAAAACGCTCGATAAGAAACCTCAAAAAGGCAGCAAAGAGGAGTGCAAAAGCAGATAAATAGACAAAAAAAAGCTAATGGCTAAGAGCCAATGGCTAATGGCATATAAAATTTATGAACGCAAAAGATATTCGCATAGTATTTATGGGTACGCCCGAATTTGCAGTGCCTTCGTTGAAGGCATTGGTCGAGGGTGGCTACAATGTTGTGGGCGTGGTGACAATGCCCGATAAGCCTGCTGGGCGTGGAATGAAGTTGCAAGAGAGCGATGTTAAGCGCGCAGCCAAAGAGCTTGGTATCCAAACCATTCTCCAACCCGAGAAGTTGCGTGACGAGGAGTTTTTGGCGGCTCTGCAAGCATTGCAACCCGACTTGGGCATTGTAATTGCGTTCCGTATGTTGCCCGAGGTAGTTTGGGCAATGCCTCGCTTCGGAACATTCAACCTCCACGCATCGCTGCTCCCAGAGTATCGTGGCGCAGCACCTATAAATTGGGCGATTATCAATGGCGATAAGGAGAGTGGCAACACAACCTTCCTCCTCAACCACGAGATTGACAAGGGTGCAATAATCGGTCAGCAGCGTACCGCTATCGGCGACGAGGAGTGTGTAGGCGACTTGTATGATCGTCTTATGACAATGGGTGCAGAACTCGTTGTGGAGAGCGTTGAGAAGATTGCAAGCGGTAGTATTGAGCCTATCGAGCAGCCACAAGAGGATACAAACCTCCGCCCTGCGCCAAAGATTTTCAAAGATATGTGCGAGGTCGATTGGAGCGCAAATGGTACGCAGATTGTCAATTTTGTGCGAGGTTTGTCGCCTTACCCTGCGGCGTGGAGCATATTGCAACGAGGCGAAGAGGAGTTGTCTGTCAAGATTTTCAAGGCACACTTCGAGGAGAAGGCTCACTCGGCAGAGGCCGGTACAATCTTTACGGACAACAAAACTTATATCAAGGTGGCGTGCGCAGATGGTTTGGTAGCCATCGAAGAGTTGCAAGTAGCAGGCAAAAAGCGTATGGCAGTACGAGATTTATTATTGGGTTTAACCCTCAACAACACAGATAAATTCAAATTGTAAGTATAACCTTAAAGCATACAACATTATGAAAAAGCACAATTTCAGCGCAGGACCTTCGGTACTTCCGGAAGTGGCCCTCGAAAACGCAGCAAAGGCTATTTTTGATTTCGCTGGCACAGGCATCTCGGTACTTTCGTACTCGCACCGTAGCAAGGAGTTCGAGGCAGTATTGGCAGAGGCAAAGGCTCTCTTTCGCGAGTTGCTGAATATTCCTGACAACTACAAAATCTTCTTTGTTGGTGGTGGTGCAAGCACCCAGTTCTTCCATATTCCGGCAAACTTCTTGGGCAAGAAGGCAGGATATGTAAATACAGGTGTTTGGACCAAGAAGGCTATCAAAGAGGCTAAACTCTATGGCGAGGTCGAAGTTGTTGCGTCGAGCGAGGACAAGAACTTCTCGTATATACCGAAGGGGTTTGAGATTCCTACCGATTTGGACTACCTCTACATCTGCGCAAACAACACGATATATGGCACTGAGTACAAGGTGGATATCGACTCTCCTGTACCACTCATTGCCGATATGTCGTCGGATATTTTGAGTCGCCCTGTCGATGTTTCAAAATATGCGCTCATCTATGGCGGTGCGCAGAAGAACTTGGCACCTGCGGGTGTAACCTTTGTAATTATCCGCGAGGATATGCTCGAAAAGGTTGTTCGTCCATTGCCAACAATGATGAATGTAAACACCCATGTAGAGAACGACTCTATGTTCAACACTCCGCCGGTATTCCCAATCTTCGTATTGAACGAGACTTTGAAGTGGTTGAAGTCCATTGGTGGCGTAGAGGAGATGTACAAGATTAACCTCGAAAAGGCAGAGTTGCTCTACAACGAGATTGAGCGCAACTCGTTGTTCCGCCCAACCGTAGCGAAGGAGGACCGTTCGTTGATGAACATCTGCTTCGTAATGACCGAGGGCAACGAGGATTTGGCACCTGAGTTCTTGGAGTTTGCCAAGGAGCGTGGTATGGTCGGCATCAAGGGACACCGTTTGGTAGGTGGCTTCCGTGCATCGTGCTACAACGCTTTGCCAAAGGAGTCGGTAGAGGCTTTGGTGGCTTGTATGCAGGAGTTCGAGGCGTTAAAAACTAAATAGTTTAGCAATATGCCTACGATAGTTCCTTACACCTACGAAAAGAAGGAGGAGAAGGTAGTATATTTCACATCATTATTGAAGGGTATGAAAGTTCTTATTGCAACCGAAAAGCCATTTGCCAAAGAGGCGGTAAATGGCATTAAAGAGATTTTACAGGCAGCAGAGTACGAGGTTGTTCTGCTCGAAAAATATACAGATAAGGCGGAGTTACTCGCCGCAGTAGCCGATGTCGATGCACTTATCGTGCGTAGCGACAAGGTAACCAAAGAGGTTTTGGAGGCTGCCAAGAACCTCAAAATCGTTGTTCGCGCCGGTGCAGGCTTTGACAATGTTGATTGCGAGGAGGCAAAGAAGCGTGGGGTAGTCGTAATGAACACTCCTGGTCAGAACTCCAACGCAGTGGCAGAGTTGGCGCTCTGCTTTATGGTCTATATGTCCCGCAACCAACTCACCTCTGGTACCGGACACGAGATTATAGGCAAAACCCTCGCAATTCACGCCTACGGAAATGTGGGTAAGTTGGTAGGTCGCAAGGGTAAGGCCCTCGGTATGAATGTCATCGCCTACGACCCATTCATAACCGACAAGGCCGTATTCGAGGCCGACGGTGTGGAGTGCGTGGAGTCAATCGAGGAGTTGTATCGCCGTGCTGATTTCCTCTCGTTGCATATCCCTGCAACACCTCAGACCAAAGGTTCAATCGGTTACGACCTTGCGATGTCGATGCCGAAGGGTGCTACACTCGTAAATACCGCCCGCAAGGAGGTTATTGACGAGGTAGGCTTGGCAAAGGCAATGGAGGAGCGTGAAGATTTGCGCTACATCACCGATGTTGCTCCTGATGCAGCTGCGGAGTATGCCGAGAAGTTTGGCAAACGCTACTTCGGAACACCGAAGAAGATGGGCGCTGAGACTGCCGAGGCTAATATCAACGCAGGTTTGGCTGCTGCACGACAGATTGTAGATTATTTTGTAAACGGAAACACCCGTTTCCAAGTGAACAAATAGTCCACTTGGAAAAATTGAGAATTGAAAATTGAGAATTGAAAATTAAAGGTATTTTATATTTATAATTCAAAAACGATTTATCGTTTTACCGCTAATTGTCAACTATCAATTGTCAATTGTCAATTAAATAATTTTTGAAATTATGGTAAAGATTAAACCATTCAAAGGTATTCGCCCTCCAAAGGAGTTGGCGAAGGAGGTTGCTTCACGCCCTTACGATGTTTTGAACTCGGTGGAGGCGAAAGCCGAGGCAACAGAGCGCTCACTGCTCCACATCATTAAACCTGAAATCGATTTCGAGCCTATCGCTGACGAGCACTCGCAGGAGGTCTATGACAAGGCGGTAGAGAACTTCGCCAAGTGGCGCAAGGAGGGTTGGTTACAGCAAGACGAGGATGAGCACTACTACATCTATGCGCAGACAATGGATGGTCGCACACAATACGGATTGGTAATGTGCTGTCACTTTGAGGATTACCTCTCGGGAGCAATCAAAAAGCACGAGCTTACCCGCACCGACAAGGAGGAGGACCGTATGCACCATGTACGCAACCAAAAGGCAAATATCGAGCCTGTATTCTTCGCATATCCCGACCATGCTGACATCGACGCAATCGTCAAGAAAGTTACCGCATCGGAGCCCGAATACGACTTTGTGGCAGAGGATGGCTTCGGTCACACTTTGTGGCTTGTTCCTACTGAGTATAACGACCATATAACCACCGTTTTCGCCACCATTCCAGCGTTGTATGTTGCTGATGGTCACCACCGTACCGCGGCAGCGGCACGAGTGGGTGCAGAGTGCAAAGCAAACAATCCAAACCATAAGGGCGATGAGGAATATTGCTACTTCTTGGCGGTTACTTTCCCTGAGTCGCACCTCCGCATCATCGATTACAACCGAGTTGTCAAAGATTTGAACGGACTCTCGGAGGAGGAGTTCCTCGTAGCATTGCAGGAGGATTTCGTGGTTGAGAAAGAGGGCGCAGAGATTTACAAACCACAGGCTCTGCACAACTTCTCTATGTATCTCGGTGGCGAGTGGTATAGCCTCACTGCAAAGGAGGGTCGCTACAACGATGCAGACCCAATTGGCGTTCTCGATGTAACGATTTTGTCGAACTTAGTGCTCGACAAAATTCTCGGTATCAAGGATTTGCGCACCTCTAAGCGCATTGACTTTGTTGGCGGTATTCGTGGTTTGGGAGAGTTGCAGAAGCGAGTTGACGAGGGCGAGATGAAGGTTGCCTTCGCTCTCTATCCTGTTTCTATGCGTCAACTTATCGACATCGCCGATACGGGAAATATTATGCCTCCGAAGACCACTTGGTTTGAGCCAAAGTTGCGTTCGGGTGTTGTAATTCACTCGTTTGAATAACAGATAGTTATGAAGAGACTTATTTTAACCATTTTTGCTATTACAGGAGTATGTGCTTTGTCGGCGCAGACTCCTAAACATACCGAGTGGAAGCTTACTTCGAAACTCACCGCCGAATACCTCGAAACGGGCATCTATCCTGCATCAAAAGGCAACGGCGCAATCGAATTTGTCGGCAAAAAGGCGACAACTGCCGTAGGTGTTAGAAAGAGCTATCCGGCTGTCGAAAACAGCCACAAGGGCGACTATTGGCTAATGACCTTGCCGGTTAAAAATCTCAAAGCCGGTACAGCCATCGATATTTGGTTTCCGTTCCTTGCCGAACCGAGCGATACACCTCACGCTTTTGCGTGGGAATACCTCGATGGCAAGAAGTGGTTGCCTGTAACTCCGGCGGACAAGAGTGGGGCAAACTGCCATTCGACAACCTCCAAGAAGTGGCCTCGTATGCTTTGGCACACCATTCGCCTCGAAAATGGGGTCAAAAGAGGAAGTGTGCAAGTTCGCCTACGACAATGCGACAATGATGTAGCAAAGAGTTCACTCTATGGTAGTACCTCGGGCCAAGCTCCGAAGGTAACCATTCTCGATGAGCGCATTCCGAGCGACACGACTCGCGTATTATTTATAGGTAACAGTTACACCTACTGCAACCTCTATCCTATGCAGTTGAAGGAGCTTGCGTGGAACGAAGGTCACTACCTCGACTGCACGCTCTACTTCCACGGCGGATATTCGATGAAAAAGCACCTTGCAGACCACATCTCACGCGAAACGGTAGAGGTGGGCAATTTTGAGCGAGCATTTCTTCAAGACCAGAGCCTCTCGGCTCTCCGTATCGGCACAACCGCAGACCAGAATGTAGTTGAAGATATGGAGAAGATGATTGCTCGCGTTAAGGAGTTCAGCCCAAAGGCAGAGTGCATTATCGAGATGACTTGGGGTCGCAAAAATGGTAATGACGCCACCAAGTCGAAGGCTTTGCAGGATATCAAAACTGCTCACCCTGAATACTTTATAAGTTATGAGGCTATGCAGAAGGTCATCACCGCTAATGCTACGGCTATGGCGCAAAAGTTGGGCGTAGGACTCTCACCCGTAGGCGTTGCGTGGGAGATTGTTCGCCGTGAGCGACCAGATATCGAGTTGTATGTAAAAGATGGCTCTCACCCTTCGGATGCAGGCTCATATCTCGCAGCTGCCGTGGGCTATCTGACTCTCTTTAAAGAGCCATTCAAAGCCGATACCCCTATCCGACTCAACCCAGAGGTCGCGAAGTACTTGCGCTCGGTAGCCGAGAGTGTAGTACTGAAATAGTTGAGAGTTGAGAGTTGAGAACTAAAAACGAAAGAGTGATAAAAAAGTGCGAAAATTTTCGCACTTTTTTTTATTTTGACACAAGCTGTCAAAAATACCCTGTAATTTTGCATCGTGAAAGTAATGTAAAACCTTAAAATAATAGAACTATGGGAACAGGACACACTATCAGATGCAAGCATTGCGGTACGGAGTTTATGCACTTAACCGGCTTGGGATTTATGGGATTTGATTGCGAGGATGGCTTCTGCCACATCGAGACCGAAACGGCAATTCGTTGTCCGCAGTGTATGAAGCGGCTCAACAACACCCAAGAGGAGTTCAACGAGCAGATTGTGGGGAGTTTGTGTTGGGACTAAACTCCCAAAATTGAGAATTGAGAATTAAGAATTGAGAATTAAAAGAGGAAAAAAGAAAAAAGTTGCTTAGGCAAGTATTATTTTTCCGAAAAAAATTCTTAACTTTGAGGAAAGTTTTTTCCTTTGGAAAAAGATATTATAGAGAAACAATAATTAAAATAGATATACTATGAGCGAAATGACAACACAGAATGCCGAAAAGATGAAGGTCTTGAAGGCGGTAATGGCTAAAATCGAGAAGGATTTTGGCAAGGGTTCGATTATGCAGATGTCGAACGAGAATGTTGAGAATGTTCCGGTAATCCCTACCGGCTCGATTACCCTCGATGTAGCACTCGGAGTGGGTGGTTACCCAAAGGGTAGAGTAATCGAGATTTTCGGTCCTGAATCTTCGGGTAAGACAACTTTGGCAATCCACGCTATTGCCGAGGCACAGAAGGCGGGCGGTATCGCTGCATTTATCGATGCAGAACACGCTTTTGACAGCTTCTATGCACAGAAGTTGGGTGTAGATGTGGAGAATCTCCTCGTATCGCAGCCGGATAATGGCGAGCAGGCACTCGAAATTGCCGACTCGCTGATTCGTTCGAGTGCAATCGATATCATCGTTATCGACTCGGTAGCAGCGCTTACCCCAAAGGCTGAAATCGAGGGCGAGATGGGCGACTCGAAGATGGGTTTGCAGGCTCGATTGATGTCGCAAGCACTGCGTAAATTGACTGCAAGCATTGCAAAGACAAAGACTGTCTGTATCTTCATCAACCAGTTGCGTGATAAGATTGGCGTGGTTTATGGTAATCCAGAGACAACAACCGGTGGTAACGCATTGAAGTTCTATGCAAGTGTTCGTATTGATATCCGTCGCACCTCGGTCATCAAGGATGGCGATGAGCAACTCGGAACACGCACTCGCGTGAAGGTTGTGAAGAACAAGGTGGCACCTCCGTTTAAGAAGGCCGAGTTCGACATTATGTTCGGCGAGGGTATCTCGAAAATTGGCGAGATTCTTGACTTGGCGGTAGATTACGAGATTATCAAGAAGGCTGGTTCGTGGTTCTCTTACGGAGATAAGAAGATTGGCCAGGGCCGTGATGCAGTGAAGGAACTTTTGACCTCGGACAAGGCTTTGTGCGATGAAATCGAGGCAAAGTTGCGAGAGGTAATGAAGGCTTAATAGCCTGCTTTACAAAATATTAGCACAATACAGCGAGAGTATGGACACTGCTTCGGCAGTGTCGCTCTCGGTTATCTATTTTAGAGGTATAGGGTTATGAGTAATTATACAGCGGAAGACGAAAGAGTTATAAATGAGGCCTGGGGAGAGCTGCTCGAATCGTGCAAGAAGATTTGCAAGAGCGAAGATGATTGGAGCTTTATAAAGCGAGCATTTTTCCTTGCAAAGGAGGCACACGCAGGAGTGCGTCGTCGCTCGGGCGAGCCATATCTTCTGCACCCGATAGCCGTAGCACAAATCGTCATCAATGAGATTGGCTTAGGTGTAAAGTCGGTTGTTGCAGCCCTTCTGCACGATGTAGTAGAGGATACCGACTATACAGTCGAAGATATCGAACATATCTTTGGCGCAAAGGTCGCTTCGATGGTCGATGGTTTAACCAAGATGTCGGGTGTATTCAATGCCGACACCTCGGAACAAGCCGAGTATTTCCGCAAGGTATTGCTCACACTCTCTGACGATGTTCGCGTAATTCTTATCAAGATTGCAGACCGACTGCACAACATGCGCACATTGCAGTATATGCCCCTGAATAAGCAGATTAAGATTACAGGAGAGACGATTTACCTCTTTGCTCCACTGGCTTATCGCCTTGGGCTCTATCCGATAAAAAGCGAGCTGGAAGACCTTTGCATGAAGTACCGCTTCCCTGAGGAGTACGAGCATATCAGCGGTTTGCTGGCACAAACTGCCAACAAGCGCCAAGAGTATATAGACCGCTTCTGCAAGCCTATAATCGAGATTCTCGACCAAAATAACATAAAATACGAGATTTCGGGACGAGTAAAGAGCGTCTATTCGATATGGACAAAGATGCAGCGCAAGCAGATTCCTTTCGAGGAGATTTACGACCTGTTCGCCATTCGTATCGTATTCCAAACCCTACCATTTCCATCGGAAAAGACGCAGTGTTGGCAGATATATTCCAACATCACCGATATTTACGCGCCAAAACAGGATCGTCTTCGCGATTGGATATCGATGCCAAAAGCAAATGGATACGAGGCTCTGCATTCAACCGTTATGGGCCCTAATGGTCACTGGGTAGAGGTACAGATTCGCACACAGCGCATGGAGGATATTGCCGAGCGCGGCTTTGCAGCCCATTGGAAGTACAAGAAGGCAACATTATCGCAGAATGATGATGCTTTCGATACTTGGCTCAAAAAGATTCGTGATGCGTTGAATAGTCCGACAGAGAATGCCGTAGAGTTCCTCGACAACTTCAAATTGTCGTTGTACACCTCTGAAATTACGGTATTTACACCAAAGGGTGAGCAACGACAGCTTCCGAATGGAGCTACGGCTCTCGACTTCGCATACGATATTCACACCAAGGTCGGTGACCACGCTATTGGTGCGAAGATAAACCACAAAATAGAGCCGATAACAAAGCCTTTGAAGTGGGGTGATCAGATTGAAATCATCACTGCCGATAGCGCTAAACCTAAGGCTGAATGGCTCGAAATTGTAACTACAACCAAGGCAAAGCAGAAGATTACGGCATTTCTCAAACGAGAGCAACAAAACAATGTAGAGAATGGCATTGCACTCTTCGAGAGTAAATTGGCTGAGCACAATGTTGCAATGAGCGGACGAGTTCTCCGCAAAGCAATACAGGCCTATGGTTGCAAATATAAAGATGAATTTTACAGCCATGTCGGCGCGGGTATTATATCGCTCGACAATATCGAAAAGGTACTGAAATCGTCATCCACAAGCAAGCTTCTGAAATTCTGGAAGTTAGGACGAGAAGATGACGAGGATATAGAAGTTATCGATAACGAGAAGCATCAGAACGATGATAGTTTCGTGATTGCACCATGCTGCAACCCATTGCCAGGCGATAATGTAGTGGGATTTCGCGACCCTGCGACAGACAAAATTATGGTCCATAAGGCGACTTGCAACGAGCTAAATCGCCTTGCGTCACAATACGGCAAAAACATTATCAAGGATAAGATTAAGTGGTCGCAGCACAAGGCTACTGCCTATCTTTCGACTATCGAACTACGCGGAATTGACCGAATGGGTATGCTCTCGGACATTACACACATTGTTTCCGACGATTTCAGCATCAATATGCGCGAGATACACCTGCGTAGTCACGACGGTATATTCGAGGGAAAATTAAGCCTTTATGTGCAAAATGCCGACGCCCTCTACGCCCTGATGGATAAGTTCCGTCACATAAAAGGCGTAGAGAGTGTTAAGCGTATCGAAAACAACGAAATGGAGTAGGCTGCATCCGAAGGCTTAATCGCCAAAATGCGACAAATAGAACATTGATGCAGCATTGTTGGCTGCAACTATTTTCTCAATAGCGATTAACACCACGCTACGACAAAGCAGTGGGGTAGGGTAGGAAAATAGAAAAATTTATAATTCAAACAGATAAGGCTATGGCTACAATCTTTTCAAGAATCATTGCCGGAGAGATTCCGAGCTACAAGGTGGCAGAAAATGAGCACTACTACGCATTTCTCGACATTAACCCGCTCGCAAAGGGACACACCCTGGTTGTTCCCAAGCAGGAGGTCGATTACCTCTACGATCTCGACGACAAGACATTGCAGGGTATGATTGTCTTCGCAAAGCAAGTTGCACAAAAAATCAAGGCATATAGCGGCTGTAAGAGGGTTGCAACCGTTGTTTTAGGGCTTGAAGTACCTCACGCACACATACATCTTATCCCTATAAATAGCGAAAAAGATGTCGATTTTAGCCGCGAGAAGCTAATTTTGACGCCAGAAGAGTTTGCCGAAATCGCAGCAGCATTGATAGAGTAGGGGAGTTGTTAACAACTTTGTAACTTACTAATAAGCAGAGTGATACATAATATTCACTCTGCTTATTGTCTATACATATTTAACATAATATAGATGATTTCTCCAAAAAGAAGATAGCAGGGTAGTCCGGAATCTCAGAATAGTGCTATTCTTCTTAAAAATCAACCAAACCAGAGCGATTATTTTACATTTGTAAAGTTATTGCAATCATATAAACATTGTTAACATTACATTTGTAATATTAATCGGTGGCAAACTGACACTATTTAATTAACATTTGTAATATGCCACCGAAACGGATTTTACGCTATTTTACGCCACCAACAAACCCTATTCATATATTGAATTACCAACACAATATTCATTGATTATCAGCAATTTACAATTTTTATATAAAGTAAAATATATGAATTAAACCGCCTATATTGCAGATGCTTCCAAGATTGTTAAATAATATATTATTACAACGATATTACAACCAATATATCAGCATTTTGCAGTACTTTATATCAAGCTAAATACTATGTAATAATGATTTATGGATTTAACTATTTCTGCATTGTTAACATTTGTAACACTTATTAACAGTTATCAACATTTTACATTTGTAGAATTCGATTTGCATATTTGGTAAAATTTATTTACCTTTGTAAAAACTTACGAAGATGGACGAAAAATTGCGCATTTTGATGCAAAGTGAGAATTTGACGGCAAGCAAGCTCGCAGAAATTCTCGAAATTAAACCGGCTGCGGTATCCCATATTTTGAGCGGACGCAACAAGCCGAGTTTTGATCTGCTGTGTAAAATCGTAAATCGCTTTCCCCAGATAAACCCATACTGGTTGCTTGGCGATGCTCAGGATATGCTCAATCCGAATGTTCCATTTTCGACATCTGAAAAACCGAGTGAAACAAGTTCGACTCTCTTCGATTTGGGAGAGCAAAAATCAGAACCGGTCACAAATTCCAAGACAACGACATCAACCGAAAATTTGTCGATGCCACCATTTAGTCGTTCCGATATCGAGAAGATCATAATCGTCTATCAAGATCAGACTTTCGAGGAGTTGAAGCCAAAGAGAAATTAGGGTAGTTACGACTACCCTAATTTTTTTCACCTTATATATAAATAAGGTAAATTTCTTCGCTTTTCAGCGAAAATTTCACGCACAATCTCTCTGACTTTTCGAAATATGCGATTCTTGGCGAGTTAAAGTTGATGGTTAGACTACCATAACTCGCTAATTATCAATAAGAAAAATAAAGATTTATTGTGTGATAAAAACTTTTTCATCAAACGATAAATCTACAATGTGCACTCTGGAAAGCAAATAATTCTTATCTTTGTGCTAGAAAAAGAGGATAATGTGGCGAGGTAGCGAAAACGGCAACTATTAACGCCACCTACACCACACCACCCTCTCATATATCTGCGTGATGCAATATGTACATTATGTTAAATTTTATTTATTTGTAATTTATGATGAATAGATTTGCACATATTTTTATTTTTATTTTTACCATATCACTCCTGACCTTCATTGGTTGCGCTGAACGAAAGGTTGTTGTTGAAAATCGGGCAGTCGTGTCGATTGCTCCTCTTAAACCGCTGGTTGAAGGCATCTTAGGCGATGACTTCGAGGTGTCGGTGCTTGTTCCGCAGGGAGCTTCGCCCGAAACATTTGAGCCTACGCCTAAACAGTTGCGCGAGGTTGAGTCTGCGCGTTTTGTTTTTGGCACCGGCTTGCTCGAATTTGAGCAGGAACTACTACATCGCATTGCCCGTAACGAGCAGATTATCAACACTTCGCAAGGTATTGAGTTGATTGCAGGCACTTGTTCGCACGCCCATCACAACCACGCAAATTGTACCCATAACCACGCCCACGGCGTAGATCCTCACATCTGGTGCTCGCCAAAATCACTCGGTAAAATGGCGGAAAATATATATAATGCCATTGCTCGCGAGATGCCCGACTCAGTCAACTATGACAAGAACTACACTACCCTATGTATCAGGATTTTAGAGTTAGACGAGGAGGTCGCCGAAATGTGCAGTAATAGCCATCATTCGACTTTTATGATTTACCACCCAGCACTCACCTATCTTGCTCGCGACTACGGACTTACACAGGTTGCTATCGAAAACGAAGGCAAAGAGCCGAGCGCGAAGCACCTTGCTCACATTATTGAGCAAGCTCGCAAGAAGGGCATTAAACACATCCTCTATCAGTCGGAATTTCCTGCTTCGTCAGTGGAAATCATCTGCCGAGACGCCAGTGCTACTGCGGTGGAAATCAACCCATTAGACGAAAATATATTTGATAATATCCGCTATATCTCAGCACTAATTACCGAGTAAGAATGAGTCCGCTTGTTTCGCTAAAAAATGTATCGGTGCAGTACGATGAAACTACTGTATTGGAGGGCGTATCGCTCGACATTTATCCCGATGATTTTCTGGGAGTTATAGGTCCTAACGGAGGTGGAAAGACCACCCTCGTAAAGGCAATTTTAGGCTCTATTTCCCATAGCGGAGAGGTCGCTTACTCCCCCGCTATTTCAGAGCAAGGTCATCGTCTTATCGGCTACCTACCGCAGCTATCCGACTTCGATAAATCGTTTCCAATCTCTGTTATTGAAGTCGTGATGTCGGGTTTGCAAGCGGAAAAAGGTCTACTAAAACGCTACTCTGCAACGGACTGCAAACGAGCTATGCAACTGCTTGAAATGGCGGGTATTGCCGATATCGCAGAGCGGCAAATAAGCGAGATTTCGGGCGGACAAATGCAACGAGCACTACTCTGCCGAGCTGTGATTTTGGAGCCGAAATTACTTATCCTCGATGAACCGACAAACTTTGTTGATAACCAATTCGAAAACGAGCTCTATACCCTATTGCATCGCCTTAATGAGCGTATGGCGATAGTGATGGTATCGCACGACCTGGGCACCATTACAAGCGTCGTGAAGAGCATCGTTTGTGTCAATCGCACTGTGCATCGCCACGATTCAAACATCATCACTGCCGAGCAATTGGAGAACTACCACTGCCCTATCCAAATTATCTCGCACGGCCACATTCCGCATACCGTTTTGGAACATCATCACCACTAAAAAGCAGGCGTTTCATAGCACAAAAAAAAAGGCGCTACGATTACTCGTAGCGTCTTTCATATTAAGTAGTGACTAATTAGTCAGCAAGTGATACTCGCTTGAATACGAGAACCTTAGCCTCCGAGTCAGCAGCCTTGATAACATCCTTAACAGGAGTCTTGCCGTCGCCCATCTGGTAGCCCTGCTCTTCGAGAGTATTCTCTTTGAGGAACTTCTGAACACGACCCTTAGCGATGTTCTCAATCATCTGCATATTGAGGTTTGCGGCCTTTGCCTCACCTACGGTCTTGATAATCTCGCGAGCCTGTGCAGCCTGCTCAGCTGTAATCCAGCCCTTCGACTGGTTCGACTCGATGTGATCCTCGCTGTCAACATGAGCTGGGTTGATACCAACCTTTGTGAGAGCAGCGTTGATATCCTTCTGGATAAGCTCCGCCTTAGTCTTCTCAACTGCGGTCTTGAACTCAGCGTCGAGAACGCTCTGCTCAACATCTGCCGACGATACAGCAACCGGATTCATCGAAGCAACCTGCATTGCTACACCCTTAGCAACCTGTGCATCGAGCTCCTTGTTGAAGCCAACGATAGCAGCAAGCTTACCGGTGATTACGTGCATATAAGCCGAAATGAATGGAGCCTCGATAGCCTCATAACCAGCAACGACATGCTTCTCACCTGTCTGACCTGTCAACTCGGTAACAGCAGCCTCAACAGTGCGGCCATCTGCAAGTGTGCAAGCCATAAGTGCCTCCTTGTTGGCAGGGAAGTTTACGATAGCCGCCTCAGCGATAGCCTGAGCAAGTGCTTGGAAATCAGCATTCTTAGCAACGAAGTCAGTCTCGCAACCAAGACCTACCACGATAGCCTTACCCTCGCCAATCTTAGCAACAACAGCACCCTCAGAGGTCTCGCGGTCAGCACGCTTTGCTGCTACGAGCTTACCCTTCTCCTTGATGATCTCCTTAGCGCGCTCATAGTCGCCCTCAGCCTCAACAAGAGCCTTCTTGCAGTCCATCATACCAGCGCCGGTCATCTTACGCAACTTCATTACATCAGCTGCCTTAATCTCTATTGCCATAGTTTTCTGTGGTTTTCGTTAGTTAATAAATTACTCTGCCTGTGCCTCCTCAACAGCAGCAACAACCTCTGCTGCAACTGCCTCCTGAGCATCAACCGAAGCCTTTACGCTCTTCTTGATGCGGGTCTTAGCAGGCTTCTTCACAGGAGCCTCTGTGTTAGCCTCAGCCTCAACAGCCTCCTTCTCCTTTTCGAGCTTACGCTCCTCTGCGCCCTCTGCGATAGCAGCACATACTGTATCGAGGATGGTAGCGATTGACTTTGTAGCATCGTCATTTGCAGGGATTACGAAATCGATGTCGGTTGGATCACAACAAGTATCAACCATTGCAAATACCGGAATATTCAAACGCTTTGCCTCTTTAACAGCATTCTGCTCCTTCTGCACGTCGATTACGAACAATGCAGCAGGAAGGCGAGTAAGGTCAGCGATAGAACCGAGGTTCTTCTCCAATTTCGCGCGCTGACGCGAAATCTGCAACTTCTCACGCTTCGAGAAGTTATCATAAAGTCCGTCTGCCATCTGCTTGTCGATGGTAGCCATCTTCTTGACAGCACGGCGTATAGTTGGGAAGTTTGTGAGCATACCGCCAGCCCAACGCTCAGTTACGTATGGCATACCAACGGTTGCTACCTTTTCGGCAACAATCTCCTTAGCTTGTTTCTTGGTTGCAACAAACAACACGCGACGACCGCTCTTTGCGATGTTTTTGAGTGCCTCTGCTGCCTCATCGAGCTTTACAACAGTCTTGTGAAGGTCGATGATATGGATGCCGTTCTTCTCCATGAAGATATATGGAGCCATTTTAGGATTCCACTTGCGCTTCAAGTGACCGAAATGAACGCCAGCCTCCAACAATGTATTAAAATCTGTTCTAGACATTTTAGTTTCTTTTTTTTGTAATTTTAATTCTCTTTACTTCAACTCTTACGGTAGCGACCTTGTCGGTCCGAAGAGTTTTCCGCGACAGGGCAAGCAGCTAAGTAGCACTTTTTCTGACCATCAGCTATTAGCCATTGGCCATTAGCTTTATATAATAATATATATAAGTATAAGAGTGGTCTTGCTTGCTTTTCGAACCCTTGTCGTGCTTTGCCGAAATTGTTAGTCCGCTTACGAAATAAAAATTAACGCTTGCTGAACTGGAACTTACGACGAGCACCAGGCTGTCCCGGCTTCTTACGCTCAACCTCACGGGCATCACGAGTAAGGAATCCGTTCTTCTTCAAAACAGGACGATACTCTGCGTTAATCTCGCACAATGCGCGAGCGATACCCATACGAGCTGGCTC
>JAZQYJ010000100.1:0-20973 GCA_045633465.1 Alistipes sp.
TGGGGGTGTGCAATGTTTTTGCATACGGTCTGTTTGCAAAGAAATTGTTTCGTAAAACGAGAATTGGAAACTAATTGTGCGACAACAAAAATGACATTTAATGGCATTCGGGCTTTCAGCCCTGAATGGCAATCGCAGTCTGACGACTGCTAAATGACAAGTCGGAGAAGTTGTTTATTATTTTATTTGCCATTAAATGTTATTAAATGCCATTCAGCGAGCGATAAGCGAGCGCATGCCATTTATTGCCATAAAAAAATAAGAATTATGAAACGAGAGGAACGATATAAGGCGGTAATAGACTACTTCGAGAAGGCTATGCCTGTGGCAGAGAGCGAACTCAACTACGAAAATCCCTATCAGCTGTTGGTGGCAGTGATTTTGTCTGCTCAATGTACCGACAAGCGAGTAAATCTCACTACACCGGCGCTCTTCGAGGCGTATCCAACCCCCTACGATATGGCAAAAGCCTCGCCAGAGGAGATTTATGAGTACATACGCAGCATATCCTATCCGAACAACAAGGCGAAAAACTTGGCGGGTATGGCTCGTATGCTCGTTGCTGAATTTGGCGGCGAAGTGCCGAGCGACATCGAGCAGATGATGCGCCTACCGGGCGTAGGTCGCAAGACGGCAAATGTTATGGGCGCAGTCATCTGGAACAAGGAGGTTATGCCTGTCGATACCCATGTCTTTCGAGTGTCGGCTCGCATCGGCCTGTCGGTTGGAGCCAAGACTCCTCGTGCCACCGAGTTGCAACTCGAAAAGTTTATACCTTCGCACCTGTTGCCGATTGCCCATCATTGGCTAATTCTGCACGGTCGTTACACCTGTCTTGCCCGCAAGCCGAAGTGCGAAAATTGTGGTATAACTTCCTATTGTAAACACTTCCAGAAAAATCGTTCTGATTGGTAAATTTTGCACGAGTGCGTCGGTCGCCAAATTTCTCACATACCCCTTAGTATGCTGCGAATTTGTCGCCTAGCATCGCACAAAATTTCCTCAATCATCTCCGATTTTTGGTATTTCAAGATGTTGGGTATTTCCCAATTTTTAATTTTTAATTAAAAGTTTTCAACTCTCAACTCTCAACTTTCAACTCTTTTTCTTATCTTTGTGCCGATGAATATAGATAAAGAGAGAGTTGAGGAGCTCCGAAACCTCCTCGCTGAGCCTAAAAATATCGTTATTGTGGGTCATACAAACCCCGATGGCGACGCTATTGGCTCATCACTTGCGCTGGCAGAGGTGCTGACTGCTCGTGGTCACAAAGTTACCTGCACTCTGCCGAATAACTATCCGTACTATCTGCGCTGGATTCCAAATTCGGAGAACATTATAATCTATCGCAACGATGAGGAACATCGCACCGAGAAGGCTCTTGATGAGGCTGATGTTATAGTTTGTGCCGATATGAACTCATTGACTCGTGCCGATGCGTTGGGTGAGGCTGTGGCTAAAAACACAACTGCAAAGCGAGTGCTTATCGACCACCACCTCTTCCCTGCCGAGGGCTTCGATATTATGTTCTCGTACCCCGACTTGTCGAGTACCGCATTTTTGATGTACTCGGTAATCGTGGCACTCTACGGCAAGGAGGCTATAACCGAGAGGGTGGCAACACAACTCTATGTCGGCATTATGACCGATACGGGAAACTTCGCATTTTCGGCACTTACGCCCGAATTATTCGAAGCTGTTGCGGTGTTGTCGGGTACGGGTATAGATATTCCGCAGATTTACAACAATGTTTATAACTCCTTCACCGAAGGTCGTGCCAAGTTGTTTGGCTACACCATAAACCGCAAGATGAAGACCTTGCTTGGAGGTAAGGTGGCATATATGTCGCTTACGGAGGAGGAGATGCGTCGCTACTGGTTCCAGCAGGGCGACAACGAGGGCTTTGTGAACTATCCGCTTACGATTAAGAAGATGAAGATGTCGGCGATGTTTACCGCACAACAGGGCTTTATCCGAGTGTCGTTGCGCTCACGAGGCAATGTCGATGTCGATACCTTTGCTCGCCGATACTTTAATGGTGGAGGTCACAAAAACGCTGCCGGAGGAAAGTCGTTTGTGTCGATGGAGGAGACCATTCAGCACTATATCGACTCGGTAAATGAGTATCACGCCGAGGGATTGGTTTAATTGAAAATTATCGAAAGATGTTAAAGATATACTTACGACTCCTTGACTTTGCCAAACCGATAAGCCGATATGCTGTGCCATATTTCATCTTTTCGGTTCTTCACGCACTGTTCAATACCTTCAATTATGCGATGATTATGCCTATCCTGAACGCTATGTTCTCGGAGGGCTACGCTTTTCAGCCGGTCTATGAGGTGCCTGCACTCTCGTTCAAAGGCGAGGCATTGCAGCAGTGGCTGAACTACATCTACACCAATGTTTTCGGTACGGAGTGGCGCATTACCAATGTACTTATTATGTTGGCGCTGATTCTTATTGCTATGAATCTCCTCTCGAACCTCTTCCGCTACCTTGGTGGCTATACTGTTGAGCAGCTTCGTGTAACAACAGTGCAGCGTATGCGTAATGCGATGTTCGATAGCGTTGTATGTAAGGATGTAGGCTATTTCAGCGGTCAGCGCAAGGGAGATATAATGTCGCGAATAACCTCCGATGTGTTGGTTGTGCAGTTCTGTATTACCAATACCTTGCAGGTGGCTTTTCGTGAGCCGTTCCTCATTATCGGTTACCTCGTGCTGATGTTGAGTATCTCGTGGCAGTTGGCACTCTTCTCGGTGTTTTTCCTACCTATGGTGGGCTTGATTATTGGCAATATCGTCAAGAAGTTGCGACACCCGGCAAGCAAGAGTCAGCAGAAGATGGGCGAGTTGGTCAGCGTGCTTGACGAGTCGCTCGGAGGTATCAAGATTTTGAAGACATATACCGCAACCGAGTATATTAAGGAGAAGTTCCACGCTCTCAATCAGAGCCTCTCGAACACCTTGCTTTGGATGGCTCGTCGTCAGCAGTTGGCTTCGCCAATGAGCGAGTTCCTTGGAATTACGGCAGTGGCTATTATCCTTGTCTTTGGAGGAAATCTTGTGATGAATGGCTCGTTGAGTGCAGCAGGCTTTATCGCATTTATTGCCGCCTTCTCGCAGATTACCCGCCCCGTACGAGCATTTATCGACCAATTTGCAAATATCAACCAGGGCGTAGCGGCAGGTGAGCGTATCTTTGCAGTTCTCGATGCAGAAAATGAGATTAAGGATGCTCCCGATGCCAAGGAGTTCGAGGGGTTGAAGGATAAGATTGAGTTCCGCAATGTTCGCTTTTCCTATGACGAGAGCCGTGAAATCATCCAGGGCGTGTCGTTCGAGGTGCGTAAGGGCGAAACAGTCGCCCTTGTAGGACCTTCGGGTGGCGGAAAATCGACTCTGAGTGAGTTGATGGAGCGATTCTACGATGCTGATAGTGGCGATATCCTCTTCGATGGCGAGTCGATACGCAACTATAAGCAGGACTCCTTGCGCTCGGTTATGAGCCTTGTGTCGCAGGATACCGTACTCTTCAACGATACAATTAAGAGCAATATCGCACTCGGAAAGCCCGAAGCAACCGACGAGGAGATTATCGAGGCTTGCAAAGTGGCAAATGCCCACAACTTTATAGTGGATAGCCATGAGGGCTACGACACCAATATCGGCGATAGAGGAGCTAAACTTTCGGGTGGTCAGCGCCAGCGATTGAGTATTGCTCGTGCGGTGCTTAAAAATCCAGAATTCCTCATCCTTGATGAGGCGACATCTGCACTCGATACCGAGAGCGAGAAACTTGTGCAAGACGCCCTTACCAAGTTGCTCAAAGGTCGTACCTCTGTGGTCATTGCCCACCGACTCTCTACCATTATGAACGCAGACCGTATCTTTGTTATTGACGAAGGTCGCATCGTAGAGGAGGGTAAGCACGACGACCTTATCGCAAAGGGCGGAGTCTATGCCAAATTGGTAGAATTGCAGAGCGTGAAATAAAAAATTTCTTGTCAGAAGCCGCAATCTACGGCACATCCCAAAAAGTAAAAAGGACTCGGGCTGTACCTCTTGTACTATCCCGAGCCCTTTTCTTTTGCGATGCACCGCATCTTACGACTTCTGACAAGAAATTAGCTGTGTTATACAAAATTCCAATTTTTGGGTGGTGCTGTGTTTAGTGAATATAGAGAAATTAGAGAGTTTAGTGATATTCGACAATCATTAAACTCTCTAAATTCCTTAAACTCCCTAAACTCCTTAAAAGTTTATAACTTTCTCGCCAACGCCTCTTGTTTTTGGCGGAGGTAGTCGATAAAGTCGGGTGAGTCGATAATCTCTATATCCTCAATCAATCCCATAACAAAGCGAGCCACGCCGGCATAGTTGCAGACCTCGGTGTCGAGCAACCAATGGGTGTCGTCGACTTGTGTTAAATCCCGCTCGGAGAGAGGATACTCTTCGATTAGGAGGTTGTGCGACATAACGCCCAATCGCAACTGCACACGCATCTGCTCAAAGCCCATATTGCGGAATATATCTATCTGTCCGCAACGATGTTCCGCTTCGTGTTGCCACTCCGAGTCGAGCACCTCGACACTACCAATACGGGCGGTATTGAAGAGTTTGGTCTTACCGTCGGAGAGGTCGTAGCACCAAATCTGCACATAGTTTGTGGTAAAGGCGATAGGCTCAACTTGGCGGTTGCGCTTGGAACCCGTATGCGACGAGGAGTAGTCGTGCAATATCACTTGGCGATGCTCGTCAATAGCCTCGATGATGTGATTTACATTTTCGGCATTTTTGCCCTTGACTATACTATTCGCTAACGAGGTGCAGTTATAGACCGAAGATAGTTTGCGGCGCAAGTTCTGTTTGAGCATATTGGTATCGTCGAGCGCACCAATCAACTGATTTACGATGTGAGCCTCCTCGTCGGTGAAGTGGATAAGTTGCGAAATATCCTTAAAATAGGGGCTCTCCTTGCCGAGGCGATATACTCCTCCCTCCTCCTTGTGCACCACAAAGCCCACCTCCTTGAAGGTGTCGATGTAGCGGTATATTGAACGATACGAAGTATCGAGTCGCTCCGCCAACTCCTCTACGGTGTAGCGGTTGCCACTCGTCATCATCTTCATCAGACGAAGTACTCGCTCAATCTTTGGCTGATCCATCTCTTAATTAAGCCTTTTTGCTCTTTTTTCCTTTTTATCTTTTTTTGCAGGCTTCTGCATTGACTTCATATACTTCGCTTTGCCGAGATTGAAACCTACGCCGACATAGACATTTGCCGAAGTCATCATCTTCGGAACAGGAATAGTCTGGTTGATTACTGCAAATCGGGTATCGATAAAGTCTGCGCCAAGGAAGAGGTGAAATCCCGGTGGGTGAAGATTCAATGCCCAGCCGAGTACGCCCGGCTGATTTCCGTTGAGGAAGGTGTGGCTGAACGAGGTCGAGAGCCAACGCATAATACGGAAATTGACCGATGCTGTCAATTCGGTGCGGGTGAAGTTTTGGCAGAACTCGGTGTGCGAAAGCAGACCGAAGGCGATCCAATTCTTCAAGATATTGTACTCGATACCTGCGTTGAGCGAGCATGAGAGGAGCGTGGTGTATGCTCCTTCCGATTGCGTCATCTCGGCATTGAAACCATAATCCATATTTGCCTCGTTTGTGCTAAGGTTGAAACCCGTATAGTTGAAGTTCGCGCTACCATTGGCATTTACAGTCGATGCACCGTTCCACTTGATAAAGCCTATATCATTGGCACCAACCGACACTTTGAGATGGTCGTCGAGGAAGCGGAACTCAAAACCTAAGTCGAGACCTAAGCCCCAACTCTTAACGCCATTCAGCATTGCCATAGGGTCCTGCTGAATAAGTTGAGAGAAGTCAACGCTGTCTATTGCTCCGAGAGGATAGTTCGAGCGAAGAGCGGGGCAGTTTGCTCGAATGCCACCCATTAACTCCGCCTTCACGACATTCTCGTTGATGTCCAGATACATCTTATCCATCTGCATTGACGCATCGGCAATACCAACCAAACCCTTAACCCTGAAACCAAAGGTCATAAACTCTTTGATTGGGATAGCAAAGCCGAGAGCTGCTTCTAAGTAGTCGCGATGAGAGAGGTGGGTATCGCCCAAATCGTAGTAGCCGTTCGAGAGGTTCTTCAATACGGAGAACATATCTTTCGAGAGAGTAACCTCAGTATTGGAGCGCAGATTTAGACCGAAACTCCAAAACAACTTTTTAGTGTGCGCACCAAAGCCGATGATTGAGGTGTTGAGATTGACGCTCAACTTGCCCTTGTCGGACAATCGACCGAGAAATTCATCTGCCGAGACCCCACTATGCATAAAGGTATATATCTCTCCATTGCGCTTGTAGAGGAGATTGTTCACCGAGAAGTAGTTGTTGCCGAAATCGACACCCAAGGCTCCGACAACCGGAATTTTGATATATCCGCGAGTTGGTGCAAGCGCTGCATTCATATCGGTACGGAAGTAGGAACCCTCCATAAAGTATGCAGTGCGCATCTGTGCCGACGAGGTGGCAATGCCACACAATACGCTTGCTATAATAACGATTATTTTGCTTGTATTTTTCATAGTTTACTCCTCCTCACCCTTTAAGAAATCAAAAACATCAACGGTCAATCCTTCACGAACACGCAGCTTCAACTTGCCGTTGATAAATTGAGTGCTGGCGAGTGTTGCGATGTCGGTATCTGCGTTGTATATTGAGAGCTTAAATCTAACTCCGTCGGCATTTTTCAGACCTTCGAGCGAGCCACTCTCGCCGAGGTCGAAGTCGAGGTCAATGGTCGAGACCTTCTTTTCGCCGTCGCTCTCCTTGTTGTAGCCCTTAATTACGCAGTCGTTAATGTTGAGGCGTGCTGCAATTCCCTCGGTTGTACCCTCGGCATTGACAAGTTCTGCCGAAAGAACGATGTTGAAAGGTATGGTTGTCTCAATCTCAGCGATGAGGCCCACATCGCCCACCTTCAAGCCGTTAGTTGTGTCAGCCAACTCTGCGAAGGTCTCGCCCAAGCCCGAAATAGTGGTCGAGTAGGAGAGGTCTACTTCGCCGTCAAACTCGAATGGAAGCAATACCTCGTATTGGTATTCGATATCGTAGCCAGATGCCGCCTTTTTGAGGTCGATTGTTATCTCCTCCGCCTTGTTCGAGGCAACCTCCATATCGACAACGATCTTGCTCGGAAGCCCCTTCAATATCTGCGAGAGATTCTCTACGCCAACGAATGTTACATCGGTACCTTCATATTTCGATGCATTGCGAGGTGTCGAGAGAATAACTGTCGAGGCACCCGTTCCTGCAATTGTGATGGTCGGTACATTGATGGTGGTGATTGTGTTGTCATCTTTATCGAGGGTCTTAACCTTGATGTTCGCATTCAAGGCTACGCCCGTAGGGTTGTCTTTGAGGCGTAGGGTTAGTATCGGGTTGAGGTTGAGCGAGCCGATGTTGATACCCTCCAACTGCTCGCCTCCAAACTCAACGAACATACTCTCCGGCTTTACGCCTATATCGACCTTTCCAGTGAAGCTGCGAATCTCGATGTCGTCGATGTTGATGTCGATATCGATTGTTGCATCGCTTATTGCCGAGAGGTCGATTGCTTCACCACTCTTAATCTTAACACTGCCTGTAACAGGGAAAGTCTGATTGATTGCAACCTTGCCGTTGGTGATGGCTGGAAGGTTCTCCAAGGCGTCGAACTCCAAGGTCTTGACCAGCGCGGTCTGCTTCGGATTCCATAACTCCTTGATGGAGATTATGTGGTCGCCATTGTCGTTCTTCACGATCAGTCCCTCGTCAAACATCTTCTGTGTAGGGTGGAGCATCTTGCCGAGGTTTACGGCAACATCCAATTCCAACTCATTGACAGGGAACTGGTTGCCGGCGTCTATTTTGAATTGCATCGAAAGAGGCTCGTTGCTATTTGCCTTGCCAATCTCGATGCGCTTGATTTCGGCAATCATCTCGGGAACATCGACGCTCTGCGATATGCTTGGCACATTGTCCTTCAAATTGAAGTCGTACGACTTGTCGTCGCTCCAAGTAACCGGCGAGTTTGCGGTATCAATCTCCAAACGCGATTCGGCAACCTCTAAAACGATAGCGAGCTGCTCAGGTGGGGTGATTTTCGAGATGAGAACCGTATGACCATCGAGGCTCTCCATGTGGATTGCTGCGCCAATCTTTTCGTTGATTACGAGTTGTCCATTCTCCTGCTTTATGCTTGCATTGTTTTTGCAGTCGATATATTCGAGCGAGAGAGCGACACCCTGTGCCAACTCGGTAGTCGAAGCCTGCAATACATTGGTTGTCCTGTCGAGCAATGGGTGCTCGCGGAAGTGTAAGCTGAGGGGCATATCTATCTCGATTTTTGGCGAGATGTCTTCGCCCGAAATGTTATCCTGTATGACGCACCATTCCAAGCCTTTCAACGAGATGTTGAGTGTGCTGCCCTGTGTGAAGGCGATCTTCTCGATCTCGACACCGCTTGGCAGACCGTTGAAAGAGTGGGTGATGGCGAACTCCTGCTTTGGCGCATCGAAGTGGTTGATCTTTATCTCGACATCCTTGTATTGTGGCTCTGCCTCGATGACTATTTGTGGCTTCTTGCTTAGGTCGTAGGCGCCTTGACCAATGTTCGCCGAGATTTCGTATGTATACTTTATGTGGTCGTTAATCTCCAACTTTCCATCGACGAAAGTGTGGTGGCTGTAATCTATTTTGTGTAGGTAAACCAAGATGTCTACCTCCTTCTGCTTGGCAGCCAAGGTCATCTCCTTCGATAAGATGTTATGTGTAGCCACAGGGAAGTCTGCTCCATTCTCATCGCGGAGGTAGTAGCCATCAGGGAACGCTATATCGAGTTTAAGTTTTCCACCTGCAACGATATCGTTCAAACCCTTCAAGTCGACCTTGAGGTTGAACGGAGCACCGTAAGGGTGGTCCTCGCAACCAAACTCCACCCAGTCAACCTTCTCCAACTGATCCAAAATTTCGAGTGTGGCGTCGAAGATGACTTCGTTCTCGCCTTTTGTCGAAATGGTTGCGAGCTGCAACGCTTGGAGCACTCCGAGAGTGCGCTCGTCAATGTTGCCTTGTCCCGAAAGCTGGCTCGGTAACGAGAACTCAATAGGTTGCTCGATACGGATAGGCGTAATCTTCATCACATCGCCCATCGAGGTTGGAAGGTCTAAGTCAATAGGATTCTTGATGGCGCTAAATAGCAACGATGTAGGCAACTCTCCAAACGAGAAGCTTATCGGATCTATTTGTGGCGATAAGCCTGTGATGTTTGGAATTGAGATGCCGTCAATTGAAACTTTCTCGTACTTGGTTGGGTCGTCGCCAAACGAGGTGAATGAGATTTGGTATACACCCTCTTCGTTTGTTGTGATACCTTCGGTATTCTCCAAAAGCTCGCCAAGTGTGATTTTGTCGATAGTGCCCAATGGTACTACCAACTCCTCGCCTCCCACGGTAATCTCTCCCGAGGTGTCGGCCAAGTCAAAATCGCGGTCAATGCACCCTGCGAACAACAAGGCTGCACACGCGAATAGTGCGGTAAATACTCTTTTCATATTGTTATGCGATAAAATTGTGATTTTCTGAAACTGCTATATCACAAAGTTAAGTTTTATTTTCTGAAAAATTCACAATTTTTGCAAAAATTTGTATCTTTGGTGTGTAATATGGCGGAAAACGATAAAATATCACTGAAAGAGCAGGTTGCGTTACTACCAATGTCGGCAGGTTGCTATCTCTTTGAGAATAGCAAAGGGGAGGTTATTTATGTCGGCAAGGCGAAGCATCTGCGCAATCGTGTGCGTTCCTACTTTGTCGAAAATCGTGACCACTCGGCAAAGGTGCGTGTGATGGTGCGACAGATAGCCTCGATGCGCCATATTGTGGTTGATAGCGAAACCGACGCCTTGTTGCTCGAAAATTCGCTTATCAAAACTTTGCAACCACGCTATAATATCTTGTTAAAAGACGACAAATCGTACCCTTGGATTGCCGTTACGGCAGAGGAGTTTCCGAGAGTACTCTCAACTCGCCAAATTGTGCGTGATGGCTCGCAATACTATGGCCCTTATGGCTCTATCTCTGCCCAAAGGGCAGTTCTTGACTTTATTCGCGAGGCTTTGCCTTTGCGCAGTTGCCGACAAAAGATGAGCGATGAGAGTATTTTCAAAGGGCGACATTCCGCCTGCCTGCAATACCATCTCGGTAACTGTAAAGCCCCTTGCATCGGTAATTGTAGTAGTGAGGAGTATAGGCATTATGTCGATATTGCCACCTCGGTTTTGAAGGGGGATTTGCGACCTGTTCGCACCTATCTCGAAGGTGAGATGATGCGGTCTGCCAAGGAGTTGCGTTTCGAGGTTGCAGCTCGATATAAGGCGAGATTGGAGGCTTTGGAGCGCTATGCATCGCGCTCGGTGATTGTGAGTGCAAAGATGGGCGATATGGACATCTTCTCGTTGCTGGTAGATGACGACGAGGCGTACTGCAACTTCCTTCGAGTGCGCAATGGCTCGATTACGGCGGTGCATACCGCTACAATTGCCGTAGGTGTCGAGAGCGATGAGCGCGATATAATGACACTTGGTATTCAATATATTAAGGAGAATATTGCCGGTGAGTTGGCTCGCGAGGTGCTGGTGTCGGTTTTACCACACGAGGAGCTCTTCGAAGGGGTGAAATTTGTGGTGCCAAAGCGAGGCGAGAAGCACGACCTGCTCGACTTCTCAATGCGCTCGGCAAAGACTACGAGGGCGGAGCGACTGAAAAACCTCGAAATACACAATCCGGCACGCCATACCGACCGCCTTATGGAGGCGATGCGTCGTGAGTTGCGCTTACAGAAAGAGCCTCGCCATATCGAGTGCTTTGATAACTCCAACTTACAGGGTACTAACTCCGTAGCATCGTGCGTGGTCTTTCGCGATGGCAAACCTTCGCGCAAGGAGTATCGCCATTTCAACATAAAAACGGTGGTCGGAGCCGATGACTTCGCTTCGATGCGTGAAATACTCACTCGCCGCTATTCACGACTATTGGAGGAGGGTGCCGAACTGCCCGATTTGATAGTTGTTGATGGTGGCAAGGGACAACTTTCGAGCGCCTATGCGGTATTGCAGGAGTTGGACATTGCCGATAGGGTGCCGATTGTCGGCTTGGCAAAGCGATTGGAGGAGGTGTTCTATCCGAACGACCCGATGCCGTACTATTTGAGTCGCACGGGCGAGCCTTTGAAGGTTATTTGTCATATTCGCGACGAGGCGCACCGCTTCGGAATTACTCATCACCGCAACCGTCGTAGCAAGAACTTTATCAAGACTGGCTTGGAGGGTATCGAGGGTGTAGGCGAGAAGAGTATTACTGCTCTGTTGCGCCACTTCCGCACGGTGTCGAAACTCCGTACCGCTTCGGTCGATGAGGTGGCCGAAATCGTGGGTAAGGCTCGTGCCGAGAGGGTTGTAGCCTTCCTAAATGCAGAGAAAGAAAACTAAAAAGATAAAATTATGGATAGTGTAAAATTTTGTGCCGAGGAGCGTGCATTGCGTGCCAAGGAGTTTTTCAATAAGGGCTACAACTGTGCGCAATCGGTGGCTCTCGCCTATGCCGATATCACCTCGCTCGACGAGGAGATGGTGGCAAAGATAACAGCCTCGTTCGGAGGCGGTATGGGCCGCCTGCGTGAGGTGTGCGGTGCGGTCAGCGGAATGGCCTTTGTGGCGAGCTTCCTCTCGCCTTGTCCTACCGCCGACAATGCCGAGGCGAAAAAGGCTAACTATGCTCTTGTTCAGGAGTTTGCCGAGAAGTTTAGAGCGCAGAATGGAGCAATCGTTTGTCGTACATTACTTGGTCTTGACCGCCCAAAAGACGAGCCTACGCCATCACCTCGCACTGCCGAGTACTATAAAAAGCGCCCTTGTGCCGAGTATGTTTACGATGCAGCATTAATTGTAGGCGAGTATTTACAAAACAAATAAGTATAAACTCTATAAAATTTAGCAGTTATGACAAAGATTATTACTATTGCGGCGCAAAATGCGCCAAAGGCTGTTGGTCCTTACTCGCAGGCTCGTAAGGCTGTCGAGGCAGAGGCTACACTCTATGTTTCGGGACAACTTCCAATCAACCCTGCAACAGGCACTATGCCTGAGAGTATCGAGGAGCAGACTCGCCAGTCGCTTGACAATTTAGGCGCAATTTTGAAAGAGGCGGGAATGGACTATTCGGATATCGTAAAGACCACCGTATTGCTTGACGATATCAAGGATTTTGCTGCTATGAATGCGGTATATGCCGAGTACTTCGAGGGCGAGAAGCCTGCCCGTATGTGTTACGAGGTAGCAGCCCTGCCTATGGGAGCCAAAGTCGAAATAGATGCAATCGCAGTAAAGTAAAAAAAGGGCAAATGCCCCTTTTTTTATGCCATTCACCTTTTTTAATTCTTGAACGAAAGTTCGTCGCCTATGCAGTCGATGATTATCGGTTGCGACTTATCGACCTTGCCTGCCAAAATGCGCTTCGATAGTTCGTTGATGACCTCTCGCTGAATAACCCTCTTTACGGGGCGTGCACCATAAGCTGCATCGTAGCCGATATGGGCAATCCACTTGCGAGCCTTGTCGGTTACTCGCAACTCTATGCCGCTTTGTTTGAGCATTTTATGCACGATGCCGAGTTGAATATCCACAATTTTTAGAATATCCTTTTCGCTGAGCGGCTCGAACATTACAATCTCGTCAATACGGTTTAGGAACTCCGGTTTTAGGTGCAGTTTTAACTGCTCGACAACCTCTCTGCGAGTATCCTCTACAATCTCTGCCGGGACCTCGCCACCATCGTTCATCGCACGGGTGAATCGCTCCTGAATTGTGAGTGCCCCCATATTCGAGGTCATAATAATTATCGTATTGCGGAAATCGACCGTGCGCCCCTTGTTGTCGGTCAAGCGACCATCATCGAGCACCTGCAACAAGATATTAAAGACATCTGGATGTGCCTTCTCAATCTCGTCAAGTAGCACCACTGAATATGGCTTGCGTCGCACCGCCTCGGTGAGTTGTCCGCCCTCGTCGTAGCCGACATATCCCGGAGGCGCTCCGACCAAGCGAGATACGGCGTGTCGCTCCTGATACTCGCTCATATCTATTCGAGTCATCATATTCTCATCGTTGAATAAGAACTCCGCCAAGGCACGAGCCAACTCGGTCTTTCCTACGCCCGTAGAGCCGAGGAAGATAAACGAACCGATAGGCTTTCGTGCATCGGATAAACCAGCCCTTGCACGGCGCACAGCATCAGAAACGACACTTATAGCCTGTTCCTGACCGACCACTCGGGCGTGGAGTGCCGACTCCATATTGAGCAACTTCTCTCGCTCGGAGGCCAACATTCGCTTTACGGGTATTCCTGTCCAGCGAGATACCACCTCGGCAATATCCTCGGCATCGACCTCCTCTTTAATCATCGAGCCACCCGAAGTCTGCTCTTGTAGCTCCTCTTTGAGTTTGGCAATCTTGTTCTCTGCCTCTACAATTGAGCCGTAGCGAATCTCGGCAACCTTGCCATAGTCGCCCGTACGCTCCGCCTGTTGTGCCTCGATTTTGAGTTGCTCGATGCGCTCTTTTTCGTGCTGAATTTTACGGATTAAATCGCGCTCGCCCTCCCACTTAGCACGCATTGTCTGCGATTTCGACTTCAACTCTTTGATGTCGTTGTCAAGGGTTGCGATGCGCTCCTTGTCGCCCTCGCGACGAATAGCCTCGCGCTCGATTTCGAGTTGGCGAATACGACGGTCGAGCGAATCCAACTCCTCGGGCACGGAGTTCATCTCCAAACGCAAGCGTGATGCCGCCTCATCGACCAAATCTATCGCCTTGTCAGGCAAAAATCGGGAGGTTATGTAGCGGTGCGAAAGCTCCACGGCTGAAACGATTGCTTCGTCTTTGATGCGTACTTTGTGGTGGTTCTCGTAGCGTTCTTTCAAACCTCGCAAAATCGAAATCGAATCCTCTGGTGTAGGCTCATCGACCATCACCTTCTGGAAGCGTCGTTCAAGCGCCTTATCCTGCTCAAAATACTTCTGATATTCATCGAGTGTGGTGGCTCCGATGGTGCGCAATTCGCCACGCGCCAAAGCGGGTTTTAAGATATTTGCTGCATCCATCGCTCCGCTCGTCTTTCCTGCGCCGACAAGGGTGTGAATTTCGTCAATAAAAAGCAACACTTCTCCCTCACTCTCAATCACTTCGTTGATTACCGCTTTGAGTCGCTCCTCAAATTCGCCTTGGTACTTTGCACCTGCAATCAAGGCTCCCATATCGAGCGAAAAGATGCGCTTCGAGCGGAGATTTTCGGGGACATCACCATCGATAATTCGGTGGGCAATGCCCTCGACAATAGCGGTCTTTCCAACTCCCGCCTCACCCACGAGTACGGGGTTGTTCTTGGTGCGTCGTGAGAGAATTTGCAACACTCGGCGAATCTCCTCATCACGACCAATTACAGGGTCCAACTTACCCTTTTGAGCCTGTTCGTTGAGGTCTATCGCATACCGCGACAGAGCCTCGGTTTTTTGGTTTGTATTCATAATCTATTGGCTTTTTTGTTTTTCGCCCCAGCAAATCCTTTGCCAAGAGGTTTTGGAGTGTCGTTTTGGCATTTTTTGATGACATGCGTGTCAAAAATTGTGTCATAAAGGCGACATTTTGTCGGAAAAATGTAACTTTGCAATATGAAAAATTGCAGAATTACATCGAATGAGGAGAGTGCTCTGCTTGCAACATTCTCATTCTTGCGCTTTCCACTGATAGTGCTGGTGGTGCTCTGCCACTCGTATATGGAGGGTGTGATGGGTAATGCGGAGATTGCCTGCTTTGCCAGAACATCGTTTGTCTTGTCGAAAATCATTGCGAGGGTGGCTGTCCCGAACTTTTTGCTTATTTCGGGTTATCTCTTTTTCCGCAATATGGAGTCGTTCTCGTTGCGACAGTATGGCGATAAATTGCAGCGTAGGGCTCGTTCTATCCTCGTTCCATATCTCGTCTGGAATGGTGTGGTGATTCTGCTCTTCTTTGTCGGACAAACCATTGTTCCTGAGCTATTTTCGGGTAATAATACGAGAGTCTGCGACTATACGCTACTCGATTGGGCTAAGGCATTTTGGCGTGTCGATGGCACAATGAGCCCGATAAATCCGCCATTGTGGTTCGTTCGCAATCTTATGGTAGCGGTTGTGCTCTCGCCATTGCTCTATTGGCTACTGAAAAATAGAGTTGTGGGGGCTATTTTTATTGCAACAATGCTTGCTTTGTGGCTCTCTGTCCCATCGATCGAGAGAGAAGTGGTGTGGTTGCAACCGAAATTTTACTTTTTCTTCTCGTTGGGAGCGTGGTTTGCTCTGCACAAAGTGGCGATTCCGAAGTTCCGAGTCGGGGTATTTTCCGTGGGACTATCGCTCTATGCCATTGCAATTGCAGTGGTGTTTATCGGCAGGGGAGTGATGGATAATATCGCATACGAGTTGGCTATACTTATAGGCTCGATGCTTGTGATGTATCTCGCACACTATCTGGTGAATAGCCGAGGTTGGCGCATGCCTGTGTGGCTTGGTTTGAGCTACTTCTTCATCTTTGTATATCACTATGTTCCGCAGGCACTGTTGCAGAGAGTTGCTTTGAGATTTTTAAAACCCACAACCAATATCGAATATTTCGCTATCTATTTTGCGGTTTTTGCAGTGATATTGCTTTTGGGCATTGGACTTTTCCACTTGTTGAAGCGACTTTTCCCTAAATTCACCGCATTTATACTCGGTAGTAGGGCCTAATAAGATAAAAAAAGAGGGCGGGGACGACATTTTGTCGGAAAAATGGCAAATGTTCTACAAAGTTTATTAACTTTGTGGCGACTATGGAAAAGTTTATTGTATCGGCTCGAAAGTATCGCCCTGCCACCTTTGCAAGTGTGGTTGGACAATCGCACATCACCTCGACATTGAAAAATGCTATCGAGCGTGGTCAGTTGGCTCACGCCTACCTCTTTTGCGGACCTCGTGGTGTGGGAAAAACCACCTGTGCGCGAATCTTTGCAAAGGCGATAAACTGCCAGCACCCTGTGGGTGCGGAGGCGTGTGATAGGTGCGATTCGTGTCTTTCGTTCAACGAAAACCGCTCGCTCAATATCCACGAACTCGACGCTGCATCGAACAATTCGGTAGAGGATATCCGCCAACTTATCGAGCAAGTGCGTGTCCTTCCGCAGATTGGCCAATACTCGGTATTCATCATCGATGAGGTGCATATGCTCTCGGCAGCAGCGTTCAATGCCTTCCTGAAAACTTTGGAAGAGCCACCTAAGCATGCAATATTTATCCTCGCTACAACCGAGAAGCACAAGATTATTCCAACAATCTTGTCGCGTTGTCAGATTTACGATTTCAATCGTATCCGCGTAGAAGATGCAGTGGGATACTTGCGATACATCGCCCAGAGCGAGGGTGTGGAGGCAGACGATGAGTCGCTCAACCTTATTGCTCAGAAAGCTGACGGAGGTATGCGTGATGCGTTGTCGATGTTCGACAAGGCGGTGTCGTTCTGCGGTACGAAGTTGGAGTATCACTCCGTTGCGGCAACCCTGAATGTTCTCGACTACGAAACATATTTCCGTTTCACCGACCTGCTCCTTCGTGGCGACTATGTAAATGCCTTGTTGGAGTACGATGCGGTGTTGTCGAAGGGCTTTTCGGGGCAGATTTTTATGAGTGGACTGAATCAGCACTTCCGCGACTTGCTCGTTGCAAAGGGTCCCGCGATTTCGTTGATTGAATATACGGGCTCATTGCTCGAAAAGTACCGTCAACAGGCGGCAGTTTGCGAGCCGGCATTCCTCTTTGGGGCAATTTCGCTCTTGACAGAGGCGGACTCTAAGTTGCGTACTGCATCGTCGCAGCGACTGCTTGTCGAATTGACTTTGATGAAAATTTCGACACTCGGCGAAAAAAAAAACAATGAACTGACCGCACCCATTGAGGCGAAGTACGATTTGCCCGATTTGAGTGCGCCAAAACCGCAGGCGGTAGCGACTCCGCAACCCGTTGCAACACCCAAGGTAGAACAACCTACGGTAGCGCCTGCACCAACTCCTCAACCAACACCGGTGCAGGAGCCAACCGTTAAGACCACATTAGAGAAGCCTATCGTTACCCCACAGACAATCGTGGCGGATAAACCGAAAACTTCGGTATTGCTCGGAGATTCGATAGCATCGCTGCTCAACAAAGTTTCGACTCAGTCGGAGGTTGAGGGCAAGGGTGTGAGGATTACAATAGACCCTGCAAGCGAGTCGAAATTGTCGCAGGCGAAGGATGAAATTGTTGAGCGTATGTGTTCGGAGCGACCTCGTTTTGTCTCGGCATTCGAGCAGATTGGCTTTGAGGGAAATGTTGTGAAATTGGCTGTGCCATCCGAGGCTCTTCGTGACGAACTTATCGGTATGCGACACGAGATTTTGACGACAATGGCGCAGATGGCGGGCGTGAACGGCTCTCTCGATATGCACATCGAGATTAAGGAGATGGATTTCAAGTTGAAGCCTATAAAACTCGAAGATAGAGTAGCGCATATTCGCAAGGTAATGCCTGAGTTCGACTATATGCAGAAGGCTCTCGATATGGATGTAGAATAGATTGTAAAACTTTAAATAGAATGGCTAGAAAGAATTTTGTTGAGGAGTTGCAGTGGCGTGGTATGATTCATACAATTATGCCGGGAGCAGAGGAGCAACTCGCAAAGGAGATGACAACCGCTTACCTCGGTATTGACCCGACTGCCGACTCGTTGCATATCGGTCACTTGGTGGGCGTGATGATATTGAAGCACTTGCAGATGTGCGGACACCGCCCAATCGCTTTGGTTGGTGGTGCTACGGGAATGATTGGCGACCCTTCGGGTAAGTCGCAGGAGCGTAACCTCCTCAACGAGGAGGCGTTGCGCCACAATCAGGAGGCCATCAAGGCACAGTTGGCCCGCCTTATCGACTTTGACTCGGATGCCGAGAATGCTGCCGTTATGGTTAACAACTACGATTGGATGAAGGAGTTCTCGTTCCTCGATTTCGCTCGTGAGATTGGTAAGTGTATCACCGTAAATTATATGATGGCAAAGGATTCGGTGAAAAAGCGTGTCAATGGCGAGGGCGACGGTATGTCGTTCACCGAGTTTACCTATCAGTTGTTGCAGGGCTACGACTTCTTGCACCTCTACCAGACTATGGATTGCAAGTTGCAGTTGGGTGGTGCAGACCAATGGGGCAACATCACAACAGGTACGGAGTTGATTCGTCGCAAACTCGGCTCGGAGGCTGAGGCTTTCGCTATCACTTGCCCACTTATCACAAAGGCTGACGGAACAAAATTCGGTAAGACCGAAAGTGGAAATGTATGGCTCGATGCCCGCTACACCTCGCCTTACAAGTTTTATCAGTTCTGGCTCAATGTAAGCGACGACGATGCAAAGCGCTATATCAAGATCTTCACATTGCTCGACCGTGAGACTATCGAGAGCCTGATTGCCGAGCACGATGAGGCTCCACACTTGCGCCTCTTGCAGAAGCGCTTGGCAGAGGAGGTTACCACAATGATTCACTCGCGCGAGGAGTACGAGAAGGCTGTTGAGGCTTCGCAGATTCTCTTCGGACAATCGACCTCGGAGGCGTTGCACCGACTCGATGAGCAGACATTGTTGCAGGTATTCGATGGAGTGCCGCAGTTCAAAGTATCGAAGGAGGAGTTGGGTTGCTCGTTCATCGACCTCTGCGCCGAGAAGTGCGCAATCTTCCCATCGAAGGGCGAGTGCCGCAAGATGATTCAGGGTGGTGGCGTATCGCTCAACAAGGAGAAGGTGTCGGACATTCAGCGTACGGTTACTGCCGAGGATTTGATTGCCGAGAAGTATATCTTGGTGCAGCGCGGTAAGAAGAACTACTATCTTGTAATTGTTGAGTAAGTGGCTGCAAAATTGTATACGATAGAGTTGGAGGGCATGGATTTCCATGCCTTTCATGGTTGCTACGAGTTGGAACAACAGACGGGAAGCCACTTCGAGGTATCGCTCCGTATCACAACCGAATTGGGAACGGTTGCTGAGGATGACGATGTAACGAAGGCGGTAAACTATTTGACGGTGTATGAGGTGGTGCGCGAACAGATGCAACGCACACAACACACTATCGAGCGTGTAGCACAAAATATTATAGATGCTTTGCATCTTCGTTTTTCGCAGATTTGCGAAACGGAGTGCCGAGTAACTAAAATCGCTCCACCGCTCGGAGGTAAAGTGGCGAAAGTGAGCGTAACGCTGAAAGGTTAAAGGTTGGGAATAGTTAGGTTTTAATGAGAGAAAAAGGTAACGATTCATTTGGGAGTAAAATAGGTGCCGTGTTGGTTGCTGCCGGTAGTGCAATTGGTTTGGGCAGTATTTGGCGCTTCCCCTATATCGCAGGCGAAAATGGCGGAGGAGCATTCGTGTTGCTCTACCTTATTTGTGTATTGATACTCGGCATTCCGGTAATGTTGTCGGAGTTTGCAATCGGTACATATACCCGTAAAGGTCCAGTAAAGGCGTATGCGCAGTTTTCGAAGTGGTGGAAGCCTCTCGGCTACAACAGCATAATCGTTTCGATACTCATTTCGGGCTTTTACTATATTGTGGCGGGTTGGTCGCTCTACTACTTTGTGGCATCAATTGACGGAACGCTCTATTCGGGCGAGGAGTTCCACGCCATATTCACAAACTTCACTACATCGTGGAGAGAGCCATTCTACACAATGCTCTTTCTCCTCGCCACACATATAGCTGTTGCGCGTGGAGTTCAAAAAGGGTTGGAGCGTACGGCAGAGTTGGTGATGCCTATACTCTTCGTGATGATGCTTGTGATGACTTTGCGCTCGGCAACGATGCCGGGTGTTAGGGAGGGCTATGAGTTCTTCTTTAAGCCCGATTTTTCGAAGGCATTTACTCTGAAAACTGTTATGGCAGCAATTGGTCAGGCCTTCTTCTCGCTCTCTATCGGCTTGGGTTGCCTGATAACATTCTCATCGTATTTTAAGAAGGGTACAAATCTCTCTACAACGGCGTGGTCCTCGTCAATGCTTACTTTTATGGTTGCAGTGTTGTCGGGTATGATAATTTTTCCTGCCGTATTCAGTGTGCGGGGGTTGGAACCAACACAAGGACCAACTCTTTTATTCGAAACATTGCCGTTTGTATTCAAGGATATGTCGATGCCTGAGTTGTGGTCGGCCCTCTTCTTTTTGTTGATAGCATTGGCGGCATTGACCTCTACTATTACATTCCACGAGGTTATAACCGAGTATTTTCAGGAACATCACAATCTCTCGCGTAAGATGGGTGCGGCCATATCTACGGCAATAGCTGCGGTGTCGGCGGTGTTGTGTCTGTGGTCGGGAAAGATTTTTGATTTCTTCGATATGTTTACAGCCGATGTGCTGATGCCCTTCGGGGGATTGCTAACTTGTATATTTGCAGGCTGGTATCTTGATAGAGCCATTTTCCGAAGGGAAATATCTAACGATGGAGCACTTCGTGTTCCGCTTTTTGAGGTGTTGGTCTTTCTGCTGAAATGGGTCGCTCCACTACTTATCGGAACTACATTTATATATAATTTGGCTTTTTAGAGGATAATTTCAAAAAAAATAGTACTTTTGCACTGTTAAACAGATAACAACGAACTTTATTCACAAATATAAAACATTAACAACTATGATTTCGTACAAGGAATTGGGTCTTGTGAACACCAAGGAGATGTTCGCAAAGGCAATTGAGGGTGGCTACGCTATCCCTGCGTTCAACTTCAACAACATGGAGCAGTTGCAGGCAATCATCATGGCTTCGGCAGA
>JAZQYJ010000101.1:0-1001 GCA_045633465.1 Alistipes sp.
TTGATGCACTTAACAATAGCTTCGATTGGTTGCAACGCAACCGCAAAAATCCTGTGGTTGTCTATGCTGGTCAAAATATTGGCGAAGATTATCTCTACGAATTGCAAGAGATGTTGAAAGGTCGTCGTTTTGGTATCGTATCAATCTCTAAATCAGGTACAACTACCGAACCTGCTATCGCATTCCGTATGCTCAAAACTCAACTCGAAGAGCAAGTAGGCAAAGCGGTTGCTAAAGATTTGATTGTTTGTATCACCGACCGCAGTCGTGGTGCGTTGCGCATATTGGCTACTCAAGAGGGCTATAAAACTTTCGTCATCGAAGATAACGTGGGTGGTCGTTTCTCTGTTCTCACTCCTGTAGGTTTGTTGCCAATTGCTGTTGCTGGCTTCAGTATCAGAGAGTTTGTTAATGGTGCACGCCGTATGCAAGAAGCTTGCGGATTGAATGTTGAGTTCGAAAACAATCTTGCAGCTCAATATGCAGCTGTGCGTAACGAACTTTATCGTTCAGGCAAAAAAGTTGAGATATTGGTTAATTTCCACCCTAAATTGCACTATGTTTCTGAGTGGTGGAAACAACTTTATGGCGAGAGCGAAGGCAAAGAGGGTAAAGGTATTTTCCCTGCATCAGTTGATTTCACTACCGACCTTCACTCAATGGGTCAATATATTCAAGATGGCGAACGCACATTGTTCGAAACTGTCATCTCTGTCGAAACTATGGAACACGAAGTGCGCGTGCCTGCTAACGAGGCTAACCTCGATGGTCTCAATTTCCTCGCTGGTCGTCGTGTTGATGAAGTAAACAAAATGGCCGAACTCGGCACTATGCTTGCGCATGTCGATGGTGGTGTGCCTAACTTGAAAATCACATTGCCTCGTTTGAACGAGTTCTATCTCGGCGAGTTGCTCTATTTCTTCGAAAAAGCGTGTGGTATAAGTGGTTATATCCTTGGCGTTAACCCATTCGACCAACCAGGTGGTGAGGCTTACAAAAAG
>JAZQYJ010000102.1:0-30802 GCA_045633465.1 Alistipes sp.
CGAGTGGATTGCGACTCCAATACTTGTAGTCGTTGCGACGACGAACGATATCCAACGCCTCATAAATCGCATTGCGCATCGACTGCGCATCCGCCAAATCCTTGCCTGCAATATCGAACGCAGTGCCGTGGTCAGGCGATGTGCGAACTACCGACAACCCTGCGGTAAAGTTCACACCCTCAGGCGATAACGCCTTGAATGGAGTCAAACCTTGGTCGTGGTACATCGCAAGTACAGCATCATATTTCTTGTATCCGCCCCCTGCAAACAACCCATCCGCAGCCATAGGTCCGAATGCCAAAACACCCTGCTTTGCTGCCTCCTGCACCGCAGGACGGATAATGCGCTCCTCCTCCGAGCCGAGCAAACCGCCATCCCCTGCGTGAGGATTGAGCGACAAGACCGCAATACGAGGCTCAACAACGCCAAAATCCTGCTTCAAGGTGTGGCGCAAAGCCACCAACGAAGCCACAATCTTCTCTGCCGAGAGCGACTCCGCAACCTTATCAACCGGAATATGCACGGTTTGCAACGCCACGCGTAGCACCTCGCTGCACATAATCATCAACGGCTCACCCTCCGCCTTCGAGGCGAAATACTCGGTGTGCCCCGTGAAGCCGAAGCCCACCTTCTGCATCGACTCCTTGTTGATTGGCGCAGTAACCACCGCAGCCAAGTCGCCCGCTACAAGGTCTGCCGAAGCCCTCTCCAAAGCATCGAGAGCCTGTTTTGCCGACTCCTCGGTGGCACGGCCTGCCTCGATGCGAGTATCTTTTGCACCGCACTCCACAAGGTTGATTTTGCCACGACGAGCCTCGGCTGCCGAGTTGCAGATATTGAAATGCAACGGCTCCACGCCCTCCAAACCACGGGCATAGAACTCTGCGATATGCTTGGCACCATACACCACAGGGGTAAACAAATCCGTAACCGAAGGGTGCGACAACGCCTTAATTATCACCTCCCAACCGATACCATTTGTATCGCCCTGCGTAATGCCTATTTTGTGCTTATATTCTGACATATATTTCGTTACACTATTCTTCAAAGGTACAAAGTTATAAAAATTTCTAATAATCAAGAACACTCTGCCCAATTTTTCAAAAAAATCGCGATTTCGTTGCATAATATATATATTGTATGTATATTTGCTGCGCAATAAATAGGCGTATTGGGCAAAATCCCTCCCCCCGAAAAATCGGGGGGGGGGGATTTTGAGGTTTAACATATTGAGTATCAGTAATTTACGACGATTATCTCAACTAAAACATCGAAGTCGCCACAAAACCCGACACTCCTTGCAATGCAACAAAACAGAATGTAACACATTTACAAAACAAACTTATTTTTTAACTCATTATTAACTAAAACCAAAAAACAATGAAAAATTTTGCAAAAATTTTCATGGCGGTTGCAGTTGCAATGTTCGCATTTTCGTGCGTTGCAGACTCAACCGAGAACCTCGGTCCAAATATCGAGGTTGGAAATGGAGGTGAGGTTATTGAGCTCACCCTCTCGTTTGAGGAGTCGCGTACTCAGCTCGGCGAGAAGGCTGACGGACTCTACCCTCTCTTGTGGAGCGAGGGCGACAAGATTTCGGTAAACGGAGTTGAGTCGGGCAAGGCAGTCATCAGCGACGACGGCAAGAGCGCAACCTTCACCACAACAGTAAATGCCGAGGAGTATTGCGTGGCATACCCTGCAACTACTGCCGGCAAGGTACTCTTCGCCAAGAAGCAGAACCATGTTATCGAGGGCAACACCTTCGAGAGTGGTGTTTCTACAATGTATGGCAAGGGCGCAAAGGGCGAGAACATCGTGTTGAAGCACCTCACAGGTGTTCTCAAAATCGGTGTTAAGGGCTCGGCAGTATTGTCGAAGGCTCAGATTTCGACTATCGACCGTGCTCCTATCGCTGGCGCATTCGACATCGACTTCGAGAGCGGCGAGCTTACCGCTACCACCACATCGGAGGATGTTATCGAGTACTCGTTTGGCGAGGCTGGTTTGCAGCTTTCGGACGAGGCGCAGTACATCCATGTAGCAGTTCCTGCCGGCAAGTACGACGAGCTCTACATCACTCTCTACGAGAAGGGCAACTCGGGCAACATCATGTACGCTACCATCAAGGCGGGCGACAATGGCAAGCCTCTCACAGCAGGCAATGTTCGCGAGTTCAGCAACTCAATCGTTTATGCTCCAAATGCACAATTGTTCGTTATCGACAGCGCAGAGCGCTTGCAGGCATTCAAGGCTGCTATCGAGAGCGAGGAGGGCTTGACATCGGATGCACTCCTCACAGAGGATATCGATATGACAGGTGTTGAGTGGACTCCAATCAATGGCGAGAACTACACCAAGACCCTCGTTGGTAATGGTTATGCAATCAAGGGCTTGACCGCTCCATTGTTCGCTACCACTTCGGCATCGTTCAAGGGCGTTCACCTCGAAGGCATCAACATCGCAACCAACGACGCTACTGCAATGGGTGCTTTGGCTTGTACAATCACTGCAACCGACGCAGTGTTGCCAAAGGTTGAGAACTGCTCGGTTAGCGGTACTTTCACCGTAAAGAACGAGACCTATGTTCCGGCTGCTGATGGTTCGGAGACTTATTACGGAGCATTGGTTGGCTTGGTAAAGGGTGTTACAATCAACGGTTGCGTAAACAATGCTACCATAAATGTTGAGAGAGCATGTGCAGAGGCAAGTACCAAGAAGCCTACCAGCCGTATTGGTGGTGTTGTAGGTGAGATGGATATATTCACCAAGAGCGACGCTTCGGTTATCTTCTCGGAGGCTCACAACCTCACAAACAACGGTGCTATCTCGTACAGCTGTGCAAAGACCACATCTGAAATCTACATGGGTGGTTGTGTTGGCGTATCTTCTCAGGAGAACCTCTCGGTGAAGATTACCAACTGCTGCAACAATGCAGCAATCTTGTGCTCGGCAACCACTTCGGGTACTGTCCGTATTGGTGGTGTCTTCGCTTACGCATATAGCTTGAATAACAAGGATGCAATGACCGAGAACCTTGTAAACTACGGAGATGTAACCTTGGGTAAAGGTACTTACGGCTCGTATGTTTACCTCGGAGGTGTTGCAGCACAGGGACAGAGCTGTTCTGTGAACGAATCCCAAAACCACGGTGCGGTAACAGTCGCTGCTGATGCTGTATGTAACGGTGTGCTCGATATGGGAGGTATTCTCGGAAGACACACGACCATAACCTTTAGTGGAACAGACCAAACCTCTTACTATTGCGACGATTGTACCAACCACGGTACAGTTACAATGGCTGGCACAGTGGACAAGAAGACGCTTCGAATGGGCGGTGTTGCAGGTTATTCGCAGGCAAGAATGTATCGCGACAAGAACTACGGCAAGGTTGAGATGTCGGGTACAGTTACAATGAATGGTTGGAGAGGTAAGAACGGAGATTGTTCTATTGCAGGTATCGTAGGCTACAAGACTCACGGCTCTATTTATAGCCCTGAGAGCTACGGTGAGATTGTTGTTTCGGGTGAGACAAAGGAGGCAAGCACATCGAAGATTTCACAGGTTAAGATAGCTAATATCGTATGCTACTCGTCACAGGATATTCAGGAGACATCTGTTAGCCAGGGTAAGATTACCGTATCGGGAACTTTTGCTACCGAGGTTAATGTTGGTGGTACAGCAGCATATTCGTACAACGCCAGTTTGTCGGTTTCGAACGACACTTGCGATGCCGACATCGTACTCAGCGGTACATTCAACGGAGGTCTTGTAGTGGGTGGTGTATTGAGCTGGGCTCATTACAGCACAAAGGGTCTTACCTACACAGGTACTATCGAGGTTACGAAGGATGCTGTAATCAACGGCTTGTGCTACATCGGTGGTTGTGTAGGTCAGTTGGCTATTCCGGATAACACTGCACGAAGCGCACAGGATATGACTAACGATGGTACAATCAAGTTCAATGGTACTTCGAATGTGAAGTTGCACTTGGGCGGTTGTATCGGCTACAACTCGAACGAGGCTGGCAACGCATCTTCGACCAAGATTCACACCATAAAGAATGTTACAAACAACGGTGAGATTATCCTCGGCTCGACTTCGGTTTCGGGTGATAATATCGATATCGCAGGTTGCGTTGGTTACACTGCCAATACCGTAACAACAGCTACCAACAATGGTAAGATTTCTATCAACGGTACTCACGTAAATGGTAACTCGTATTTAGCAGGTTGCGTTGCCGATGCAGCAGCAGATTTGACCGGCTTGACCAACAATGCAGAGATTGAGTGTGTGGCAGGATCTTCATTCTCGTCGCCTCGCTTGTCGGGTCTCGTAGGTTACAACAACGGTAAGGTTTCGGGTACAAACTTGGGTTGCATCAACTTCGCAGGCTCGGCAACAGGTAATGTTATCCTTTCGGGTGTTGCTTACAAGGGTCAGCTCGAAGATTGTGTGAATGGTTCGGAGACCGACAAGACAAAGGGTGTTATGACCTTTGCAGGTGTGGCTGGTACGACCGAGGGCAAGGGCTCTATCTACGCTTCGGGACTTGTTGAAGACACATATAACAGCTGTAAGAACTCTGTGAACTACGGAACTATGAATATTGCCGGACACTCGCACTACACCGCTTATATCGGAGGTATTTCTCGTGCGGGTATCGATGGCTCGCATAGCTTCATCAACTGCTCGAACTATGGCGATATCAACGTGTCGGGACAGATTGGCGACAATGTTTTCGCCTCGAACAAGGGTGCTGACTGCTTTATCGGTGGTTTGGCGTATGCTTGTGCTGGTACAACCGATCCTAAGACCTATGTTAATTGCCACAACTACGGCAATATCACTCTCACCGAGAGCTGTACCGTAGGTGGTGCAACCCGTATCGGTGGTCTCTTCGCAAATGTCGATGAGAATACTTCGAAGTTGGTATTGGACGGCTGCTCGAACAATGGAAATATCACTATGAATCACCTTTCGTCGAACTATGAGTCTTCGAACTTCATCATCGGTGGTTGCTTCTCGCAGTTGTCAGGTGAGGCAACATTGACCGTTAAGAATGGTTTGCGCAACAATGGTAATGTTACCGTAAATGGCGAGAACAAGACTTCGTCAGTTATTGTTGGTGGTCTGTTTGGTCTTGCTAACACTTCGACTACTACTGTTGTTGAGAGTGGCTACCTCGTAAATACTGGCGATATTACATACACTGGTAAAGCTAAGACTTTTGCTCGTATCGGTGGTGCGTATGGTGAGTTTAAGGCTGCTGCGACTGCAACCGTAATCAACACTGGTAATGTTAATTCGACTGGCTCGGCCGGCAATATAGCAGATAGCTTTGTTGGTGGTGTTGCAGCTTATATGACCAAGGCTATCTCTACTATTAAGTGCTACGCTACAGTTTATGGCATAGGCTACAATGGCACAGGTATGGTTACTGGTTGTGCACACTCGACAGCTATTGCTGTTACGGATTGTGCTATTGGTGGACATTTGACTCGCAAGATGGTCACGGAGGGTGACGAAGAATCAGGAAGTGACGGAGAGGAAGTAGCATTCCCTGGCACAATCACCGCAAGCAATATCTGCTATGCCGTATATGGTAACCAGGTCGGCTCAGATGTTACTGCATCGGTAGGTCTCTTGACCGAGGCGCCTTCGCTCGAGCCAGAGCCAGAGCCAGAGCCAGAGCCTACACCAGAGTCTTAATTAGGGATTGGAATTGTGAAATTTTAAAACAGATTATTACTATGAAAAAGAATATAATTTCGAGCTATTCTGCTCCCGAGGTAAGCATCTTTGAAGTTGTTGCCGAGCGCGGTTACAGCGCAAGTGCAGGCGACATCTTCAACCAGGGCACTACACTCCCAGGCTTCGGCAGCGAAGATGGTGGCGAGTTGATTTACTAAAAAGAAAGCGGGGTTAAGCCCCGCTTTTTTTTAGTAAATGTGTGTTACCTATCCCCCAAACCCCCTTTCTGTAAAGGGGGCTTGTCGCTTCGCTCCATTAAATGAAATTGCGGTGCCTTCGGGCCCCGCTTTCTTTTTAGTAAATAGAGGCGTTAAGGGCGTTAGGGGCGTTAGAGGTAATAAAAACTCCTAATTCCTAACTCCTCGCTCCTAACTCCTCACTAACAAAAAAGCACCCTTTTCGGGTGCTTTTTTTGTTAGTGAGCAACTCTACTCCTCCGGAATTTCGAACTTGGTCAATCCTGCCTCAACGAGCATGTTGAACCACGAAACTGCCTTCTTGATGTCCGAGTCGTGAACGCGCTCGCGGTCGTAGTCCGAAATAACCACGCCAAAAAACTCCTTCAAACGAGCATTACCCTCCTTGACCGATGGACCTTGCTTGCCCTCGGTATAGGCATACATCTTGGTGAAAACCTCGGCAAGAGGAATATCCTCGCCCTCTGTATACATCGAAATCTCGGTCAATGCGCTGATACGCGACGATGCCGATGCGTTCATACGCTTGCCGTCGAGCAACGACTCAACGATAAAACCATTGCGCGACTGCGCCACATAGCGGAACAAACCGGGTTGTCCCGAAATTGCCAAAATATCCTTAAACTCCATACTTATATTATATATTATGTGAAAATTACCTCTTGATATTTACATCCATCTGAGGGAATGGGAAGTTTATGCCCTTCGACGGCAACTCCTTATACATCTTCTCATTCATATCGAAGTAGAGCCCCCAATAGTCGGCATTCTCCACCCACGCACGAATTGCGAGATCGACCGAGCTACTATTTAGCGTCTTGACATAGACCACCGGTGCGGTATCCTTCAAAACGCGAGCGTCTGCCTCCAACATTGCCAATATCTCGCGACGAGCAACATCGACATCGTCGCCATACGAAATCGAAAGCACCCAATCGACACGACGAGTTGAGGACTGCGAGTAGTTGTCGATAATTGAGGTCGCAATCGAGTTATTCGGCACATATATCGTCTGATTATCGGGTGTTTTAAGGCAAGTAGAGAACAGTCCTATCGACTCTACCGTGCCTGACTGCCCCATCGACTCGATATAGTCGCCAACCTTGTATGGGCGCAATATCAACAAGACGACACCGCCTGCAAAGTTCTGCAATGTGCCACTCAACGCCATACCGATAGCCAAGCCTGCCGAAGCAAAGAGGGCAAGGAATGACGAGGTGTTTACGCCCAAGGTCTGCACGATAGCCAATACCAATACTGCCATCAGCAACACCTTGACAAGACTACGCAGAAATGCGCACAACGAAGGCTCGACTTTGTGGTGAGCGAATGCCTTGTCCATAAGGCGTATAACCCACTTTATAAGTTGCTTGCCGATAAAGTATATAACTAACGCAAGTACAATTTTCAGCACAATCCACCCTGCCTCCTGCGCCAAGTCGGTGAGGAGTTGGCGATAGTCCATTTGAGAGAGGTGTTCAAACTTCTCGACCGTCTCAGCAAGTTTGGCCTTCTGAACGCTATCCGGAACAATTATACTGCTCAATTTCTCTGTATCGTTTTGCAAAAGATGCAACATAGCTCGATATATTTGACTATTTAATGGCAAAAGTAGCAAAAATTCGTAATATTTAGTAATTTTGTTACGATTTGACCCCATTTTTTAGACAAATGAAGCGATTTGCATCGGTTTTAATACTCTTTTCCATAGTTGTAAGCGGCTGTTACGACAACCACAGTGAGCCTACACCGGGAGAATTCTCCAAGCAAGCGAACTGCACAATTGCACAACTTAGAGAGCTCTGCGATGACGACCGCTGCTATATTGTTAGTGAAGAGCGAATATGCGTGGGGCGTATCACAAGTTCCGACAGAGAGGGCAATTTCTACCGCTCGGTCGTAATCGAAGATAACAGCGGTGGCGTGGAGGTAAAACTCGGAACATACAACCTTGCTTCGCAATACCCCGTAGGATTGATGGTAGCACTCCATCTCGACGGCACAGCACTAATGATTGAGAACGGAGTGGTGCAAATGGGGTTACCACCACAGAGTTTCGACTCCGCACCTCGCGAAATGGAGGCACAAGAGGTCATTGATAGGCACCTCCTTCGTAGCAACTCGATTGTACCTACTATGCCCTCCGTCTGTACTGTCGAAGAGCTTAGCGCTTCTCGTTGTGGTCAATTCGTAGAGGTCGAAAATATCATCCACGAACCACTTACAGAGAGTAGCGAGGAGGAGTATTATCGTTTTGTCGATGAGAGTAATAACGCTATATTTATATACATTTCTCGGTACGCCGACTTTTCCGACATCGAAATACCAATCTCTCTACGCTCCGTTCAAGGCATACTCTATCACGAGAGCGTAGGGCTGGGCATAGGTAAACAATTTGTCATAAAACCTCGTTTCAAAGATGATTTTTCGGTTTCTAACGCTTTTTAGCGTTCTATTCATTTCGGCTTGCTCGACGACACCGCCCGGTGAAGGCTCTTCGCAGAGTGGCGAGGTGAGCATTGCCTATCTGAAATCGCTCTGCAAGGGTGAGCATCATCGTATTACGGAAGATATCTCGATACGAGGAGTGGTCGTTGCAACCGATTGGCTCGGAGAGTTATACAAGAGCATCATCGTTATTGACGAAACAAGCGGCTTGGAGATTGCCATTGACTCTCGCAATATCTCGGAGCATCTGCCAATATATTCCGAAGTGTCGATTTTGTGCAATGGACTAATGCTGGCGCGAATAGGAGGTAAAATCGAACTTGGCGCACCACCAACAGGCGATTTCCCGCTCGATAACATCAGCGATGAGATGCTGAGCCATTACATCCGAAGAGTGGGCTTTTGCAACGATTTAGAGCCTGCAACCAAACAATTTTCGGATATTTGCGCAAGCGACATCAGTACGCTTGTCCGCTTTGAGAATATACGCCTTTGTGACGAAGAGCAGGGAGTTGCGTGGTGTGATACCGACGAAAATGGTGAGAAGTCAACAACTTTTCGCACCTTTGTGGATAGCGAGGGTAACACCTTTGCCATACGCACCTTGCCAAGTTGTCACTACGCCACGGAGGAGGTACCTCAAAACGAGATAACGGTCGTCGGAGTTATTGACTACTCCGACAACCGCTACTTTCTAAGGATAGTAAATAAGTGGTTTATTTGATAGTCTTAACCACCTCTACGAGCAACTTCCAGAACTTATCCACAGTTGCAATTTCGAGTCGCTCATCAGGCGAATGAACTCCACGCAGTGTCGGTCCGAACGACACCATCTCCAAGTGTGGATACTTCTCCAAGAACAATCCGCACTCCAAGCCGGCGTGAATAGCTCGCACCTTTGGTTCTGCACCAAACAACTTTTTGTAGGCATCCTTGGTGCATTCGAGGAGCTTCGAGTTAGGATTTGGTGCCCAACCAGGATAGCCATCAGAATGGACAACATCGCAACCAGCCGCCACGAATGCGCTCTCGACCTGCAACTTTGCATACTCCTTGGCACTCTCGACCGACGAGCGTTGCGAGGTAGTGATTACAATCTTATCCTCGGCAAACTTCACTGATGCGAGATTTGTCGAGGTCTCGACCAAGCCAGGCATTGCTGCCGACATTGCCAACACGCCCGAAGGTACGCTCAACAACGCCAATAATAGGTTGCGCTGTGTCTGCTCTGACAATACGGTTGCTGGCGCATCAACCTTCTGAATATCCACCTTTGCGCCCTTCTCAACAATTGCGAACTCGGCACACAAAGCCTTGCCAAACGCCTTTATATCGCACTCAAACTCGGTTGCCTTTGCACTCGGAACGCCCAACACCACATACGCCTCGCGAGGTATTGCATTGCGAAGATTTCCACCGTCGAAGTACGAAAGTTCTGCACCGAACAATCGTGCTGCACGCTCGGCAATGCGAGCTGCCCACTTGTTCGAGTTGGCGTGTCCCTTGTCGATATCGTCGCCCGAGTGACCGCCCAAAAGACCGCTTACGCTAACCTTGTAGTAGGCATAATCGGCAGGTGCAGACACAGTTTCGAGTGGCAAATATGCCAAAGTGTCAATACCACCGGCACAACCAATAAACACCTCGCCCTCATCCTCCGAGTCGAGGTTGATGAGGTACTTACCCTTAACCATTCCCTCACCAAGGTTGAAGGCTCCGGTCAAACCGGTCTCCTCATCTACGGTAAATAGTGCTTCGAGGGCAGGGTGAGCCACCGACTCGTCAATGAGCAGGGCCAATGCTGCTGCGATACCGATACCGTCATCCGCTCCGAGGGTAGTGCCGTCGGCCTTAACCCAACCATTGTCGATATAGGTCTGGATAGCATCGTTCTCGAAGTCGAATACCTTGTCCGAGTTCTTCTCGCAGACCATATCGGTATGCGCCTGCAAGACAATGGTAGGGCGGTCTTCGTAGCCCTTGGTTGCAGCCTTGCGAATTACCACATTGCCGATTGCATCGCACTGATACTCCAAGTTGTGTTTCTGGGCAAACTCCACGAGATATTTGCCTATCTTCTCCTCCTTTTTCGATGGGCGTGGCACCTTCGTAATCTCGTCGAAGAGTCCCCACACCAATTTTGGTTCTAAGTTTTTCATAGTTTCAATTATTAGCTTTTAGCCATTGGCCATTAGCCATTAGCTTTTTTTAGTTAAAAGTTTCTTATTTCCACAGCTTCACAAAATCGCTTATGATGAGATTATTTTTGTGCGAGGCTAGGCTACAAATCCGCAGCATAGTAAGCCTATGTGAGGAATTTGGAGTCCGACGACTCGTGCGAAAAGAACTCATCAGAACGATTTCAACAAGCAGACTGCTGTGGCCGACACACCCTTCTCCTCGCCCTCAAATCCAAGATGCTCGGTGGTGGTTGCTTTGACCGACACCTGTTCTACCGAAACGCCCATAGCCTCGGCAAGACGCTCACGCATAAGGTCGATATGAGGGCGCAACTTAGGGCGTTGCATAGCGATTGTCGAGTCGATATTCCCCACTTTGTAGCCCTTACTCTCGATGAGTGCAACAACCCTGCCCAACAAGAGGAGCGAGTCTATACCCTTATACTCGTCGGAGGTGTCGGGGAAGTGTTTGCCAATATCGCCAAGAGCCAATGCTCCAAGCAGAGCATCGCAGATGGCATGCACCAACACATCGCCATCGGAGTGGGCTATACAACCCTTGTCGTGAGGTATCTCTACCCCACCAAGCACCAAGCGCAGTCCATCGCCCAAAGCGTGAACATCATATCCGTGTCCTATTCTGAAATCCATAGTTTTTTTTTAGCTATTAGCCATTAGCTATTAGCCGTTGGCTTTTTTTATTTTTTAATTCTCAATTCTCAATCCTCAATTTCTTAAATCTCTTGTCCCTTGAATGGCAACTCTCCCACAGGAGGAGTGGTTGGCTGGTAGTAGATTGGGCGTGCTGCAACAATGCTATCCACCACATATCGTGTCATACCTCGCCAAGGCAACGAGCCAAAGTACTCCTTATAGTGCAGCTCCACATTCTGACCACCGAGCAACATCAGACGCTCGGCGAGTTCCTTATCCGTAACCGAGAACTCGAACTCGTAGGACTGAACACCTACGCCCTGGGAACGGAAGCCTGCCTGGATGAGTTTACCCTCGTAGGTCTTAAAGAGCAATCCTTTATGCACCACATAGTTCAACTCGCCACTCTTCACACCCTCGCCAAAGACGAAGTAGAAACGGAAGTAGAAGAATAGTGCGCCTGCGCCAATAAGCAACAGCACCAAAATTGTTGTCAGCTTTTTCATCGTTATCTATTTTTCGTTGTTTTTCCCAATATATCGAAGGCGTAGGATGCACCCACCCTTATCTGATGATACGGCCAGTCGTGGAAGCCTACCTGATAGCCCAATCGCAACGAGAGGTTATCAATATGGTAGGAGAGGTTCGCCTTCAAGGTCATTGGGCGGTCGCCATCGTTCTCCCAACCAACATAGCCACCAAATGTCGCATCTACCTCCCATCGCTTCAATCTATACTTCACCATTACGCCATACATCACCGCATCGTTCTGTCGTCCGTTGTCGGTCTGCCAGCAGAGGAAACCACCACTTGCCGCCAGGCGCAGATAGTGGTTGCCACCAATAAGGTGGAAGCTATGCCCCAACGCCAAGTCGAAGAAGTAGCCCGGGGAGTCGTAGGCTCGACCCTTGGCATACTCGTTTGCCGAGGCTGTTTTCAGCGCAGCACGAAATGCCATATCGAGGTGGTGTCGCTCCTGATTGAGAATGCGCACATCTGCCGAGATATAGACATCGCCCGAATCCATACCCTGCAATGCCATCTTATCGTAGGGTGCGGGGAGTCGGCGCATAGCATTGAGCTCTGCCGAGGTGTAGAAGTACTCAAATATAGGCATCCACACCGTCAAGTTTGCCTTTGGCGTGAAGAGCGGAATGGTCAATTTAGCGAACAAATCGCCCGTAATATCGTCGGCAACATTGCCCGTGGTTGTACCTAAGAAACAGTCGCCATACAGCTCCAACTTCAACTCCGACGAGGTGCGACCATCGAGCATATCGGGCAACGGAAAGGCGTTGGGACCAAAGTAGGCAGGTCCAATCTTGCTCGGAGTGCCAAGGTTTGGATCCACGATATCAGTCTGTGCCACTGCAACACCCGAAAGGAGCATAAAGAGTATGGTAAAAAGTTTCTTCATAGTAAAAAAGACGAGAGAGAGTTCAGAGTTGAGAGTTGAGAGTTGAGAGTTGAGAGATTTCTCACTCCTAATTCCTAATTCCTAACTCCTAATTCCTCACTCCTAACTCCTAACTATCTTTCTAAACGGCAACTTCATCACTCCGAAGAATGCCTCGCCAAAGATACTGCTCGACATCTTCGATGTTCCGAGTTCTCTATCGGTGAAGACAATAGACTCCTCCCGCAAACGAAAGCCGTGTCGCCAAGCGGTATACTTCATCTCTATCTGGAAGCCATAGCCTATCATCTGCACCTTATCGAGGTCGATAGTGCGCAGCACCTCAGCCTTGTAGCCCACAAAGCCTGCCGTAGAGTCATAGATGCCCATACGGGTAACCATTCGCACATAGAGCGACGCTCCGTAGGAGATGAGGATGCGTAAGAGTGGCCAATTCACAACATTCATACCTGTAATATAACGCGAGCCTATCGCAACATCTGCATCTTGTTCGAGTCGTGCCGAGAGGCGCAACACATCGTCGGGATTGTGCGAGAAGTCGCAATCCATCTCGAAAATCTGGTCGTAGCCACGCTCCAATGCCCACTTAAATCCTGCGATATAGGCGGTACCCAAACCGAGCTTGCCACTGCGCTCCACCAAATGTACTCGCTCGCCATACTCGGCAATCTTCGCTCGGATGATATCGGCAGTGCCATCGGGCGAGCCATCATCGACATATAGAAGGTCGAATGCTCCATCGAGCGACATAACCTTATCGGTCATACGAGCCACATTTTCGCACTCGTTGTAGGTTGGAATTATTACGATTCTCTTCATAGCGAAAAACGGAAAACGGAAAACTATTTTTCACGTATAATTTTCACGTATAATCTTTAATTTTTAATTCTTAATTTTTAATTCTTGGAAACTTCTCTTTCCAAATAGGTAACGCACAACTATCGAGCCGTGGTATATCGGTGCTTCACGCTTGACATTTGCACGAATTGCCTTGCGCTCCTTGGCAAGTCGCTTGTGCCAGAGCAAAAAATCCCTCCACGCCTGAAACACAGCCTTTGCGCTCTTGGTTTTGCCCTGCAACAGATAGCTCAATGCCGCAGCCAAGTCCAAAAATGGTCGAACGATAGCCACCAATGCTCGCTGCCCCAACGAGGCACAACGGAATAGCATTGCGAGGTTGTTGCGATGGTTCAACATCGTCTTGAATGGCGAGTCGACAGAGAGCGTCGCTCCGCCCAGGTGGTAGACCTTCGAGCGAGGCTCAACCATAACCCTTCTGCCCGAGAGCCACACTCGCCAGCAGAGGTCAATCTCCTCCTGATGGGCAAAGAACTCACTTGCAAAACCTCCAAGTGTCTTATATACTTCGGCACGACAGCAAAAGGCTGCGCCACTACCCCACATCACATCGCAAGCGGTGTCGTATTGTCCATTATCCACCTCCACCGTCGAGAGGATGCGACCACGGCAGAACGGATAACCCAAAATGTCGATAAAGCCACCAGCAGCACCTGCATATTCAAACCTCTCACGGCACTTATCGTCGATAATCTTCGGCACAACAACCGCCACATCTTCATTGCGTTCCAACACCTCCAAAAGAGGTTTCAACCACCCCTCCGCAGGCTCGATATCGGAGTTAAGCAAGACAAACACATCGTAGCCTTCGAGTTGCGCTAACGCCCTATTGTAACCCTCGGCAAAGCCATAATTGCGGTCAAGCAGAACAAGTTGCACACTCGGCATCTCCGCCTTCAACCACTCCACCGAGCCATCGGTAGAGCCATTGTCGGCAACCACAATACCGGCATCGGGCGTAGTGCGTACCACGCTCGGCAGATAGTGTTGCAAGTGTTGCAAACCATTCCAATTGAGTATTACAACCGCAGTTTTCATCCTACTCTATGGTTTTATAGTCGTCATAGAACTTCGCCCCCGGGTAGGTGCGGGACTTCCATCTTATATGCGACCACATCCAATGCTCAGGCTTAGCCACAATGGTACGCTCCAAGCACCTCACATAGCGCTCTGTTATCTCGTGAGGTTTTATCTCCTCCGAGCCATCGTAAATTTGCGTATAGTTATGACGATAGACTCCCGCCTCGATACGCTCCAACTCCAAGTAGAATACCGGCAAACCAAACTTTACAGCCAACTGCTCGCCTCCGTCGAAGAAGAGCGAGTCGTGATTTAAGAAGCTGTGCCAACAACAGCCCTTCGTCGGTGGGCAGTTCTGGTCGGAGATGAGTCCAACGGCAATATTCTTTCCATTTATGCCGTGGCGATTGGCGATATAGTGGCGCATAAGTTGTTTGCTTGGCACTACATCGACAGACTTGTTGTTACGCAAGCGACGCAACAACTTATCCATAAGAGTACTTGAAAGAGGTCTATATGCCACCACCAAGTGATGATTTGGCGTTGCAAGATAGAGGTTTAGAGCAATCTCCCAAAAGCCGTAGTGCGAAGTCAAAACCACGATATTGCGATCTGAAATCTGCTCGTGAAAATTCTCTGTGAGATTAAATTGAGTCGCCTTTGCCCTCTTTTTATCATCCATTGCAGCCAACGAGAGTGTATCGACTATCATCTCGGCAAGATGGCGATAGTAGCGACAACCAATCTCGTTAATCTCCACATCGCTCTTTTCTGGGAATGAGTCGTGCAACTGCTTAAAAATCACATATCGGCGATAGTGTACAACCGAGCGCAAAACAAACGCCACAAACGGCGTAAGCACTCCATAGCGCACACAGCGAGGAAGGATGGCTACAAGGTAGCACAAGCACCACAACAGCGACACCACGCAATTCTCGTATATCTCTCTGATTTTACTCTTCATCTCTCCTCTCTCGTCTTTCGTCTTTCGTCTTATTTCCTGCTACTACTATTACAAATTCACCCTTAGGTGTATGCTGGCGGAAGTGCTCCGCCACCTCGGCAAGAGTGCCTCGCACGGTCTCCTCGAACATCTTTGTTATCTCACGCGATACGGCAACCTCTCGCTCCTCGCCCATAACCTCTGCCAACTGCTCCAAGCACTTCACCACACGGAAAGGCGACTCGTAGAATATCATCGTGCGCTCCTCTTCTGCCAATGCTTCGATGCGTTTTTTGCGCCCCTTCTTCTGCGGAAGGAAGCCCTCAAAGCAGAAGCGGTCGCACGGGAAACCACTCTGCACCAATGCCGGCACAAAAGCCGTAGCACCAGGCAAGGTCGCAACCTCAATGCCACGCTCTACACAAGTACGCACCAACAAAAAGCCGGGGTCCGAAATACCGGGAGTACCGGCATCGGAGACGAGCGCAACATCCTTGCCTGCCTCTATTGCATCGGCGACCATCTGCACCGTAGCGTGTTCGTTGAATTTGTGGTGCGAGCGCAAAGGCTTCTCGATGCCGAGATGTTTCAGCAGTACCGAACTTGTACGGGTATCCTCTGCAAGGATAAAATCCACCTCCTTTAATATGCGTATGGCACGAAGGGTTATATCCTCCAAATTGCCAATAGGTGTGGGTACTATATAGAGTTTTGACATGGGGTTATTTATATTTTCTTTGCAGTAAATCCATCACAAATTTTGTTGCCTGGACATTTGGCGACCAAGTGTAGTTCTCGGAGATGTAGATTATGCAGTCATCGAACGAAGGTTGATTGTCGAGGGTCGCAATTGCCTTGTCGTACTCCTCGCTATTGCCGTCGAACAACTCACGGATAAGCATAAACTTATCAGCTATGCCGATTGCTTCTCGCAACGATACCACTGGTGCGCTCTCAGCCACACCTTTCGGACAAGCAATAGTATCGGCTACTGACGGCTGTTCGTGAAATTGTTCGCCTACGATAGGAGTTGATTCATCCTCGTAGAGTGAGAGAAGGGCGCTGCGTTTAGGAGTTGAGAGTTGAGAGTTGAGAGTTGAGAGATTATCCTCTATCTCTTCACTCTTCTCGGTAGGGGTTATAGGGAGTTCCGCAGCAGACTCCTCAGCTGACTCTGCAACTTGCTCCTCTGCGACCTCCTCGTTCTCCGTTTCTTCGTCTTCCTCCTCGTTAAAGATGAGTTCCACCTCAATCTCAGGCTCTATTTCCTCCTCCTGCTCCTCCTCGGTAGGGGTCATAGGGGCGATAGGGAGTTCAGCAACAGACTCCTCAACAGACTCGGCAACTTGCTCCTCTGCGACCTCTTCGTTTTCCGTTTTCCGTTCTCCGTTTTCCGTTTTGCCAAATTTCAATTCGGCATACGCCTCTCGCAACTCGGCAAGGAGTATATCTCGTTCTATGTCGGCAAGTGCGCCCACCTGCTCCGACTCCTCTACAATCTGCAACATTCGTTGCAATCTCAATTTCAAATCCATAGTCGTACTATTTATTCAATTTACAAAGATAACAAAAAAAACTAAAAAATGGAAAAATTTCCGCTTTCAGTTTTTAGTTTTCAGTTTATTTTGCTATGTTTGCAAATGGAAACTCGGGGCAGGGTGAAAATCCCTACCGGCGGTGATAGTCCGCGACTCCCGTATGATGCAGATTGATAGATTATTGCAAATATGGGACTGAATCGGTGAAATTCCGATACCGACGGTGATAGTCCGGATGAGAGAGTACAATAACGGAAAACGGAAAGCTGAAAACGGAAATCTCTTTTCCGCATTTTGCATTTTGAATTCTGCATTTTGAATTCTGCATATCGTCGTTGTAGTGCCCCGAATTATTGGGGCATTTTTATTTTTTTGTATAGATATGAAGCGATTTTTTCTGGTTTTACTTGCTTTGATAGTTACACTCTCTGCCGTGGCTCAATCGACCACAGCCTCGTTGCAGGGCTTTGTTACCGATAGCGAAGGAAAACCATTAGCAGGTGCTACGGTAGTGGCAACACACACTCCAACCGAAACGGTATATGGCACCATAACCGACAGTAACGGAGCCTATCACTTGCAAGGTTTGCGAGTGGGTGCTCCATATAAGGTGGAATTTTCGTTCGTAGGACACAAAGAGCAGATACTCAACGACATTGCTCTATCATTAGGCGAAAAAAAGCATATTGACGCAGAACTTTCGGACACACAAGCGATTGATGCAGTAGTAGTTACGGGCAACAAGTTCGCAGATAGTCAGATGGGGGCAGGCGAGGTATTTCATCGTGACCTTATCGAACGCACCCCTACCGTTTCGCGCTCGATTGACGACATCACACGCCTTGCTCCGCAGGCTATGGTATCGAAAGATGGAGGCATCTCGATTGCCGGCACGAACTCTCGCTACAACTCCTTCCAGATTGACGGCACCGCCTCGAACGATATGTATGGTTTGACCTCAACGGGAACAAACGGAGGTTTGGCGGGAGCAAATCCCATTCCGCTCGATGCAATATCTGATATTCAGGTCGTTACAGCACCATTTGATGTACGTCAAGGTGGTTTCTCGGGTGGCGGCATCAACGCCATAATAAAGTCGGGCACAAACACCTTTTCGGGCACGGCATACGCCTACTACAACAACCAAGATTTCTATGGTCGCAGTCCGCTGAACGGAGCAAAACTTGCCGAGCAGCAGACGCAGATTTATGGCATTTCGCTCGGTGGTGCAATTGTAAAGAATAAACTATTCTTCTTCCTCAACGGAGAGTTCAACCTCGACTCTTCGCCTTCGTCGTACTATGTGGGCGATAGCGGTTGCAACATATCGGAGGCCGATGCAAAGGCTATTGCAGAGCGCTACCACGCCCTTACGGGTTACGACGGTGGAGGCTATGGTCGTCAGATTCTCAACAAACGCACCGGCTCGCTGATTGCACGACTCGATTGGAATATCTCCTCACGCCACAACCTCTCGTTGCGCTACAACTTCCTCGACGCACGCAAAGATGAGTTTGTGTCGAGTGCCACCCTTCTGCGCTTCAATGGCGAGGGTTATACCTCAATTGCCGACACCCACTCGGTGGTTGCAGAGTTGAACTCCCGCATTTCGGAAAAGATGTTTAATGAGTTCCGCGTGGGATATACCCGTGTTCACGATGGTCGCGATGCGATGAGTGGGGCAAAATATCCCTATGTCGAGATTCAGAAGATGCGCGATGGCGAGAACACATCGGTCTATATCGGTACCGACCCGTTTGCCATAATGAACGACCTTGTGCAGAACACGATTACGCTAACCGACAACTTCTCCTACTACGCAAATGCTCACACAATTACCATAGGCACTCACAACGAGGTTTTCAACTCCTCGTGTCTCTATATGGCGAATGCTCTCGGAGCATACACCTACAACACTCTTGACGACTTCTTGCAGGACAACGCCCGCAAGTATGTCCGCAACTATCCGATAGGCAACCCTGCAACAAATATAACTACCGCCCAATTTGGCGTATATATTCAAGATGAGTGGAACGCCTCGCCCCGTTTTTCGATGACCTATGGTCTTCGAGCCGATATCCCCGTGATATTCGGAAACCCTCCCACAAATGAGGCGTTCAACTCGTCTGATATAGCACAAAAATATGAGATCAAAACCAACCAAGTGCCTCGCCCAGCGGTGCTCGTTTCGCCCCGAATTGGAGTGCGTTGGCAGATTGCCAAGAGCGCAGAGGCTTCGACTCTGTTGCGTGGCGGCGTGGGAATATTCTCGGGCAGAATACCCTTTGTATGGATATCCAACTGCTTCTCCAACAGCGGAATGACACAAAAGGGCTACACCCTCGACAGCAATAAAGGTCAGAGCGTTACGAAATTTGGCGAGGAGCCTTCCGGCAACGATGGAGTGTCGTCAAACCCGATGCTGAATATCGTGGCAAAGGATTTCCGTTATCCGCAGGTGGCACGAGCAACCCTCGCCTTGGAGCAGGAGTGGAGAGGTTGGCACTTCACCCTCGAAGGTATCTTCTCGAAGTCGATAAATGACCTCCTGATTACAAACCTCACCGCACAAGATAAGGGCGCTAAGTTCTACGCCGTAAATTCGGCTCTCGCAAACGGGCAGAACACCACAACCCTCTACGATACCTCGCTTGCAAAGCAATATTCGTCGATTTATCTCCTCTCGAACACCTCGAAGGGGTATGGCTACTCGGTGAGTGCATCGGTGGCTAAATCGTTCCGCTTTGGCTTGGATTTGCACGCAGCTTACACCTTCGCCCACTCCTATTCGGTTATGGACGGCATCTCGGCTCAGGCACTTAACACTTGGAGTCGTAACTACTCGGCAGATAGCAATAATCAACCTTTGAGTTACTCGCTATTCGATGTTCCACACAAGATTACCGCTTCGCTCTCATATCGCACACCTCGCTACGGCAAGGTGCTCGGCACAACAATCTCGTTGCTCTATCAGGGTTATTCGGGTATGCGCTACTCGCTGACCTACGCCTCGACTTCGGATGCTAACAACGATAGCAGCTACGGAAATACGACTATCTATGTGCCTACCACCGAGGAGTTGCAGGCTATGGAGTTCGAGAGCGAGGAGCACCGCTCGGCTTTCGGGGAGTACATCGAAAGTACTCCGGCATTGACTCGTTCTCGTGGCAAATTCCTCGACCGAAATGCAATGCAGACACCTTTTGAACACCATCTCGACCTCCATATTGCGCAAGACATCTACTTCGGAGCCAACACCTCACGCAAGGTGCAGATTTCGCTCGATGTTATAAATCTCGGCTCGCTCATTTCGGAGGATTGGGGAGCAAGTTACTACACCTCGAAGTATAAAGTTTCGCCCGTAGAGATTTCGGGCTATACAACCGATACGGAGGGCAACCGCACACCTAAATACCGCTTTGTCGGAGGCTCTATTTCTCGCAATGATCTCCTCTCGCGTTGGCGTATGCAGGTAGGAATAAGAGTCGTGTTTTAGCACGACTCTTATTAGTTAGGGGTTTGTTGTGGTCTGGCGTTTCCAGCGCAGATATCCCGCAACGGCAAGGGCGCAATAGAGCGTATATAGACCTGCCGTAAGTGGTATGCCTTTGTAGATGTAGAGTCCTACGGTTATCATATCGACTACGAGCCATACGAGCCACTGCTCCATATACTTGCGTGATAGCATCCACATCGCCACCATCGACATCGCCGTAGTCATCGAATCCCAGAACGGAACAGTACTATCGGTAAAGCGCACCAACACATAGTATATCGCTATATGTAGTACGCCATATACAACCACCAATGGTGCAACAAGGCGCAGAGGAGTATGGGCAATTTGCAGTCTATTCTCTTTGCGTTTATGCCCTACGAGCCAAGCGATTAGACCATACAAGCCTGCCACGATATAATAGCCCTGCATAGCGCAGTCGGCATATAGGCCCGATTTGTAGTAGAGTACGCAATGCACGCAAGGCATAAGCATTCCTACCACCCACAACCAAGTATTTGCTCGGTACTCCAACCACAAGTATAGAAGTCCGAGTGCAACGCCTACAATCTGTAAAATAAGCTTCAATTCCATAAAAGCCAAGTACAAATTTAATCTACTCTCTAACGACCCTAACGCCTCTAACGACCCTAAAAATTAACCGTTACATTCGCCAATACCGAAGTAGTCGCCTGCGGGAAGTAGCAAGCCCACGAGCCTCTATCGGCGAGGGTTGCGCCCTCCAACCACGAGCCGCCATAACCACTTGCGCAATACTTGGTGTTGAACAAGTTGCCAATCTTCACGCCAAAGCGCACCTTCTCAACCTTTGCGGTACGGAGCGTATATGAGATGTCGAGGTCGCTCACGCAGTAGCGAGGAAGAGTCAAATCTTCGTACTGACCATTTGTCAGGTACTGCTTGCTCACATAGCGAGTTGAAAGTCGTGCTGCGAAGCCGTGCGTGTGGAAGTCGAAGAATGTACCCGCAATTACCGCCGGCGAGTAGGCAATCGTAGTGCGACCGCGCTCAAATGCCACACCATCAATATAATCGACATAGTCGAGGATATGGTTTTGACTCAAAGTGGCGTTGCCTCCAAGCGAAAACCACTTCGTCGCATTTACCGCCAACGACAACTCCACTCCTCGGCGGTAGGAGTTCTTGACATTGCGTGAGAGTAACTCACCCGTATCGGACAACTCGCCCGTCTGCACAAGTTGGTCGCGGTACATCATATAATATAGGTTTATACCGAGTGCAACAACCTTTGTGTTATAGGTATATCCCGCCTCGATATCGAGCATCTTCTCCTCACGCGGATACTCACCCTCGCGGATATCGGTAAAGTTGTTGCGTGTAGGCTCCTTCTGCCCCACCGCTGCCGAGGCATATATGGCGTGCGACTTGGCAAAGGCGTAGTGCAGACCGAGTTTAGGATTGAAGAAATTGTAGTGGCGGTCTATGTCAAGTCGTTGCATCGCTCCCGTAGTGTCATCGAAGTTGTCGTTCACGCCCGAAATACGGTGGGTAATATGGCGATACTGCACATCGGCATAGAGGTTTAACCCTTTGGTTATCAGCCAATCGACCTTCGCAAAGCACGATGCGTCCCACTTGGTCGTATAGTTGCGATAGTACTCCGCAGTGGCGAAATCGGGAGCTTCGGTCAAGCCCGAAATCTCGCCATAGTGAACTCCGTCATAGAGCGATGCCGACACCCCCATAGCGAGAGAAATGCGCTCTGTCGAGTAGGTTGCCGAACCGACAACGCCACCAAAGTTGTTACCCATCATCTTCTTGCGAAGAAGATTTGTTCGCTCCACAAGCACGCCCCCAACATCAATAGGCTCAATACCGTACTTTTTGAGTTTCTGGTCGTTCTTGTAGTTGCGGTAGTAGCCGTTGCCATAGGTATAGTGGGCAGTTGCCGAGAGCGACCACTTATCGTTAAAGGAGTGATTGACAACGAGTTGATTGTTTATCTGCGTATAGTTGTCGGTGTGGTCGTCAAAAAAGCCCACCACCTTATCGCCGATAATAATCTCACCCTCAGGGTTGTAGCGACGATTTTCCGCCATCTGCTCGGCACTCAATCCCGTATAGGCGAGATAGACCTTCGCCACACCTCCGAACGAGAGGAGTTTTACCGAAGTATTGCCCTTGTAGTAGCCAGCCTGGAACATATACGATGATAGATTGCTCGATGCTCGCTCAACATATCCATCAGAGGAGAGGTGTGACAATCTGCCATCTATCGCCCAATGCCCTCCGAGCAGACCAGAGGAGATAGCAATCTCCTGTTTGGCGGTATTGAAAGAGCCATACGACAACGATGCTCGCCCCGAGAACTTCGAGGCAGAGGGTGCGGAGGTCATATTCAACGATGCTCCGAAAGCTCCCGTACCTGCGGTTGAGGTACCTACACCTCGTTGCAACTGCACCGAGCCGAGCGATGACACAAGGTCGGGCGTATCGTACCAATAGACCGAATGGGTTTCGGCATCGTTCATTGGCACTCCATTGAGGGTTACATTTATGCGTGTAGGGTCTGTACCGCGTACTCGGAACGAGGTTGAGCCAATACCCATACCACTCTCCGAGGAGATAACCACCGAAGGTAGATTTTTCAGCAACGAGGGGATGTCCTCGCCATAATTTTGCTCCTCAATCTCTTTGCGTGAGAGATTCGTGTGGGCGATAGGAGTGGTCTTGGTGGCTCGGTTTGCCACGATGTTAATCTGCTCGATTGCTACCGAGTCGTTCTCAATTAAGTTGAGAGTTGGGTGTTGAGAGTTGAGAGATTCGGCTCTAACTCCACAGATGGCACAAAGTGCCAACAAACAAAATGAAAAAATCCTTTTCATAACTAATTTAATTTAATATAAGTAGTCAGAAAAGGGGTCGTATGTAAAATTACACTCTTCCCGTTCCGGCATTACCCGTTTCGGTTCAATGGGTATAATCTCAGCCAAAGAGAGAATTGAGGATTGAGAATTGAGGATTGAGGATTATTTTATGCTGCATCGAGAAATTATTTGCTGCGTCAAGTAATTCTTAATTCTCAATTTTTAATTCTTAATTCACTTTAGCACCCCTTATGTCGAGACAAAGATAGCAAATAAAAACGGAAAAACGAAAAGCAACACACAAAAAAAGTTGAGAGTTGAGAGTTGAGAGTTGAGAGTTAAAAGTTGAGAGTTAAAAAGGCTACTCACTAAAAAAGAGCCGAGAGTCTATTGACCCTCGGCTCCCAACTCTAAATCTTCAACTATTAGAAGTTGTAAACATTAAGCTCTTTGCCGTTGAAATCCTCAACCACAACATCCATATTCTCCTGTGTTGCACGAATATTGAGAACATTTGCGCTGCCATTCTCCAAGATTGGGAAGCCGCACTTCTTGCCAGCATTGTGCATATACGAGTTGTGAGTATAGCCACAAATCATAAGGTTGATACCTGCTGCCTCCAACAATGGGACATAGAGCTCATGAAGGCTCTTGCTTACAGGCGACACACCTGCAATAGGAGGGATATGCATAAGGGCAACCTTGAACTTTGCACCCTTAACCTCCTCGCTCTGCAACGCCTTAGCAAGCCACTCAGCCTGCTCCTTACGATAGCTATCGAAGTCGGTGCCGGCAACCTTATCCTTTTTGTCTGTTCCTGAGTCGAGCACAATGAAGCATACCGAGCCGTAGCGAACGGTGTAGTATGGCTTACCTGTCGAGGTTGGGAAATAGGACATATAGTTCATTCCTACATAACCAGTTGATTCGTTTACACCACGAGTCATAAACGCTGGCACTTCGTGCAATGGAGTCTCCTTATACTTAGGGTAGTTGTTCACGCCACCTGAAATCTTGTTGTAAACCGATACCTGCTTCTCGTCTACCGGAGCAACCATATCACCAACAAAGAACACCGCATCTGCCGACCAATTCTTATCGGATTTCTTAGCCTTGGTGATGCGCTTGTTAAGCAACTCGTAGGTACCCTCGTTGCCGTGCTGGTCGTTCATAAGGATGAAATCCACCGACTTCTTGTTGTAGTCGAGGGTATTTGTCCAAATGTGACGATAAGCAAAAATACGAGTCGAAGCCACACGACCATACATTGTACGACCGCCCTTGTTGCTTGTAATCTCCTGCGAGAAAGCACGATAACGGAATGTAGCGTCACCATTGGTGTTAGGGTTTGGAATGGTGATAGAGTGCAACTTGGTAGGTACCTTGCGACCGAGAGAGGTCTGGAAATACTTTGGGCGCTCGAAAGCATAGAAGTGCATCTTGTCGTTTGGTGCAGTTTCAACCCACGAGATAGCAGTCTTGTCGGTACGCCAAACAATAGTTACAGTCTCCTTTGTTACGGCCTGAACATAAGGTCCGTAGGTGATTTTGATTGCAAATGCCGAAGTCGAAACGGCAAGCATCAATGCAAGAGTTAAAATCTTTTTCATCATTTTAAGTTTTATTTGGTTTATTATCGATTATTTCTGGCGGAAATATATCTGGATTGGCACACCCGAGAAGTCCCAATGCTCGCGCAAGTGGTTCTCCAAGAAGCGACGATAGTTCTCGCGGATATACTGCGGCAGGTTGCAGAAGAATACAAACTGCGGCGTAGGCGTAGGCAACTGCATCGCATACTTGATACGGATATACTTACCCTTGGTTGATGGTGGCGGTGTCTCCTCGATAATCGGCAACATATAGTCGTTGAATTCCGATGTAGGGATACGACGCGAACGCGACTCATAGACACGAATTGCAGTCTGCAACACATCGAGAATACGCTGCTTGTTCAGAGCCGAAGTAAATATAATTGGAATATCGTTGAACGGAGCCAAGCGCTTCTCCAACGCCTCTTTCCACTCCTTCATAGTGTTGTTGCCCTTCTCGATAAGGTCCCACTTGGTCACCACGATAACACAACCCTTTCGGTTGCGAACGATGAGGTTGTGGATGTTCAAGTCCTGCGACTCCAAGCCCTGCTGAGCGTCGAGCATAAGGATACAGACATCCGAGGCTTCGATTGCACGAATTGAGCGCATAACCGAGTAGAACTCCAAGTCCTCCATCGTCTTACCCTTCTTACGCATACCTGCGGTATCTACAAGGTAGAAGTCCATACCGAACTTGTTGTAGCGGGTGTGGATAGAGTCACGGGTTGTACCTGCGATGTTGGTTACGATATTGCGGTCGGTGCCGAGCAAGGCGTTTGTAAGCGACGACTTACCAACATTCGGACGGCCTACGATGGTAATGCGAGGAAGATCCTCCATCTCCTCCGCCTCGCAATCCTCAGGGAGGTGCTTCAATATCTCGTCCATCAAGTCGCCTGTACCGCTACCTGACATCGACGAGATGCAGAATGGGTCACCCAAACCGAGCGAGTAAAAGTCGTTAGACGAGTAGATGAGGTCGTAGTTATCGACCTTGTTGCAGACCAAAATAGTGCGCTTCTTGGCACGGCGCAACACCTCTGCCATCATCATATCCAAGTCGGTAACTCCTGTACCGACCTCCACCATAAAGAGGATAACATCAGCCTCCTCTATGGCGAGCATCACCTGCTTGCGAATCTCATCTTCGAAGATATCGTCGCTATTGACCGAGTAACCACCCGTGTCGATAATCGAGAACTCGCGTCCGTTCCAATCGGTCTTGCCGTAGTGGCGGTCGCGGGTTGTACCAGCTGTCGAATCAACAATCGCCTGGCGATTACCCACAAGACGATTGAAAAGCGTACTCTTGCCCACATTCGGGCGTCCTACTATTGCTACTAAACTCATATTTTTAGCTATTAGCTATTGACCTTTGGTCATTAGCTTTTTATAATTCAAAATTTAGCGCAGCAAAATGGCATTCGCTCCCGTTGGTCGCTGAATGGCAACGAATGGCATCTTTCTTGGCGCAAAGAACTCATCAGAACAATTTTGCCATAATTTTACGGCTACAAAGGTAGCAAATTTTTAAGATTTTACCAATTATGTGGCAGTTATTTCAAAAATATTTATTATTTTTGGGAGTTATTAAATTTGACATAATTTTTGTTTTATGAGATATACGGGTTTTAGACTATTATTTTTGACACTATTCACACTCCTTTGCACGACAGTTTGGGCACAGGAGGTGTCGAGCGATAAGCCTACAAGTTCGCCTGAGCGCCCCATCAGCAAAATGCCCTCTTTGAAAAAGGATCGGCCAAAGGTCTCTACCGAATTCGGCTTAGGTATTGGAGCGCGATACAACTTCCAATTCGATGTTGTACCTATGTGCGAAAACTTCACGCCAACAATCAAGATGCCCATATCGTATGGCGCAGCGTTGCAGTTCCGCCTCAACATTGGTCGCACATTCGGCATTCAGCCAGAGATTTCATACTCTCGTTCCGTACTAAGAATCAACGATAAAACAAACAACTTCTCAACCAAAGCAAAGTCCAATATCGTACAGGTACCACTATTGCTTTCATTCCGCATAGCGATGTTCCGCCTCAACTTCGGACCGGTATTTACATTGATGGACGAAGCGACATACCAACTACCGAAGGCAGATGACAACTCCATACAACAGATGCATCTTGGCAAATTATACCCTACGGTAACTTACGCCGCAGGCATAAGCGTAAAGTTCGCAGGGATTATGATGCTCGATGTGCGCTATGCCGACCAATTCATGGATACAAAGTCGGAAAACCAATGGGTTTGGACCCTCGACCAGAACAAACAACCCAAAGCGCAATCATTCCGCACTCGTTGCCGAAGCGTACAGTTGCGATATAGCATAGTGTTTTAGAGTTGAGAGTTGAGAGTTGAGAGTTGAGAGTTGAAAACGGAAAACTAAAAAAGCTAAGGGCTAAAAACATAACATACATTCAAAATCGGAGGCGGTTAGGCTATTTTTTCGCCAAGCGAGGAGACAAATCCGCAGCATAGTAAGCCTATGTGAGGAATTTGACTACCGAAGATTGGTGGGAAAAGAGTCAACCGGAACGATTTTACTGGAAAGAAGCGATGACAGATACAACAGGTAAAGAGATTATAATCGAAGGTGTCGATACCAGAGAGCTGTATGGAGCAAAGGAGTGCTACCTGCAACAAATTGTGGCTATGCACCCAAAGCTCAAAATAGTGGCGCGCGGTTCCTCGTTGAAGGTACTTGGCGCAAAGGGCGATGTGGAGCGATTTGAGCGTCAGATGGCAGGGCTAATCGCCTACTACGACCGCTACGGACACATCTCGAAGGAGGTGGTTGAGCAGTCGTTTGCCACAGGTTTTGCCGAGGCTGCCGAGGCTGCACACAAGAGCGACAAGGAGGTTATCGTATACGGCAACAACGGCGTAATCGTCAAGGCTCGCACTGCCAACCAGCGCAAGTTGGTAGATTTGTACGACAACAATGACCTGATATTTGCGACGGGCCCTGCCGGCTCGGGTAAGACCTATACAGCAATTGCTCTCGCTGTTCGCGCCTTGCGAGATAAGCAGGTGCGACGAGTAATTTTGACACGCCCCGCAGTCGAGGCTGGCGAGAAGTTGGGCTTCTTGCCTGGCGATTTGAAGGATAAGTTGGACCCATACTTACAACCTTTGTACGATGCGCTCAACGATATGATTCCGCCGGCAAAGTTGCAGAAGTTTATGGAGGACGGCACGGTGCAGATTGCTCCGTTGGCATATATGCGTGGTCGCACCTTGGATAACGCCTTCGTGATTCTCGACGAGGCACAGAACACTACCCTATCACAGATAAAGATGTTCCTGACACGAATGGGTCGCAACGCCAAGTTTATCGTTACTGGCGATGTTACGCAGGTCGATTTGCCACACAAGAGCGACAGCGGCTTGGTACGCGCGATGAATACGGTCAAAGGTATCAAAGGCATCGGCTTTGTGGAGTTCAACAAGGGCGACATTGTCCGCCACGAATTGGTTAAACACATCGTCGAGGCGTTCGATAAGCAAGACGAGTCGAGAACTCCGAAGGGTGGTCAAGGCGCAAACAAAGAATAGGGATAATAGGGGCAATAGGGATAATAGGGTGCGCTGACGCTTAACAACAAACACCCTATAACCCCCATAATCCCCAGAACCCCTAAAAATAAAAAAGCAAATAAACAATAACTTAAATTATACAACTATGAACTACAATTTGGAACAACTTAAACCGGAATTGGTTTGGAAACACTTTAAGGCGATTTGCCAAATACCGCACCCATCGCACCACGAGGAGAAGATTAGAGAGTATGTGGTGGAGTTTGCAAAGGCGCACAACCTTGAATACAGCGTTGATGAGGCGTGCAATGTCTATATCGCAAAGCCAGCGACTGCGGGTTATGAGGATAGAAAGGGTATCGTCTTGCAGGCGCACCTCGATATGGTACCGCAGAAGAATAACGACAAGGTTTTCGACTTCGAGAATGACCCTATCGAGGCATATATCGATGGCGAGTGGGTAACTGCCAATGGTACTACTCTCGGTGCCGACAACGGTATTGGTGCAGCTTGTATCCTCGCAGTTTTGGAGGACAACACCTTGGAGCACGGCGCTATCGAGGGACTCTTCACCGCAACCGAGGAGACCGGTATGGACGGAGCATTCGGCTTGAAGGGCGGCCTTTTGAAAGGCGATATCTTGTTAAACCTCGACTCTGAAACCGAAGGTGAGTTGTATGTTGGTTGCGCAGGTGGTACCGATGCAAATATCACTCTCCCATACACCGCAGAGGTTGCCCCACAGGGTTGGTCGGCAGTAAAGCTCGAAGTTAAGGGCTTAAAGGGTGGTCACTCTGGCATCCAGATTGGCTTCCAGCGTGGAAATGCCAACCGTTTGTTGTGCCGTCTGTTGCTCCACACCGAGCAGGAGTGGTTGCTCGCATCGATTGACGGAGGTGGTTTAAGAAATGCTATTCCTCGTGAGGCTCAGGCAATCGTACTTGTTAAGGATGTAGCGGCATTCAAGGCTGAGGCTGCCGCATACGAAAAGACATTGCAGGCAGAGTTCGAGAATATAGAGGATTCGATTGCTGTACTCGTTGAGGAGGTTGCCTACCCTACCGAGATTATCCCTACGGAGGTGGCTACAAAGCTCGTTAAGGCTGTGGTTGGCGCACCTAACGGCGTAGTTAAGATGTCGGTAGAGATGGAGGGCTTGGTGCAGACCTCAACAAACCTCGCCCGTGTGGTATCTGACGGCAAATGCGCAAAGATTCAGTGCTTGTTGCGTTCTTCGGTATCGAGCGAGAAGGTCGCTTTGGCAGAGGCTATCAAGGGTGTATTCGAGTTGGCTGGCGCCGAGGTTGAGTTGTCGGGCTCGTATGACGGCTGGAAGCCAAATATGGAGTCGCCAATCTTGAAGGCTATGTTGGCATCGTACGAGGCGTTGTATGGCAAGAAACCGGCTGTAACCGCTATCCACGCAGGCTTGGAGTGCGGTATCATCGGTGGTGTATATCCTAACCTCGATATGATTTCGTTTGGTCCTACAATCTGCTACCCACACTCGCCAGACGAGAAGGTAGAGATTGCTTCGGTAGCGAAGTTCTATGAGTTCTTGCTCCATACACTCAAAAACGCTCCACAAAAATAACGGAAAACGGAAAGCGGAAAACGGAAAACTTTTTGAGTTTTTCGATTTCTGCTTGGAGTGGGAAAACAGAAAACTAATTCTGCATTTTGAATTTTAACTTATGACTGAGCGTTGGTTTGTGATAGTAAACCCCATTTCGGGCGGAGGTAAAGGATTGACGGACTTTCCGAAAATCTCGCAACTCCTCCGCGAGAGTGGTATTGAGCACGACCCCGTATTTACCGCCCATCGCCACCACGCAACCGAGTTGGCGGTCGAGGCTGCAAATCGTGGATATCGCAAGATTATCGTTGTAGGTGGCGACGGCACCCTCAACGAGGCCGTGAACGGACTCTTCATACAGAAGCAGTGCGAGCCAAAGGAGATTCTCTTGGCGGTTATTGCCGTAGGTACGGGCAACGATTGGGTGCGTACATTCGGCATACCTCGCAACTACAGCGCTGCGGTTCGTGCCATAAACGAGGGGCACTCCTATCTGCAGGATGTGGGCAAGGTGACCTACACCGAGTCGAAGGTCGAGCACACTCGCTATATGGCGAATGTTGCAGGACTCGGCTTCGATGCCTATGTAATTCAGATTTTCAACCACCTAAAGTTGAAGGGTTACAAGGGTAAGTGGCTCTATATCTACAGTCTTATCAAGGGCTTCTTCTCGGCAAAGCCTGCAGGCACAAGCATCGAGGTCGATGGCAAGGTCATCTACAACA
>JAZQYJ010000103.1:0-4247 GCA_045633465.1 Alistipes sp.
TTGGCGAACAACCCCAAGATTATCGCCAGCCGCCACGCCACCGAGCAGAGCCGTCTGAATCTATCGCGTGCCAAAGGTAATTACCTGCCGTCAGTTTACCTCTATGGTGGTTACAACACCTCTTATTTTATAGATTTCGACAATAAGGCGGCCTATGACCCCTTCGGCACGCAGTTCCGCAACAACCGAGGTGGATATGTGCAGGTGGCGTTGTCGATTACTATCTTCAACGGACTCAGTGCCCGCGCCTCGAAGCGTCGTGCCAAGAATGCCTACGATATGGCGAGATATGAGATGTTTGCTGTTGCTCGCACCGTAGAGAGCGAGGTATCGCAGACCTGGCAGGAGATGCAGGGCTATGGCAAGCAGTATATTCAGGGACAGAAGAAGGTATCGGCGGCACAACTCGCCTACGACGGTGCAGAGCGCAAATTTGAGAATGGGCTGATCTCTGCCCTCGACCTTCAAACCGCCGCCAACACCCTGTTGCAAGCCAAGTCGGACAAGCTCCGTGCCCGCCTGCAATACATTATCAAGACCCGTATGGTCGATTACTACAACGGCAAGCCGTTGGTAGAAATTCAAAATGCAGAATTCAAAATTCAAAATTAGATTTTTAACAATTACTACTATGGATATCAAACTTGAAAAAAAGAAGGGATGGCGTGCCATCTTTCAGAAGAAGAACCTTGTGTGGGTTGGTGTTGCAGCCCTTGTGCTCTTTATCGGCTGGTTGGTGTTGCGTGATAACTCCTCGACCTTGCGTGTCGATGCGGGCTTGGTGAATATCGCCACCGTTGAGCAGGGCGAGTTTAACGACTATGTACGCCTTACGGGTAGTGTTCAGCCGATGACCACAGTGCAGCTCTCGCCCCTCGAGTCGGGCGTTGTGGAGCGTATTGTTGCCGAGGAGGGTACGAGCGTGAAGCGTGGCGATGTAATCCTCGAAATGTCAAACAACTCCCTCTCGATGCAGATTTTGCAGTCGGAGGCAGACCTTGCCGAGAAGCAGAACATCTTGCGTAACACGATGATTTCGATGGAGCAGGAGCGCTTGGCTCTCCGTCAGGAGAAACTGCAACTCGACCTCGAAGTATCGCGCCTACACCGCACTTATAAGCAGAACGAAAACCTCTACAACGACAACCTCTTGGCTCGTGAAGAGTATCTGCGAGCAAAGGAGGATTACGAATTGGCGGTGCGTAAGCGTGATTTGGTCTTGGAGCGCCAGCGTCAGGATTCGCTCTACCGCACCTCGCAGGTGGAGCAGATGGAGGAGAGCCTGCGCTCGATGCAGCTCAATATGGAGCTTATCCGCCAGCGAGTGGATAACCTCAAAGTAAAGGCGCCGATTGATGGCGAGGTGGGTATGTTGGATGCGGTGCTTGGTCAGTCATTGCAGCAGGGCGCAAACATCGGCCAGGTGAACGACCTAACGACCTACAAGGTGCAGGCGCAGGTTGATGAGCACTATATCGACCGCGTAACAACGGGTCTTGTGGCGACCTTCGAACGTCAGGAGACCGAGTATGAGATGCAACTACGCAAGGTATATCCCGAGGTGCGAAATGGTCAGTTCAAGGCGGACTTCCGTTTCAGTGGTGCTGCACCCGAGAATATCCGTAGCGGTCAGACCTACTACCTCAACCTGCAACTCGGCGAGGCTGCCGAGGCCATTCTTATTCCTCGTGGTTCGTTCTATCAGGCGACGGGCGGTCGTTGGATATATGTCGTCGATGCTTCGGGCGATAAGGCCTACCGCCGTGAGATTCGCATCGGCAGACAGAATCCGCAGTATTATGAGGTTATCGAGGGCTTGCAACCCGGCGAAAAAGTTATAACTTCGTCGTATGATAACTTCGGAGAGAATGAAGTGCTTATTTTGAACAAATAATATTTGACTTATGTATATTCGTAATTTTCTAACCCTGCTTCGCCGTTACACCACATCGTCGGTGCTGAACATTGTGGGTATGGCAGTAGCCTTTGCAGCGGTCTATCTTATTGCCGTGCAGGTAAAGTTTGACCTGTCGTACAACCGTGTCATCAAGAACTCGGAGCGCATCTATCGCCTCGAATATCCAAATGAATCGGGTAATGGTCGATGGGATATTTGGTGGAATCGCCAGATGCCCGATAAGTTGGTCTCTATTTGCCCTGAAGTGGAGGCTGCCGGCTCAATAGGCGTACTTGCACACTCGAGATACCAAAACGAATACTCAATTAAGCGAAATGCTACGGTCGAGAACTTTACAATCGACTTGGCAGGTGCTGAGCCTGAGGGCTTTGCAGTCTTCCCGTTTGAGATTATTGCTGGCAGCATGGAACATTTGCAGACTGAGGATCAGATGATTATCAGCGAATCTACTGCCAAGAAGTACAACCTATCGGTGGGCGATGATTTGTTCTATGGCCGTGGCGCTTTGAATAGTGCTATTCGCACTATCGTAGCCATATACAAAGATTTTCCCAAACCCTCATCTATCTCAATGCCTATGGGCTATGTGCTTCTTGAACCACAGGAGCAGACCTCGGATGGAGATTGGACAGACACATACTATGTCCGTTTGCAGGAAGGCGCAAATGTCGAGAAAATTGAAGAGCGCATGTCTCAAATGGTCATCGATGAGGCTATCAAAAATGGAACGTCAGAGGAGGATTTGGCAGATGTACTCGCTTTAACCACCCCTAGACTAACGCCTATTACAGACCTCTATTTTATCGAAGATGCCGCGGCAGAGGGTATGCGTGGCAGTCGTTCTACGACCTACTCATTGATTGCCATTGCAGCACTTATCTTGGTGATTTCGTTTATCAACTTTGTAAACTTCTTCTTTGCGTTGATACCGAGCCGTATTCGTGTGGTTAATAACTATAAGATTTTCGGTGCGCCTACTGCAAAATTGCGCTTGAACTTCTTGTTCGAGACCGTAGGACTGATTCTCGTTTCTTTGTTTGGTGCGGCAGTTATTGTTGTGCTCTTTACCGATACGCCACTTAAAGATTATATCTCATCATCAGTAGCTATCAACGATAATTGGTCGTTGGCGGGTGCTATTGTGTTGTGCGTGATTCTCTTTGGCGTGGTGGTATCGCTCTATCCTGCGTGGTATATCACCAAATTCTCGCCTGCGTTTGTGATTAAGGGTGATTTTGCCGCTTCACGAGCAGGTCGTATTCTGCGCTATACGCTTGTTGGTGTGCAATATACCATTTCTATTACACTTATTATCTGCTCGATATTCATCTATCGTCAGCACCAATATATACTCAACCGAGATATGGGCTTCGACCGCGAGAATCTACTCTCGGTGGAGGTGCCTTGGGAGGCTGTAAATCCTGATGTTGAGGGATCACAGTTGGACTACACCAAGCGTGATGCGTTGCTTGATAAACTGAATCAAAACCCACAAATTAAGGGTGTTGCATTTGGCGACTTACAGTTGGTAAGCAATGCTGAGGGTAGTTGGGGACGACCATTGGAGGGTGTTGGCAAGATAACCTTTGCAATACACACCGTATCGTGGAACTTCTTGGATGTAATGGGTATAGAGATTATTGAAGGTCGCGACTTCCTGCAATCAGACGAAGAGACCATCACGGGTGCGATGATTTTCAACCATACAGCACAGAAGAGATATGGGCTCACGTTTGAAAGTAAGATGATGGGGCACGTCTATGGTTATAATGCAAATATCGTTGGCTTCTGTAGAGACTTCAATTTCAAACCTGCCTACCGAGAAATCGAGCCATTTGCCTTTTTGGTTTGCGGTCAATATGGCTGGACAATGCCACGCCACACATATATCCGCACCGTAGCAGGGGCTGATATTGCCGAGGTCAGAAAATTTGTATTCGATACACTGATGGAGATTGTGCCATATGCCGACCCCGATAAGATTAAGATAGAGTTCTTTGATCAAGAATTGGAACAACTCTATTATGCAGAGGATAAGCTCTCTACGCTCGTTACCTTGTTCTCGTTCCTTTCGATTGTGATTTCGATTATCGGCGTGTTTGGCTTGGTGTTGTTCGAGACGCAGTATCGCCGCCGCGAGATTGGTATTCGCCGCGTACACGGAGCATCGGTTGGCGAGATACTCAGCCTCTTCAACCGCAAGTACCTCTACATTGTGGCCGCGTGCTCGGCAGTGGCAATACCCGTAAGCTACTACATCATAGACCAATGGATGCAGCAGTATGTCTATCGTACACCGATGTCGTGGTGGGTATATGCCTTGGCGGTG
>JAZQYJ010000104.1:0-3677 GCA_045633465.1 Alistipes sp.
TCATCGCGAGAGCCGTTAGGCTCGTGGCGATCTCCCACTTTTAATTTTAATAACAATAATGGAGATTGCCGCAGTCGCTTTGCTCCTTCGCAATGACAATTTTATACTTCCTAAATCGCTTTTTTTATAATAATTCTCAATTCTCAATTTGTTTTGTATCTTTGTGAAACAGAAACAAAACAACGAAGTTGGTATGAAGATTGTAATTCTTGGCCCTGCGCACCCTTATCGTGGCGGTTTGGCGTCGATTATGGAGACTATGGCGCGTGAGTATCAGAGTCGCGGAGATGAGGTTAAGGTCTATACCTTCTCGCTGCAATACCCTTCGCTGTTATTCCCCGGCAAAAGTCAAACGGTCGATACGCCACCACCGCACGATTTGGATATCGAGCGCGTCGTGAACACCTGCAACCCTCTGAATTGGGTGGCACTTGGCGAGCGACTCCGCCGTGAGGCTCCCGATATGATTTTGATGAAGTATTGGACTCCATTTATGGCGCCTTGCTTCGGCACAATATGCCGTATCGCCCGCCGAAACGGCAAGACGAAGGTCATCTGCCAAATCGACAATGTCGAGCCACACGAACATCATTTGATTGATAAGCCATTCAACCGCTACTACCTCGGTGCGGTAGATGGCTTTGTCTATATGTCGGAGCAGGTGGGCAACGAACTGCGTGCCTACACCTCCGCACCTGCGATATTTTCGCCACACCCGATGTTCGAGAACTTTGGCGAGAGGGTAGAGCGCACCGAGGCGTGTCGCCGTCTTGGACTCGATGCCGACAAGCGATATCTCTTGTTCTTCGGTCTTATTCGCGATTATAAGGGCTTGGATTTGCTTTTGGAGGCGTTTGAGAAGATTGAGGATAAGGAGTTGCGCCTGCTCGTTGCAGGCGAATTCTACAACGATAAGGAGCAATACCGCACTGCGCTTGACCGCCTTGGCGAGAGGGCAGTGCTACACGAGGGTTTTGTGAAGGATGAAGATGTCTGCAACTACTTCTCGGTGGCAGATGCGCTCGTTTTGCCATACCGCACCGCTACGCAGAGTGGCGTGACGCAGATAGCCTACAACTTCTCTGTGCCGATGATTGTTACCCGTGTGGGCGGTCTGCCCGAGATTGTGGCAGACGGCAAGGTTGGCTTTGTCTGCGAGCCTACGGCGGAGGGTATTGCCGATGCGATAGAGAGGCTCTACGAAGGTGATGCGTTAGCCCATTTTGCCGAGAACTTCCCTGCTGAGCGCAAGCGGTTTTCGTGGGCTACGATGTGCGACAAACTTGTGGAGGTTTGGCAAAAGAGTAAGTAGAGAGATTAGCGAAGTTAGTGAAATTAGGGAGTTTAGTGATGTGATACGCTAAATTCCCTAATCTCTTTATGTTCTCTAAACTCACTTGGTAGAAAAAAAAAGATTGGGTATCGTTTTCGATACCCAATCCAAATGCTTAATCTTATTTAGATTATTTTACCATTTCACCGAACTTTGCAGCCTTAACAGCCGACGAGAACTCGATAGCCGAAGTTGTTGGGTGAGCCATCTTGTGTACTGCACGGAAGTTGTTAGCGCCCTTCTTTGCAGACAACTTAGCAGGAGCAGGTGTTGCACCGGCATCAACCTTAGCAGCGGTCATAGTCTCGCCAGAGAAGTGGAGAAGAGCCTCCTCTGCCTCTGCCAAAGAGGTGTATACATAGTATGGCGCAAAGCCTTCACTGTCCTCTAACCAAACTGACAATCTTGCAACGGTGCCATCCTCACCACCGTCCAATGAACCGCTATATGCCTCGATGGTTACATTACCATCATTGCCCATCTTGAAGGTGTATGGAGGATAATCACCATTTACAACATATAGATTCTCCAACTCTGTAAGCCACTGAGCGTACCACTTAATATAATATGGATCGCCTGTGTCCGAGTAATTACCCGTTCCAATAATAAACTCATTCGACAACTCGATAGTGTTGCCAATATAGGTTCCGAGTATTGGTAATGTGTAATCCAAACCGTCAGCTTGGAGCTCAGGGAAGAGAGCATCCCAACCAAGGATTGCAGCATAGCCTGCATACTCCGAACCAAAAACGAGTTCTGCATCGATAATCTCGACTGGACGCGAGAATCCCTCAGCAGATTGAACACCCGAAACATACTGCCCATTAGCAACCTTCTCCACGAATACATAGTCTGTAGTTACATTCCATACACCTTCCCATACGCTGGTGTCGAAAGTCGAATCCTTGGTAATGAACTCTGTGTGGGTTGGAGTAGTGCTGGTAAGATTACCGTTTGCATCAACACCAAACACCATAGCGACATACTTTGTTCCAGGGCTCAATGCCTCGAGAGTGCGCTCAGATACACCTGATTTAAGAAGAGGGTATGGACCACTTAACCAAGATTCTTTTCCCGCCTCAACGCGCTCTTTGTAGAGTTCATATGCTGCCTCCATAAGACCGGTAGCACCGCCAAGTCCAACAAATGTAGCATAATCCCACACACCATGGAAATATGTGCGCTCCATATCCTTTGGAGTAACCTTAATGGTTGCACCATACTCGGTAATGTTAGAAACCTCGATAGTGAACTCGTCGCTGCCACCACCGTTATTGCCCGGACCTTCTCCGTTTGGTGTACAACTTGCTGCTGCAAGTCCAACCATTGCTAAAAGCATAAATAACTTTTTCATAATAGCATTTTTTTAATAGTTAATAAATAAAGTTAATGATAAATTGTAAGTGTTTTTATTCTTTTTTGTACGATTACTCCCCTGTAAACTCTGTTTTATTCATCAAACAGCCCCGTTGGAGGGGTAATGCGTTGAGCAAAATTATATTAAAAATTTTTAATATCCAAATAAAATTGTGATTAAAATGCGCTTAAATTACGGTTTTTATGTTTTTTTATGAAAATATTAACAAATAAGCCCTCCGTTGCGGAAGGCTTATTACAAATTGTAAGTAGATTTTTTACTCTTTGATATTTGGCAACTCCAAGCCGTAGCCGTTGCGCTTGTCCATAGCCTTCAACCAGAGGCTGAACAACAACGCCAAACCGCCCAACGATGCGAAAATCAACATCGGAAGAGTATAGTTATAAGCAACTCCCTCCACACCGGCAGCAATCTGCTCGGCAACACCCGGATTGCTCTTCTCCAACGCCCAACCGATAAGGATAGGTGTGCCACTCAAACCGAAGTTCTGCACCCAGAAGATGAGCGAGTAGGCGCTACCCAAGAAGCGCTTGTCCATAATCTTCGGAATAGAAGGCCACAACGATGCCGGAACCAACGAGAACGAAATACCCAAGAGAATAATCGCTGCGAAGGCGATGATTGTGCTTGGGAATGCCGGCAACACCACTGCAAAGGTGAGGTGGCAGATAATCATCAACAACGAGCCGAGGATAAGCATAGTTGCGCCCTTGCCCTTCTTGTCGAGGAACCAACCGAGGAGTGGGGTGATGCAAGCGGCACCGATAGGGAACCAACGGAAGATGTCGGCTGCGGTGGTAGCATCGAGACCGAGGTTGCTCTGCAACATATTGGCCGCAAACTTCTGGAATGGGAAGATTGCCGAGTAGTACAACACGCACAACATAGCCACAATCCAGAACAACTTGCTCTTGAAGATGTTGATAACATCCGAGAACTTGAACTCTTCCTCGCTCTCGCCCTGTG
>JAZQYJ010000105.1:0-22799 GCA_045633465.1 Alistipes sp.
CGTGAGCGCAGTCGAAGCCACGAAACAATCGTCAGCGAGGCTCGCACACTCTTCGAGAATGGCTATCGTGAGGTAACCCTACTCGGTCAGAATGTCAATTCCTATGCCGATGGCGAGGTTAATTTCCCAAAACTTTTGGCAAAGGTTGCCGACATCTCGCCACTCTTGCGTGTGCGCTTTGCAACATCTCATCCGAAGGATTTGAGCGACGAACTTATCGCAACAATGGCATCGTACCGCAACATCTGCAAGGCGGTGCATCTCCCTGCGCAGTCGGGCTCAAATGCACAGCTCGAAAAGATGAATCGCAAATATACTCGCGAGTGGTACTTGGAACGAATGGCGGCAATCAAAAAGGCTATGCCTGAGTGCGCTATCACCACCGACCTGATTTCGGGTTTCTGTGGTGAAACACTCGAAGACCACGAGGCAACCCTATCGCTTATGCGCGAGGTGGGCTACGCCTCGGCATTTATGTTCAAGTACTCGGTACGCCCCGACACCTTCTCGGCTCGTCATTTCGAGGATGATGTAACGGAGGAGGAGAAGACTCGCCGTTTGACTGAGGTTATTGCATTGCAGAACGAGTTGTCGCTCCAAAGTAACCGCAACGACATAGGCAAGACCTTCGAGGTATTGATTGAGGGTAAGTCGAAGCGTAGCGACAAACAACTCTGCGGTCGCACCTCGCAGAATAAGATGGTTGTATTCGACTGCGTAGAGGGTTATGGCGCAGGTGACTACATTGATGTAAAAATTAACGATTGCTCGTCAGCCACACTCTTTGGCACCGCAATCGTAGAATAGAAGAGATTATGAAGATTTTTTTGAGAATTATTTGCACCGTCTTGGCTCTCGGCTTTGTGGCATGCGAGAAGCCCAACAGTGGTTACACGCCGGATATGACGGTAGCCTCACTCGGAACTCCGCCCAACGATGAGATATGGTTTATGACGAGTGATAATAACGAGTTGATAGCGTTCGACGGAGAGGCTTTTAATACCGAAGTTATCGATATCGAGTACTCGGAACTCGGGATTAGCGTTATTCGCTTTGCCGAGAGTGTTACAACCATCGGCGCCGGAGCATTCGACAACTGCCGAAACCTTAGCAACATCTCACTTCCCGAGTCGGTAACAGCCATCGAAGAGCGAGCATTCTTCGAATGCACCAACTTGGAGTGTATGACCCTCGGCTCGAAAATTCAAACATGTGGTAGTCAAGCCTTTGACCTCTGCATAGAGTTGTTCTCCCTCCACATCTCGTCGGTAGGAGATTGGTGCAAGATTGAGTTTGCCAACTCCACGGCAAATCCTCTCTATTACAGCAACAGCTTTATCGTAAATGGCAAAAAACTAAATAGTATCACCATCCCTTCGTGGGTATCGCATATTGGCGCCTATGCATTTTGCAACTGCACAACCCTCTCCAAGATTGGCATCCCTGCAAAGGTCAAGAGCATTGGCAAAAATGCATTCGAGGGGTGCGAAAATCTAACCAAGGTTGATATTGAAAATATCGCAGCATGGTGTAACATTAGCTTTGCCACCGTAAGCTCCAATCCTCTTTCGATTGCTAAAAAACTATACATAAATGGCTCCCCTGCAACCGCAGTGGTATTGGAGGGTGTAAATTCGATTGCCCCACAAGCATTTATAGGTTGTAGCAACATAACATCGCTTATTGCCGATAATTCGCTTCACACCGTTGGTGAGGAGGCGTTTAGAGGGTGTATAAATCTTTCGTCAATAGAACTTGGCGAGGGTGTAACCACAATCGAAGGCAAGGCATTTATGAGTTGCCCTGCTCTCGAAAGCGCAAAATGTCACGCCGTTGCGCCCCCTACGCTTGGTGACAATTATGTCTTCGATTACAATGCAGAAGGTCGCAAGATCTATGTACCGGCCGAGTCGGTCGACGACTACAAAGACCACGAAGCGTGGAGTCGTTATGCCGACGCTATAATGGCTATACAATAGACAGACCTATAAAGTCCTCAATTATATGAAAAGAACCTCACTCTCAATTATCGCAATTTTGACGCTATCGGCGGTTATTGCATCGCCACTGCGACAGACTCTCCACGATGGCTGGCAGTTCAAGCAGAAGCGAGGTGCAAATTGGTACAACGCCACCGTTCCAGGTGTTGTTCATACCGACTTGATGGCAAACGACATCATTGAAGACCCATTCTTTCGACTTAATGAGCGCGGAGTGCAGTGGGTTGACAAGGAGGATTGGGAGTATGTCACAACCTTTACGGCAAATGCCGAAATTCTATCGAAAGAGTGCATTGAGCTCGTTTTCGAGGGCTTGGATACCTACGCAGATGTCTATCTCAACGACAAATTGGTGCTCAAAGCGGACAATATGTTCCGTCGCTGGCGTGTGGATATTAAACCTCACCTCCAAAAAGGCGAGAACAAGTTGCGAGTATATTTCCACTCGGTAGTAAAGATTGATATGCCGAAGTGGGAGGCCCTGCCATTCCAATACTATCGTTGGCAAGACCAATCTGCTGACGGAGGTCTGCTCAATCGCAAAATCAGCGTATTCTGTCGTAAGGCGGGCTACCACTATGGTTGGGATTGGGGACCACGACTCGTTACATCGGGAATTTGGCGACCTGTATATCTCGAAGCGTGGGATACAATGCGTATAAGCGATCTATTCTACAACCAAAAGAGCATTACCGCAAAGCGTGCAGATATTGATGTAGAGTTCGAAATTCTCTCGCAGAAAGAGGCTACGGCACAACTTCGTGTTATTGACGAAAAGTCGGGTAAGGTACTCGCCAAAGGCTCTACAACCCTCAAAGCGGGCGATAACAAGGCGGTTGTACCTCTCACAATCGCAAAACCTAAATTGTGGTGGTCTAACGGCTTGGGCGAAGCTCATCGCTACGCCTTCCGCACCGAGATAGAGATTGAGGGCAAGGTGGTCGATTCGAAGCATCACGATATCGCAGTGCGTTCGATAAAAGTTGTTCGCGAAGATGACAAATATGGTCGTTCGTTCTACTTTGAACTCAACGGCAAGAGAGTATTCGCCAAAGGTGCAAACTACATTCCGTGCGACTCATTTCTTCCTCGTGTAACAGACGAAGTTTACGAAAAGACCATTGCCGATGCTGTTGCCGTAAATATGAATATGTTGCGTGTATGGGGCGGTGGAATCTACGAGAACGAGATTTTCTACGAACTCTGCGAGAAGAACGGCATTATGGTTTGGCAGGACTTTATGTTTGCCTGCGCACTCTACCCCGTCGAGCCGGGTAGTACTTTTGCCGAGAATGTGCGTCAGGAGGCTATCGACAATATCAAACGACTTCGCAACTATGGTTGCATCGTATTGTGGTGCGGTAATAACGAGTGCTACGATGTTCTTATGGGCTGCCGTCGCTCATACACCAAAAGGGGCATCGATTTGAAATACTACGAGATACAGAAGGCTCAGTTCGACTATCAGTACTACGACCTCTTGCCAAAGGTTTGTGCCGAGTACGACCCATCTCGCTACTACAATCCTATGTCGCCTTGGGTAGGCAAAGACATCAGAGCCAGAGATGCAACCCATTTAGGAGACTTCCACTATTATGGAGTTTGGGCGGGTGGCAAACCTTTCGACGCCTACAACACCACACTCGCACGCTTTATGTCGGAGTATGGTTTTCAGTCTTTCCCCGAATTTGGTTCAGTTAAACGATATGCTCCAAATCCAGAGGATTGGAGTCTAAATTCGGAGGTTATGATGTTGCACCAAAAAGCCGGCATTAAGGCCAATGGATACATAAGCAACTACCTCGTTAATGAGTATTGGGAGCAACCAGACTTCGAGAAGTTCCTCTATATGGGACAAGTTATGCAGGGTGATGCCATAAAGATTGCTGTCGAGGCTCATCGTCGCAATATGCCATTCTGTCAAGGCTCACTCTATTGGCAACACAACGACTGTTGGCCTGCGGCATCGTGGGCAAGTCGCGATTGTTATGGTCGTTGGAAAGCACAACACTATTTCGCTCTAAAATATTTCGACAAGTATCTCCTCTCGGCATATAATAGCGATGGTCGCTTGCGTGTATATGCCATTTCGGATAGTCAAAGCGATAGCAAAGCGGACTTTGAGGTGAAGATTATGACAATGTCGGGTGAGGTTGTAAAGCAGTATAACAAGAGGGTTACAGTACCTGCCAACACCTCAACCGCACTCTACGACATACCAAGCGAAGAGGCTTTGTGTGGTCGCAAAGCCGAGGATTTAATTATTGTGTCGTCGCTTCGTGTTGGCGACAAGGTCTATACCAACAATAACTATTTCGTAAAGCAGGGTGCGCTGAACTTCCCGAAGTCAATCGTAAAAGCCGAAGTCGCAAAGTGTGATGGTGGCGTAGAGGTTACACTCTCCACCGACAACTTTGCCCGTGCGGTCTATCTCTCAATTGAGAGTAACGACAACTTCTTCGAGAATAACTACATAGACCTATTGCCAAACACCTCACACAAGGTGAAGGTTAGAACATCACTCTCGGTAGAAGAGTTTAAGCATCAATTAAAGATAGAGCATCTTGGAAATTGCAAATAGTATGATCGATAATATTGCAAAATATCTGCGACTCGTCAAGTTCTCGCACACCATCTTCGCAATGCCATTTGCATTGATGGCGTTCGTCTATGCGCTGTGGAGCACCGACAAAGAATTCTCTTGGTGGTTGCTCGTGCAGGTGGTTTTGTGTATGGTCTTTGCCCGCAATGTGGCTATGGGCTTCAACCGCTGGGCTGACCGCGATATCGATGCCGAAAACCCTCGCACCGCCAACCGCGAGATTCCTTCGGGGCAGATTTCGCCACGCAAGGCCCTTGCTTTTGTCATCATCAATGCGTTGCTCTTTATCGTAACCGCCTCGACCATAAACCTTCTGACGGCAATTCTCTCGCCCGTAGCATTGGCTGTGGTGATGTTTTACAGCTACTGCAAGCGTTTCACCTCGTTGGCGCATCTTGTGCTCGGTCTTTCGCTCGGTATTGCCCCTGCGGGAGCCTATATTGCCGTTACGGGAACGCTAACTCTTGCTCCGTGTTTGTTATCATTATTGGTGCTGACTTGGTGCGGAGGTTTCGATATTATCTACGCATTGCAAGACGCAGAGTTCGACAGAGCAAGAGGCTTACACTCAATACCTTCCCGCTTTTCAACTGCGACATCGCTTTATATAAGCATTGCGCTTCATTGCGTAAGTATCATAGCATTATTCGCCTTCGCCAACTATCTACCACAAAGCTGGCTTTTGTGGTGTGGAATAGCTCTTTTCTCGGCAATTTTGGTGGCAGAACATATACTTGTAACCCCCAAGAAGCAACGCTCAATAGGTATCGCTTTCGGCACTTTGAATGGCTTAGCGAGCCTGACTTTGGCGGTATTTATAATTGCCAATATTTTAATTTTCGGATAGGGTATGTGGGTTTCGTTGGCATTTCTCGCAGCACTGTTGCTCGGCTTGTACGATGTGGCAAAGAAACGCTCATTGAAGGATAATGCCGTACTCCCCGTACTATGGCTCAATACCCTATTCTCGACCATCATTTTCCTGCCCGCACTGCTCGATTCGGCAGTTGGCGGAGGGTGGCTCGACAATACGCTCTTTGAGACAACAAGCGGCACACTGCGTGACCACGCAATAATCGTCGTAAAGGCAGCAATGGTGCTTTCGTCGTGGATTTTCGGATATTTCGGCATCAAGCATCTGCCACTTACGATTGTGGGGCCGATTAACGCCACACGCCCCATTCTGACACTTGTGGGTGCAATGATAATCTTTGGCGAGAGGTTGAATGGCTACCAATGGATAGGCGTTATTCTCGCCATCATCTCGCTCTTTTTATTGAGTCGTTCGAGCAAGAAGGAGGGTGTGAATTTCACGAATAACCGCTGGATATTGTGCATCGCCGCAGCCGCGTTGATTGGTGCTTGTTGTGGATTGTATGACCGCCACATAATGTTCTCTATGAATCCGACATTCGTACAGAGTTGGTTCTCGTTCTACCAACTGCTGATGATGAGCGTCATCGTGGCAATTTTGTGGTTCCCGAAGCGCAGGGAGCAGAGGTTTCATTGGTCGTGGGCAATACCGATGATTTCGATTTTGCTCTCGGCTGCCGATATGGCATACTTCCACGCCCTAAGCGATAGCGCAGCGATGATTGCCGTAGTGTCGATGATTCGTCGTTCGTCGGTTTTGGTGTCGTTCACTTGTGGAGCGATACTATTTGGAGAGCGCAACTTAAAGGCAAAAGCATTAGATTTATTGTTGATACTTATAGGAATGATATTCCTCTACATAGGCTCGAATTAACATATTAACAAACTTAAAATGTAATAAATTATGCAGTCAAAAAAGATTAAACTCGGACTCTTTCCGAAGGTGGTAATCGCCATCGCCTTGGGTGCAGTACTCGGCTTGTTCTTGCCCGATGTATTTATTCGCATCTTCAAGACTTTCAATCTCCTGTTTGCGCAACTCCTGAAATTCTCGGTGCCATTATTGGTATTGGGACTCGTAACCCCTGCTGTTGCAAATTTGGGTAAAGGCGCAGGCAAGATGCTCCTCTTCGTAATTGCGGTATCCTACATTTCGACCGTAGGTGGAGCATTGTTCTCCTATACTTGTGCTACGGAGTTCTTCCCACACATTCTCTCGGTGGGCGAACTCTCGCCTGAGGCACTTTCGGAGAAGGAGTTTGCACCATTCTTCGAGCTTAAAATCCCGCCTGTATGCGATATGATGACAGCCATTGTTCTCTCGTTCGTTATCGGTTTGGGTTGCATCTTCCTCAAAGCCGACTCCGTAAAGGGTTGGTTCGAGGAGTTTGGAGAGATTGTAAAGTGGTTTATCGAGAGTGCAATCATTCCGTTGTTGCCAATCTACATCTTCACAATGATTTGTGAGATGTCGGCAAAGGGCGTTATCGACATCGTACTCGGCACCGGAGCAAAGGTTATCGGCACGGGCGTTGTGTTGTCTATTCTCTACCTCATCTTGCAGTACCTTATCGCAGGTCTTATTGCGCGCAAGAATCCGTTCCGTCTTATCTATAATATCCTTCCTGCATACCTCACAGGCTTCTCTATTTGCTCGTCGGCTGCGGTTATCCCTGTAACCACAAAATGTGCCCTCAAAAGTGGCGTGAGCGAGGATATGGCAAATTTCGTTATTCCTATCTGCTCGAATACGCACATGTGCGGTTCAACCATTAAGTTGGTTACTACTTCGGTGGCTGTTGCCTATATGTTTGGCGTGGATATTCCGTTGGCATTGTTCATCAATTTCGCTTTGATGCAGGCTATTGCTGCCGTGTCGTCGCCAGGCGTTATGGGTGGTGTATTGATGGCATCGGTTGGTTTGCTCGGCACCATTTTGGGCTTCTCGCCGGAGATGACCGCACTCATGATGGCTATCTACCTTGCGCTCGATGGTTATGGTCCTGCTTGCAATGTTTCGGGCGACGGTGCAATCGCTATCGTAATGGATAAACTCTTCGGCAAGAAAAAGTAATTTCGAGTTGAGAGTTGAGAGTTGAGAGTTGAGAGCATTTGCTTTCAACTCTTTTTTTGCTGTTTTTTTAATTAAAATTAAAACCTTTCGTCTCTCGTCTTTCGACTTTCGTCTTTTTTTACTATCTTTGTCCGATTATTGGCAAATAGCAAAATTCCCAGAGGGTAAAATCTAAACGATTTAGATAACAAAGAGCAAATAGATAACAAAAATATATAACTATGAACATTTCTTTTAACTGGTTGAAAAATTATGTTGATACAACTCTCTCGGCAGAGGAGGTAGCAACAGTTTTGACTGATATTGGCTTAGAGGTCGAGGGTTTCGAGAAGATTGAGACCATTCGTGGCGGTTTGGCAGGCGTGGTCGTAGGTGAGGTCCTCACTTGCGAGGAGCACCCCGATTCTGACCACCTTCACATCACTACCGTAGATGTTGGCGCAGAGCAGCCGCTCCCAATCGTATGCGGTGCAGCAAACTGCCGTCAGGGTTTGAAGGTTATGTGCGCTACCGTTGGCGCAGTGCTATACCCTAATGGTGGTGAGGAGGAGTTCAAGATTAAGCGTTCGAAGATTCGTGGCGTGGAGTCGCTCGGTATGTTGTGTGCCGAGGACGAGTTGGGTATCGGCTCATCACACGCAGGAATCATCGAGTTGCCGGCTGATGCAGTTGTGGGCACTTCGGCCAAGGAGTACTACAACATCACCGACGACTACCTCATCGAGGTTGGTTTGACACCTAACCGCATTGACGCAGCATCGCACATCGGCGTTGCTCGTGACCTCGTGGCATATCTTCGTGCCCAGGGGGTAGATGCAAAGCTCAACCTCCCAAGCGTAGAGGCCTTCGCCGTAGAGAACAACAGCGCAAAGATTGAGGTGGAGGTTGAGAACACTGCCGCTTGCCCTCACTATACAGGCGTTGCCGTTACAGGTTGCAAGATTGCCCCATCGCCAGAGTGGATGCAGAACTCACTCCGTGCTGCGGGCATCAACCCAAAGAACAACTTGGTGGATATCACCAACTATGTACTCTTCGAACTCGGTCAGCCACTTCACGCATTCGATATGGCGAAGATTGAGGGCAACAAGATTGTTGTTAAGAATTGCGCCGAGGGTACTCCATTTGTTACGCTCGATGGCGTAGAGCGCAAGCTCACAGCCGATGATTTGATGATTTGCTCGGCAGAGCGTCCGATGTGTATCGCAGGAGTTTATGGCGGTTTGGACTCGGGCGTAAGCGACACCACAACCGACATATTCATCGAGTCGGCATACTTTAACCCTGTATCGGTGCGTAAGACTGCAAAGCGTTTCGGCTTGAATACCGACTCATCGTTCCGCTTCGAGCGTGGTATTGACCCTAACATCCAGATTTACGCATTGAAGCGTGCAGCACTCCTCTTCAAAGAGTTGGCTGGTGGTACTATCGCAAGCGAGATTTTCGACTCGAACCCTGCGGAGGTTGCTCCGTTCCGTTTCGAGTTCTCGGTATCGCGTGCAAAGTCGCTTATCGGCAAGGATATTCCAACCGAAACCTTCCGCACAATCATTGATGCGTTGGAGGTTAAAATTGAGAAGGAGGAGGGCGATGTATGGAGCGTTGCAGTACCGGCATACCGCGTTGATGTTCAGCGCGAGGCGGACCTTATCGAGGACATTTTGCGTATATATGGCTACAACAATGTAGAGGTTTCTGAGAAGGTAAATTCCACCCTTTCATATGTTCAGAAGCCTGATAAAACCCGTTTGACTAACCTCGTAGCCGATATGCTCACCGCGCGTGGCTACACCGAGATTATGTCGAACTCACTCACCAAGACCGCTTACTACGAAGGTTTGCAGTCGTACCCTGTGGAGAAGTGCGTGAAGATTATGAACCCACTCTCGGCAGATCTTGGTGTTATGCGTCAGACCTTGTTGTTCAATACAATGGAGGCTGTACAGCTCAACGCCAACCACCGCAACGGCGATTTGAAGATTTACGAGTTCGGAAATTGCTACTTCTACAACAAAGTAGAGCCGAAGGAGGGCGAGGAGGTTGCTCCTCTCGCTTCGTACTCGGAGAACTACCGCTTGGCTATCGCAGTAACGGGCCTGGCTACTCCGCAGTCGTGGAACGCAAAGGCAGAACAGGCATCGTTCTACACCCTTCGTGCTCAGGTTGAGTTGTTGCTCCGTCGTTTTGGTTTGGATATCTACGCATTGCGTACCGAGTCGCTCGATAGCGATTTGTTTGGCGATGCAGTGGAGTTGTATGTAAACAATAAGCCATTCGTGCAGATGGGACAGGTGAATGCCAAGATTTGCAAGGCTTTTGACCTCAAACAGGATGTATTCTTCGCAGAGATTGATTTCGATATGTTGTTGAAGGCTACTCGCAAGCATAAGGTTTCGGCAACCGAGTTGTCGAAGTACCCTGAGGTTAAGCGAGATTTGGCACTCCTCGTTGATAAGGGCGTATCGTTCTCGCAGTTGCGTGCTACGGCATTTGCAACCGAGAAGAAGTTATTGAAGAGCGTTTCGTTGTTCGATGTTTACGAGGGCGACAAGTTGCCGGAGGGCAAGAAGTCGTATGCGTTGTCGTTCATCTTGGAGGACAAGAACCAAACTCTCAACGACAAGACCATCGAGCGCACAATGGCGGCATTGCAGTCGGCATTCGAGCATAAGCACGGTGCACAAATCAGATAAGACAACAACCCAATATGAAAAGAATCTTAATCTTTGCTGTTGCAGCTCTTGCGGTATCGTGTTGCAAGGTTGATTACAAAGACCCAACCGCACCTATCGAGAAGCGTGTCGAGAGTTTGCTCTCGCAGATGACACTCGAAGAGAAGGTGGGACAGATGAATCAATTTTGCGGTGTTGTACATGTATCCAACATGGACAAGAAGGCGCAGGCCGACAACCAGGATGCTCAGGGATACTACCCAGGTATCAACGCTGACACTCTTCGCAAGTGGACCAAGCAGGGTCTTATCGGCTCATACCTCCATGTATTGACTGCGGAGGAGGCGAACGAGTTGCAGGCTTTGGCTATGCAGTCGCGTTTGGGTATTCCGTTGATTTTCGGAATCGACGCTATTCACGGAAACTGCCTTGCTCCCGACAACACCGCCTACCCTACAAGCATAGGTCTTGCCTGCTCGTTCGATACCGAAATGGCATACAAGATTGCTCGTCAGACTGCAAAGGAGATGCGCGCAATGAATATGCACTGGACCTTCAATCCGAATGTTGATGTCGCCCGTGATGCTCGTTGGGGTCGTGTAGGCGAAACATTTGGCGAGGACCCATATCTCGTAGGCGAGATGGGTTTGGCATCGGTAAATGGCTATCAGGGCGATATGCAGGGTGGAGATGATGTCTTAGCTTGCATCAAGCACCTTATCGCAGGTTCGCAATCTATAAATGGAGGAAACGCCACTCCGACAGACATCTCGGAGCGCACCCTCCACGAGGTTTTCCTGCCACCATACGAGTTGAGCGTTCGCAAAGGCGGTGCAGGCTCGGCAATGATGGCTCACAACGACATTAACGGAGTGCCTTGCCACAGCAGTAAGTGGCTTATGGAGGATGTTCTGCGCAAGGAGTATGGTTTCGACGGATTTATCGTAAGCGACTGGATGGATATCGAGCGTCTGCACAACAGACAATTCACCGCAACAAGTCGCAAAGAGGCATTCTATCAGTCGATTATGGCGGGTATGGATATGCATATGCACGGCATCTATTGGAACGAAGAGGTTGCAGAGTTGGTACGCGAAGGTCGTATTCCTATGAGTCGCATTGATGAGTCGGTACGCCGCATTCTTACCGCCAAATTCCGTCTTGGTTTGTTCGAGAATCCATACTGCGACATCGAGGAGGGCAAGAAGGTGCGTATGTGCGAGGAGCATCGTGCAACAGCATTGGAGGCAGCACGCAACTCGATTGTACTCGTAAAGAACAACGGTATTCTTCCACTCGACAGCAAAAAGTATAAGCGAGTACTCCTAACGGGTATCAACGCCGATGACGAGAATATTATGGGCGACTGGTCGGCTCCTCAAAAGCCTGAGAATGTAACCACTATTCTCGAAGGTCTGCGCAAGGTGGCTCCAAAGACAGAGTTCGTATTTGTAAATCAGGGCGATACTCCAAAGAGAATGACGCAGGAGAATGTGGATAAGGCGGCTCGTATTGCTCGCACCACCGACCTCAACATTGTTGTAGCAGGCGAAACAAGCCTTCGTGCTCGCAAGGGCGTAAAGACTTGTGGCGAAAATCAAGATCGTGCGACCATAGACCTCTACGGTTTGCAGAAGGAGTTGGTTCGCAAAGTTGCTGCAAGTGGCAAGCCTACAATTCTCGTTGTCGTAACGGGCCGCCCGAACAGCATTGTTTGGGAGGATGAAAATCTCCCTGCTATACTCTACGCTTGGGAGCCAGGAATGGTTGGTGGTCAGGCTGTTGCCGAGATTCTCTACGGAGAGGTCAATCCTTCGGCAAAGTTGGCTATGACTATTCCTCGACACGAAGGTCAGATTCAAATCTACTACAACCACAAAAAGGCTACTATCAAGCGTTATCGCCTTATAGATATGCCAACCACACCTCTCTACCCATTTGGTTTCGGATTGTCATATACGACATACGAATACTCCGATTTGCAACTCTCGAAGAGGGAGATTGCCCCTGACGAGAGTATTGAGGTTAGCGTTACCGTCAAGAATACGGGTGTGCGCGATGGTATTGAGATTGCGCAACTCTATATCAACGACTGCTACTCGGAGGTCACTCGCCCAATCAAAGAGTTGAAGGGCTTTAAGCGCGTGGCATTGAAGGCTGGCGAGAGCAAACGCATAACCTTTACCCTCACACCTGAGCACCTGCGCTACTATAACCTCAATATGGAGCGTGTAGTTGAGCCGGGAACTTTCGAGGTGATGGTCGGTAAGTCATCGCGAGATGCAGACCTTCTCACAGCAGAGTTCGAGGTAAAGTAAAAAAATAGCGGTCGCAATGACCGCTATTTTTTTTGCTGTTAGCCATTGTTTATCGCATGCCGCCGGTTACCTTAATTGTTTCACCTGTGATATACGACGACATATCGCTTGCGAGGAAGAGTGCCACATTGGCAATCTCGTCTGCCGTACCCATACGACCAAGCGATACGGAGGAGATAATTGCCTCCTTGGTTGCATCGTTCAACTTATCGGTCATATCGGTAGTGATAAAGCCCGGAGCGATAGCGTTGCAACGAATACCTCGTGCGCCCATCTCCTTGGCGAACGACATCGTAAGACCAATAATTCCAGCCTTTGATGCAGAGTAGTTGCACTGTCCTGCATTGCCGTTGGTGCCAACTACCGACGAGATATTGATAATCGAGCCTGCACGCTTGCGAGCCATCGGAGTAGTTACGGCGTGAATAAAGTTGAATGCCGATTTGAGATTTGTATTGATAATCGAATCCCACTGCTCCTCGCTCATACGCATCATAAGTCCATCTTTGGTTTGACCTGCGTTGTTCACAAGGATATCAATCTGACCAAACTCCGCCAAGACCTGCTCGACAACCTTATGCGCTCCGTCAAAGTCGGCAGCATTCGAGGCGAATGCCACAGCCTTAACGCCCAAAGCCTCGATTTCGGCAACGAGCGACTCGGCAGCAGCCACCGACGAGAGATATGTAAAGGCTACATTTGCGCCCTGCTCGGCAAAGCGCAAAGCGATAGCACGACCTATGCCACGAGTGGCTCCTGTAACGAGCGCAACCTTTCCTTCGAGTAGTTTCATACTATAATTTGTTTATAAGTTTAGTGCAAATATAGTGTTTTTATTTGAAAAAACTCGTAATTTCGCAAAGCGAAAGTTTTCAGAACCCAATAAAAGGGGCAATTATTGCATATACAAATAATATAATATATATAGGTTATGAAGTTAGACACACAGATTTTCGACCTTATCTCCGAGGAGCGTAACCGTCAAATGCACGGCATCGAACTTATCGCTTCGGAGAATTTTGTTAGTGAGCAGGTGATGAACGCTATGGGTTCGGTTTTGACAAATAAGTATGCCGAGGGCTACCCTGCGGCTCGCTACTATGGTGGTTGCGAGGTTGTGGATAAGGTGGAGAACCTCGCTATTGAGCGTCTTTGCAAGATATATGGTGCAGAGTATGCCAATGTTCAGCCTCACTCTGGCGCACAGGCAAATATGGCGGTATTCTTCGCTGTGTTGAAGCCGGGCGATACCTTCCTTGGTCTTAATCTCTCGCACGGAGGACACCTCTCGCACGGTTCGGCAGTGAATATGTCGGGAATGTACTTCAACGCTATCGACTACTCGGTGCGTGAGGAGGACGGTCGTGTTGATTACGACGAGATGGAGCGCAAGGCGTTGGAGCACAAGCCAAAACTTATCGTGGGTGGTGCTTCGGCATACTCTCGTGAGTGGGATTACAAGCGTATGCGCGAGATTGCCGACAAGGTTGGCGCTCTCTTGATGATTGATATGGCTCACACCGCAGGTCTTATCGCAGCCGGCTTGCTCGAAAACCCTGTAAAGTATGCTCACATCGTAACTTCGACCACCCACAAGACTTTGCGTGGTCCTCGTGGCGGCATCATCTTGCTCGGCAAGGATTTCGACAACCCATGGGGCTTGACCACCCCGAAGGGTGTAGTGAAGAAGATGTCGCAGATTCTCAATTCAGCAGTTTTCCCAGGTATTCAGGGCGGACCACTCGAACATGTTATCGCAGCGAAGGCTGTTGCTTTCGGCGAGGCTTTGACACCAGAATACAAGGAGTATCAGCAGCAGGTTGTACGCAATGCGCAGGCTCTGTCGGCAGCGTTGTCGGCTCGTGGTTATAAGATTATTTCGGGCGGAACGGACAACCACCTTATGCTCGTAGATTTGCGTACCAAATTCCCTGAGTTGACCGGTAAGGTTGCCGAGAAGGCACTCGTTGCAGCAGATATCACCGCAAACAAGAATATGGTGCCATTCGACTCTCGCTCAGCATTCCAGACCTCGGGCTTGCGCTTCGGAACTCCGGCAATCACCACCCGTGGTTTGAAGGAGGATAAGATGGAGTATATCGCAGAGTTGATCGACCGCGTACTTTCAGATGCAGAGAACGAGGAGAACATCGCATCTGTTCGCAAGGATGTAAATGCCTTGATGGCAAACTACCCACTCTTTGCGTGGTAAAAGATTGACAATGAAAAGGTTTGCCTACACGCTTTGCTCTTTGGCGTTATGCCTTGCTTCGTGCGCCCCTGCTGCCTACGACGATAGTGCCGTGGTGGATAGGCTCGACGAGATGGAGCAACGCATCGAGGAGCTCGAAAAGCAATACGGCAAAGCCCAAGAGGATATCGAGGCTCTACGCGCTATTATTGAGGTGTTGCAGAGTAGAGATTACATAACTTCGGTAATCCCCATATTGGAGGGCGACAAGGTTGTCGGCTATACGATAACCTTCGCCAATAGCAGCCCTATAACCATAAACACTTGCGATTGCGAAGAGGGCGAAGAATGCATAATTGTAGGCATCACCGAAGGTGAAACAGAGGTTGTCATCATCCTCTCTGACGGCAGCACAATCTCCATTCCGAAGGGCTCTGCGCCCACACCGACACCCACACCGACCGACTACTGCGAAAAGTTGGAGGATGTGGAGTTTATGCGCTATTGCTACGAAAAGTTCGACATCAATGGCGATAAGATACTCTCCGAGAGCGAGGCAAATGCTATTCGTGCCGTGAATATAGACTCGAAGAAGAATATCTACTCGGTAAAGGGTATTGAATATTTTGTCAATTTGGAGAGTTTTCAGGCCTACAATGCTATTGAGTTGCGTACGCTCGACCTCTCGAAGAACACCAATTTGCGAACAATTAAGGAACAAGCACTCTACAAGTGCCACGGCTTGGAGAGCGTAATACTACCTTCAACCATCACAACTATCGAAGATGACGCCTTCCACGAATGTCCGACTCTCTCCTCTATCAATATCCCGAATGGGGTAAAAAGTATTGGTAGTTATGCCTTCGCAGGCGATTTGAAACTCTTGGAAATAGCACTGCCACAGGATATTGAAACAATCGGAAAGAATGCCTTTGCTGCTACGGGATTGCGTTCATTCGCTCTACCCGAGGGCGTCACTGTTACCTCGCAGTATATGTGCTACAACTGTCAAAAGCTCACAAGCCTGACACTTCCGACAACCATCACAAACATCGGATATCGTTCATTCGATGAGTGCAATGCGCTTGTTGAGATTCATTGCAAGGCGACCACTCCACCGACTCTGGAACAGTACGCCTTCGAGGCAACCGTTAATGGGCGCAAAATCTATGTTCCACAGGGCTCTGTCGAGGCATACAAAACAGCCGAAGGATGGAGCGACTTTGCCGACCAGATTATTGGAGAGTAGAGATTTCCAGACGACCCTTGCCCCAAGATATTGGGCTTGCGTTTCGGAACACCTATAATCACCGCTTGTGATTAGACGGAGGACAGGATATATAGCTATTTTTCTTCGGCTAACGCCCTACTTTACCTTCACAACAATTGTTGTTATACTCATCGGCTCGGCTCTATAGTTCAGTTGTTTGCCTTTCATAGCTGCCGGCTCAAGCTCCTTACAATTCTCGCTCTTGGAGGTGCGGTACACTTTGGCAGTAGGGGCTATCTTTTTGAATGTAGCAAGGTTTATCTTGGCATCAAACGCCTCCTCTTCAACATTCAGCAAAACAATTACGAACTCGTCGCCATCGGGCGAGATTGCGGCCAATGTATTCTCATTCTCGGTAGCCAACAGAGTGTATCCCTGCTTGATAAAGCGAGTCACATTCATACGCACATAATAGTTCTTATGAACAGCAAACTTACCTGTTGCGAAATTGGCCTTAATTTGGCTCCAAGCCCTGCTCCACTCCTCAACTAACTGCCAATCGAGCCACGCCTGGGGTTGCATAATCCGCATATCACGAAATAATTTCTTCGCCAGGTAGAGATTGTTCTCGAAGGCGCTTTTGCCCTTTGGACTCAGCTCGTTATCCCATTGAGGACCTGACTCCGACTGCCAAAACTTCATATCGGTTTCCGACACCAGCCTATTCAACTCCACACGCTGGCTATTTGTGGCCGAATAGGTATGAACATTGAACTGCTTGACCATCTTCATTATATCGGGATGTTGCGAGTAGGCGTTCCACACCTTGATAGCCGAACGCAAGTTTGTCTCATCCGAAGCGGATATTACAGTCTTCAAACCCGAGGCCTTCAATTTTGGATATAGCACACGCAGCAGTTTAATCTGACTCTCGATATCGAAATGGCAACCCTCTTGCGAGCCAAAATAGTACCAATAGTTACTTGTTGATTCGTTGAATGGCTCCAAAGTCTTAAACTCAATTCCGTAGGTTTCCTTATAGTGCTTGCATACATCTATAAGATAGTCACAAAACATCCCGTAGTATTCTGGTTTGAGATTATCACAAATAGGATCCTCATTACCTGCCGAGCAACCGCTATATGTCATCCAATAAGGTGGCGAATTTGAGAATGCTTCGAAGACGGCATCGGGGCGACGCTGCTTAATCTTGAGCATTATATTGCGCTGACCTTCATCGGCACTCCAATCGTATGGGGCATCGGCCGCAGCCTTGAAGCCCTCCATCTCGGCTCGCTTACCCTTACCCTCTACCATATGACCACCGATATGCGACGGATCATCGCCTCCGCCAATGTTATAGCGGAAGATATTCATATTAAGGCCATCCTTCGAGGTGATTAAGTCGAGCAACTTATCCACATGTTCCTCATCCCAGCGGCCACACATATGTGCCCACCAGCAGAGCGAACTACCCCACCCCTCGATAGTCTGCCATCGTTCTCGTTTGTCGATTTTTACAGTAATCTTCTCTTGGGCCAGAGTTGATGCTGCAAGCAGAATTGAAATTACAAATAAAACTACTCGTTTCATATTATACTGCGTTACTTTTTTAGAATATCCCCCAAATTTTTCTTCTCTTCGATTCGTACTCATCGAGAGCCTTCGACATCAACGCTCTACCTTTTTCGATTATCTCCTTCGCCAAGGCGTAGTCCGACATCTCGCCGTAGGCATCGAACGGCATCTGCACCAGGATATCGGGTTTGCACAACTCCGTCATAAGGCGCGAATTGTGCTGATTCATAACCGAGAAGGTGCGGTCAATAATGCCGTAGAAGTTGCTCTCCCAATCGATTTCGGGCAGGGTATCGACATTCTCCTCACGGAAGGCTCGCACCTCACGCATAGCCTCGTAGCGTACAGCTCCAAGTGCCACCAACTTGCGCCAAAACGAGGTGTTTTCATCGCTCTTTATAGTCGTAGCAAGAGCCTTCACTTCGGCATCTTTGCTCGCCTGTAACTCCTCGTAATCGGCTGTAATTTTTCTGGCATTTGCAACAGTTGTGCGGATAGCCTCAACATCGAAATAGTTGGTGTCGAAACCTACAAGGATATCGCCTTTTGACCTTTTTACACGATTGAGTGGTAAGCAGTTAGACGAGTGTCCATCAATCAACACCGTACTACCATACTGCACAGGCTTGAAGAGCGACGGAATAGACATCGAAGCACGAATTGCAGAGAATAAATCGCCCTTGTCGAATACCACCTCTTCGCCCGTATAGAGATCGGTGGCGATGGCAGAAAATGGGAGCGCCATATCCTCGATTTGAACATCGGGAACAACCTCTTTTATCGCCTCGATAATCTTCTCACCCTTAACGAGATGGCTCATCGAGAGCGACCAATCGACCAGCGAAAATACCTTGCGGGTATCGAGCGAAAGTAGCCACTCCTTAAACTCCGCCAAGCGACCTGCGGCATATACTCCGCCCACCAACGCACCAATCGAAGTGCCGGCAACTGCCGTAACCTCGTAGCCTCGCTCTGCAAGCTCCTCCAATGCGCCGATATATGCAAATCCTCGTGGTCCACCACTCGACAATGCAAGCGCCACCCTCTTTTTCTTTCCTGCCATAGTTTTTATATTGCTTTTAGCCATTAGCCATTAGCCATTGGCTCTTTATTGAGAATTGAGAATTGAGGATTGAGGATTGAGAATTATTTAATTTTGCATTCTGCATTCTGCATTTTGCATTTTGCATTTCTCAACTACTCACTACTCGTTACTCTCTACTCACTAATTCTAATTTATCTTTTACAAAGATAACGATTTTTTGAAATAAATTCACTATCTTTGTGCGATTATAGGCAAAAACGAAATAATTTAATAAAACAAACCAAATATGGCAGACGAGAAAATTATATTTTCGATGGTGGGTGTCAGCAAGACCTTTCAAAATCAGAAGAAGGTTCTGAATAACATCTACCTCTCATTCTTCTATGGTGCGAAAATCGGTATCATCGGTCTTAATGGCTCGGGTAAATCTACCCTGATGAAGATTATCGCAGGCATAGACAAAAACTTCCAGGGCGAGGTTGTATTTTCGCCAGGATACTCCGTAGGATACTTGGAGCAGGAGCCTTTGCTCGACAACAACAAGACCGTAAAGGAGGTTGTCGAGGAGGGTTGTGCCGAGACTGTGGCATTGCTCAAAGAGTACGAGGATATTAACTTAAAGCTCTGCGAGCCGATGGACGACGACGAGATGAATCGTCTTATCGAGCGTCAGGGCGAATTGTACGAAAAAATCGACCATGTGAACGGCTGGGAGTTGGACAGCGTATTGGAGCGCGCTATGGACGCACTCCGCTGTCCTGCGCCAGACCAGAATGTAGCAGTATTGTCGGGTGGTGAGCGCCGCCGTGTGGCGTTGTGCCGTTTGTTGTTGCAGCAGCCTGATGTATTGTTGCTCGATGAGCCTACCAACCACCTCGACGCAGAGCCTATCGACTGGTTGGAGCAGCACTTGCAACAGTATAAGGGTACCGTTATCGCTGTAACCCACGACCGTTACTTCTTGGATAATGTAGCAGGTTGGATTTTGGAGCTCGACCGTGGCGAGGGTATTCCTTGGAAGGGTAACTACTCTGGTTGGCTCGACCAAAAGACCAAGCGTATGGCTATGGAGGAGAAGCAGGAGTCGAAGCGTCGCAAGACCTTGGAGCGCGAGTTGGAGTGGGTGAATATCAACCCATCGGGCCGTCGTGCAAAGAGCAAGGCTCGTTTGTCAGCTTATGACAAGATGCTCAACGAAGATACAAAGCAGAAGGAGGAGAAGCTCGAAATCTACATCCCGAACGGACCTCGTTTGGGCGATGTAGTTATCGAGGCGAATGGCGTATCGAAGGCGTTTGGCGACCGCGTACTCTACGAGGGATTGAGCTTCAAGTTGCCACCTGCTGGTATTGTGGGTGTGATTGGCCCTAATGGTACGGGTAAGACCACATTGTTCCGTATGATTATGGGCTTGGAGGAGCCTACAAGCGGAACTTTCACCGTAGGTCAGACCGTAAAACTCGCCTATGTGGACCAGCAGCACAAGTCTATCGACCCTGAGAAGTCGGTCTACGAGGTTATCTCACAAAATAGCGAGTGGGTGCAGTTGGGCAACCGTCAGGTACCGGCTCGTGCCTATGTTGCTCGCTTCAACTTCACCGGTGCCGACCAGGAGAAGAAGTGTGGCGTCTTGTCGGGTGGTGAGCGTAACCGCTTGCACCTCGCATTGGCACTCAAAGAGGAGGGCAATGTAATCTTGCTCGATGAGCCTACCAACGATATTGATGTAAACACCCTTCGTGCATTGGAGGAGGGCTTGGAGCACTTCGCAGGTTGCGCCGTAGTTATCTCGCACGACCGTTGGTTCTTGGACCGTATCGCAACCCACATTCTCTCGTTTGAGGGCGATGGCAATGTAATCTTCTACGAGGGTTCGTACTCGGAGTACGAGGAGTGGAAGAAGTTGCAGGGTATGGATACCACCCCACACCGAGTTAAGTACCGCAAATTGGTTGAGTAATTTTGAATTCTGCATTTTGAATTTTGCATTTTAACTATGGCACAGAAACCATCTATTCCAAAGGGAACACGAGATTTTTCGCCGATTGAGACGGCTCGTCGTTCCTACATATTCGACACTATCGCCGAGGTGTTCCGCGCATACGGCTTTGCCGCTATCGAGACACCTTCGATGGAGAACCTCTCTACCCTCATGGGTAAGTACGGCGAAGAGGGCGACAAGCTCCTCTTCAAGATTCTCAACTCTGGCGATTTTGGCGCAAACCTCAATGACGAGGAGGTACGCCAGGCTCACCGCATCTGCGAGAAGGGTTTAAGATATGACTTGACCGTTCCGTTTGCGCGCTATGTTGTGCAGCACCAAAACGAGATCACCTTCCCATTCAAGCGCTACCAGATTCAGCCTGTATGGCGTGCTGACCGCCCTCAAAAAGGTCGCTATCGTGAGTTCTACCAGTGCGATGTCGATATTATCGGCTCTCGCTCGTTGATGAACGAGGTGGAGCTCATCTCTATCGTGGAGAAGGTCTTCTCGAAACTCGGTATCAATGTAGTATTGAAGTTAAACAACCGCAAGGTGCTCTACGGTATTGCCGAGGTTATGGGACACGCCGACAAGATGATTGATATCACCGTAGCTATTGACAAACTCGAAAAGATTGGCTTGGAGAATGTTAAGGCGGAGTTGGCAGAGCGTGGCATCGAGGCGGAGGCTGTGGCGAAGTTGGAGCCTATCCTTATGTTGAGCGGCTCGACTGCCGAGAAGTTGGAGCAGTTGCAGACCATTCTCGCCGAGAGCGAAACGGGCTTGAAGGGCGTAGAGGAGTTGCGCACCGTATTCGCTTCGGTAGAGGCTTTGGGCATCAAGTTGGAGGTTGAGTTGGATCTCTCGTTGGCTCGTGGTTTGAACTACTACACCGGCGCAATCTTCGAGGTTAAGGCGAAGGATTTTGCTATCGGCTCAATCTGCGGAGGTGGTCGCTACGACAACCTTACAGGAATATTCGGTATGCCGGATGTATCGGGCGTAGGTATCTCGTTTGGCGCAGACCGCATCTACGATGTTATGGTTGGTTTGGACCTCTTCCCTGCCGATGTAACTTGCTTGACAAAGGTGCTTTTCGTAAATCTTGGCGAGGCAGAGGGCTTGGCGTCGTTGCGTTGCGCAAAGGCGTTGCGTGATGCAGGCATTGCAACCGAGGTATATCCCGACTCTGCGAAGATGAAGAAGCAGATGGAGTACGCCAACCGTCGCGAGATTCCGTATGTCGTAATCATCGGCAGCAACGAGTTGGCAGAGGGCAAAGCAACCGTAAAGAATATGGCTACGGGCGAGCAGAACTTGGTGGCATTTGAGGAACTCGTCAACCTTATCAAATAGTTTAAGATATGGGAGTGGATTCGGCAGAATTAGTACAGTGGTATTTGGATAATATGAACTACGGAAACATCACTCTTTTGATGGCTATCGAGAGTTCGTTTATTCCATTTCCGAGCGAGGTGGTTGTTCCGCCTGCGGCATATAAGGCTGCGGCAAGTGGCGAGTTGAATGTGTGGCTGGTGGTGTTTTTTGCCACCCTTGGAGCGGTTATTGGTGCATTTGTCAACTACTTCCTCGCTGTTTGGCTCGGCAGACCTATCGTCTATAAGTTTGCTAACAGCCGCTTCGGACACATGTGCTTGCTCGACGAGCAGAAGGTCGTAAAGGCGGAGGAGTTCTTTGTGCGCTATGGTGTGGCGGCAACACTCGTTGGTCGCTTGGTGCCGGCAGTGCGCCAACTCATCTCCATTCCTGCGGGTTTGGCACGAATGAATATCGCAAAATTCGCACTCTTCACTGCTATTGGTGCGGGTTTGTGGAATGGCGTATTGGCAGCACTCGGTTACTTCCTCGAATCGGTAGTGCCTGAGGAGCAACTCATCGCCACCGTAACCAAGTATAGCCACGAAATCGGCTATGGCATTATTGCTGTGGTGGCAGTGGCTCTCGCCTATCTTATTTACAAAGGAGTGAAGAAATAGCCGGGCGATTTCAAGTTAAAAGTTAAAAGTTGAGCTCTTAGCCATTGGCCATTAGCCATTAGCTTTTTATAGTGAGATTAAAGAAATTAGGGAGTTTAGCGAAAGCTATTCTCCCTAATCTCATTAAATTCCCTAGACTCCTTATACACCCTACTGCTGGGTATCGTTTTCGATACCTGCGAGGGTGTGGGGTGTATCCCTCTTGTGTGCCGGGCATCGTTTTCGATACCTATGAGGGCGAGGGAAGCGCACCTC
>JAZQYJ010000106.1:0-2035 GCA_045633465.1 Alistipes sp.
TCCACTTGCCACCCTCGTTCCAACTCTCCTCGTGGGTAATAACCCATATTGCCTCCATACCCGAAGTGATGATGTATCTGCCCGTCTGCTCATCGCGTGTCGGCTCTTGATAGACTCCCGTAGGTACTGCTGTGAGGGTTACTTCGCAGTTCCTTCGATTGCCGTACATCTCAACCATAGCGATAAGCCACTCATCCAGCACCGTAGGTTTTATGCGTGCATCGGTAAGATTTAGCTCCATCAACTCTCGGCACTCGACTAGAGACTTTAAGTTGCCACAAGAAAGCCCCGTGAGGTTGAGCGAGTAGATACCCGTAATCATTTGCAGACTGTCGAGCGTAAGTGTTGCATCCTTAATGGTCAACTCCTCGATAGGCAGAGGTCGCAGGATAACAACCGAATTTGGTTTGAGTCCGCTCCAATCTACCTGCTTGATGTATGCATCGGTAAACCATCTTACTCGGCGGCGTTTACGAACCTTACTGTCAAAGGTATGTTTGAGTATGCGAGGCTTGTCAGTCAAGATTACTATTTCTGTATCGCTATTATCACCCCAGTCAATTTCCAATGTACCTATGCCCGACACCGAGCACTGCACACTCAGTATTTGTGTCGGGAGCGAGAAAGCCACAGCGAGAGGCTTTGTGAAGACCTTTGGATATACATGATGCTCGCCATTTGAAGGTACAATGCCGTGCATCTCGTTATAGGCAACAACATCGGCATTGATAATAAAATCGTCCGAGTAGATGAGTTCATCGCCGACTTTGAGCATCGTATCCAACGAAAGGTCGGTATTGCACATCATCAAATCAACGATACCCTCGATGCTACCGTAGATATGTAGTGCGATGTCGTAGAGGTTCTGACCCGCTATAACTTTATACTTACCCATTGTTGTCCTCCTTCTCCACAGTTTCTAATAGCAGTTCTCCTGTTACGGAGTCCATATATGCATTCTTTATAATCATCTTATCAGATAAAAACTCTGCCTGTAACTTAGCTGCAAGCCCATTGTTCTCCAAACTTGAGTGCAGGAAGTCGATAAGTCCTACGCCTGTTGTCGGGTGTTGGTAGACATTGCCTGCCGAGGCTTTCAATAGGAAGGTTTCGTTTTGTGCTTTTGCTACACCGATATCAAAATCGGTCTCCTCGCCCGAGAAGATAGCAAGATAACCATCTCGCAAGAGGAGGTTAAAGATGCCATCTTCATTGAGCGAATAGAGTTCGGCAAGGGTGACAGCGGAGTTCCCCGAAGTCGATTCCACCATGACCGGGAACCATATTGAACCAGATACGCTGTTACGTAGGAACTCCGAGCCACCCGAACCTAAAGGCTTAACTATAACGATGGAAAGAAAGCGCCTATCTGGTGTGTAAGGCAAAACAATATGGATGCCCTTGCTGTCGCTGTACGACTGGGCAAAGCCAGCGGGTACGACAATCTCTACGTAGCGATAGTTGTCGTTGTCCGCACCCTCCACGCTATCGAGCAGACGGCACTCGTAGAATGTCTTACCGGCAATATTACCGGAAGTCTCAACCTCGCCATACTCAGCATCCATTGTTATATCTTGTCTTGCCATAAACTCTTTTGGAAAGAGTAGCGGAGTTTTGTTGTGGAGGTTTACACATTATTGAGAAATCATAATTCCATTTGAGATATTTTGTATATTTTTGTGTTACGAATAGGATCAATATGAAGATTATACTTACAGGAGCAACTGGATTTGTTGGCGAAGGTATATTGCTTGTGTGCCTTGATAGACCGGAGGTTGAGAAGGTGCTGAGCGTAAGCCGTCGCCAGTGCGAAATTTCGCACCCAAAGCTCGAAGAGTATATTGTGGAGAACTTTATGACCTTGCCCGTAGATAATCCAAAGTTGCAAGGTTATGATGCATGTTTCTTCTGTGCTGGAAAAAGTAATATTGGTATGTCGAAAGAGGATTATTACCACCTCTCATATGATATTACGATGCACTTTGCGAAAGCAATCGGTCCAAAGCGTGAGTTTGTATTCATCTATGTCAGCGGA
>JAZQYJ010000107.1:0-31266 GCA_045633465.1 Alistipes sp.
CGATCCGACTTGGTGTATTCTCCTTGGTACAACCAACGCCAAACAGCATAATAGCCGAGGCTACAAACGCAAAGATTCTTTTTGCTTTCATATTGTTAAAATTTAGATAGTTTTTTTGTGGTCTTTTTAACTACATTGCGAATATAACATAAATTTTAATACAAAGATGGATTTTACAGAGTTATTTTTTAACAAAAAATAAAACAGTCGCCAAGAATAATCCTCAGCGACTGCACTAAACTATATTGTTATTTTTAATTCTGCAACTTTTTCTCGATCTGCTCAACCTGCTGGCGGAAAATCTTTTCGGTATCCATCAGGTTCGAAATAGTCTTACAAGAGTGAAGCACCGTAGCGTGGTTGCGACCACCGATTGCAGCACCGATATTGGTAAGCGGCTGCTTGGTATGCTTCTTTGCAAGGAACATCGCAAGCTGTCGTGCAATAGCCACCTCGCGAGTGCGCTCCGACGAGTTCAAACGCTCGCGATCGATATTCATCTCGGCGCAAACCGTATCGATAATATGCTCGATTGTAATCTCCTTCTGATACATCGAAACATAGACCTTCAACACCTCTTTTGCGAGGGCAATAGTAATGCGCTTATTCATAAATGTAGCGTTTGCCACAAGCGAGGAAATTGCACCCTCTATCTCTCTGATATTAGCCGAGATATGCTCTGCCAAGTACGAAACTACTTCATCAGGAATATCGGCATTCAATTGATTCGCCTTTGTGCGGATAATTTTGACCTTTGTTTCGTAGTCCGGAATGCGAATTTCGGCAGACAAGCCCCACTTAAAACGGGTAAGAAGTCGCTCCTCGATATCCTTCAACTCCACAGGTGGTTTATCCGAAATAAGCACCAACTGCTTGCCCGACATCTGCAAATGGTTAAAGATATTAAAGAATGCATTTTGCGTACCCGGCTTACCTGACAACTCCTGAATGTCATCCAAAATCAAGACATCGACAGCCTGATAATAGTGAATAAAGTTCGGAACATCGTGATTGAGCGTTGCCGCTTGAAATTGGGCTTGAAATTTGCTCATCGCAACATACAACACCTGCAACTCCGGAAAACGCTGTAGCACCTCATTGCCGATTGCGTGAGCGACATGGGTTTTGCCCAAACCAGAATCTCCATAGATGTAGAGCGGGTTAAATGGCGTATGACTACCCGGATTTACCGACACCGACATAGCTGCCGAACGCACCAAACGATTACACTCTCCCTCGATAAAATTATCGAAAGTGTAGTTTTTATTGAGTTGCGGCTCAATTCTTAGACGATTTATGCCTGGAATTACAAAAGGATTTCGTATATTTGAGGTGTCGGTTTGCTGACTAAACGAATGCTCGGTTGTAGTAACATCGCTTTCGCTCGGCACAGCAATAGGGTGATTGTTCTTTGGAATAGCATAATAGAGGCGTGTATCGCGACCAAAAAGCTGCGCGATAACAGGCTTCAACACTTGACTATAATTATTCTCAATAGTCTTTGCAAAGTCGCGATCCGGCACCTTAATACGGAGTCTTTCTCCGTCGAACTCCAACGGCTCGATAGGGAGAAACCACTGCGCAAACTCCTCAGCCGAGGTTTTCGCCTTTATTTCACGAAGGCAGTTTTGCCAAGCATCATTGTATGTCGCTGCACTTGCAAGCATAAATCATTGAGTATAAATAGTTTGGATCAATATTTGCTATCAAACCACAAGAGTTATGCGGTTCGACATTGCAAAGGTGGAAATAAAATTGTGGAAAAAAAAATGTCGCAACTATTGTTTTTTAATTATTATTTGCTATGGAAGTGAAATCTTTATTTCATTGCACAAATTTTAACTCGCTGATTTACTACATTTACAAATAATTTTCGTATATTTGCAGTAATTATAAATCAAATGTTTTTCAGAGAAATTATAAACAAAACTTATATATAGAAAATCATGGACAACTTACAGCAATTAGTTATGTCGAAGGCCGAGAAGTGGCTAGGACCTGAGTTTGACGAGGCAACTCGCCAAGAGGTTAAGAATCTGATAGATAACAACCCAAAGGAGCTTGTTGAGAGCTTCTATAAGGATTTGGAATTTGGCACAGGTGGCTTGCGTGGTATTATGGGTGCAGGCACAAACCGAATGAACAACTATACCGTAGGTTTTGCGACACAAGGCTTGGCCAACTACCTTAAAATCAACTTCCCAGGCGAGGAGGTTCGTGTAGCAATTGCTCACGACTCGCGCAACAACTCGCGTACATTCGCCGAGCATGTAGCCGACATCTTTGCATCGAATGGTTTCAAGGTATTCCTTTTTGACGAGTTGCGCCCTACCCCAGAGCTTTCGTTTGCAATTCGCGAACTGAACTGCCAATCGGGAGTTATGGTAACCGCTTCGCATAACCCGAAGGAGTACAACGGATATAAGGCTTATTGGAGCGATGGTTCGCAGGTAACATCTCCGCACGATGTTAATATTATAAAGGAGGTGGAGAAAATTACCGAGGTTTCGCAAGTATTGACAGGAAAAAATGCCGAGAATATCACAATTCTCGACGAGGAGTTCGACAAGAAGTACCTCGCAGCAATCAAGAAGTTGCAACTTTCGCCTGAAAGCGTAGCTCGTTTCCACGATATGAAGATTATCTACACCCCACTCCACGGAGCGGGTGTGCGTCTTACTCCAATGTCGTTGAAGAACTTTGGCTTTACCAACATTATATCCGTAAAGGAGCAGACTGTTCTTGACGGCAACTTCCCAACCGTAGAGTCGCCAAACCCAGAAAACCGCCCTACGATGAAGATGGCGATTGACCTCGCAGAGAAGGAGCAGGCAGACCTTGCAATGGCAACAGACCCCGATTCTGACCGTATCGGTTTGGCTCTCCGCAACAGCAAGGGCGAGTATGTTCTCTTGAATGGAAATCAGACTTTGGTGCTTTTGATGTGCTACCAGCTCACTCGTTGGGCAGAAACAAACCGCATCAAAGATGGCGACTATGTAGTTAAGACTATCGTATCGTCGATGATGCCGGATGCAGTAGCCGAGGCTTACGGCGTAAAGTGCTACAACTGCCTGACCGGCTTTAAGTTTATCGCAAAGATTATCCGCGAAAACGAGGGCAAAGCGCAATATATCGGAGGTGGAGAGGAGTCGTTCGGATACCTCGCAGGTGATTATGTACGCGACAAGGACGGTGTATCGGCTTGTTCGTTGGCAGCCGAGGCTGCGGCTTGGTGTCGTGACACAAAGGGTGTAACACTCTACGAGTGGTTGCAGGATCTCTATGTTAAGTTTGGCTTCTATCGCGAGGGACTTGTAAATGTTGTTCGCGAAGGCAAGGATGGTGCCGAGCAGATTCAGAATATGATGGTTGAGTACCGTGCAAATCCTCCTCAGAGCCTTGTGGGTGAAAAGATTGTAGAGATTTACGACTACAAGACATTGGAGTCGAAGAACATAGTAACCGGTGAGGTTTGCCCTATCCCTGCCATCGAGGACAAGAGCAATGTTTTGCAGTGGATTACCGAAAATGGCACAAAAGTTTCGGTGCGCCCATCGGGAACAGAACCAAAGATTAAGTTCTACTTCGGTGTTAAGGCAGAGTTGCCTTCGGTAGAGGAGTTCGAGGCAGTAGAGGCTGCACTCGATGCAAAAATTGAGGCTATCAAGGCTGAACTAAAACTCGTTTAATACATATATATATAGTATATGACGACGAAGGAACGCATAGCGAAAGCCTTGGCTGTCGCAACCGACACCAAGGTTTTCGAGATGGATAGCAATATTCTACACCTTGCACCATCTATTTTCAAAGAGCAGTTTGGCGATGCAAAAGCGATTGTTATTGCAGACAAGAACACTTGGCGAGTAGCAGGCGAGGAGGTTTATAACCACCTCGTCAATGCAGGTATCGACACCGCAAAGCATATTATTCAGCAAGATGAATTCCACGCTGAGTGGTGCTATGTTATGGAGGTCGAGGAGGCAGCCAAGGAGGCAGGAGCAATTATGGTTTCGGTGGGCTCTGGTGTTATTAACGACCTCTGCAAGCTCGCATCACACCACCTTGGTCAGCAGTACCTCACAGTACCTACGGCTGCATCGGTTGATGGCTACTCATCGTTCGGCGCATCAATCAGTTACGAGGGATTGAAGCAGACATTCGACTGCCCTGCTCCACTTGCAATTTTGGCAGATGTTGATGTTATCGCCAATGCCCCGAAGGAGATGACAGCCGCTGGTTATGCCGACCTTGCAGCGAAGATTCCTTGCGGCGGAGAGTGGATGATTGCCGACATCATGGATGCAGAGCCACTTATTCCTGAGGCTTGGCATGTTTTACAAGATGTTCTCGACGAGCAACTCGCTAATCCTGACGGAGTTGCCGCTTGCGACCGAGATGCTATCGCAGCATTGTTTGAGGGATTGACTTTGAGCGGTTTTGCTATGCAGGCAGCGCGTTCGAGTCGCCCTGCATCGTGTACCGACCACCTTTTCAGCCACTACCTCGATATGACAGGACACACCTTCAACGGCAAGTTGCAGTCGCACGGTTTTCAAGTGGCTATCGGAACGCTTACAATGTGTGCATTCTTCGATGCATTCCTCGAAATGGATTTGCGCAACCTCGACATCGAAAAGTGCGTAGAGGCGTGGCCGTCGCTCGAAGAGGAGCAGCAGCGCGCGCTCGACATCTTCAAAGATTTCGTATCGCCAGATTTGGGTTACAAGCAGATTACTATCAAATACAACGACAAAGAGACTGTTCGCCAGCAACTTACAATGTTTAAGAAGCATTGGCCATTGTTGAAGGCGCAGTATCGCAAGCAGGTCTATCCGTTCGAGAAGATGCAGGAGTGCTTCCGCAAGGTTGGCGCACCGGCAGACCCGGCAGATATTGGCGTAACTCGTCAGCAGTTGAAGGATATGATGCCATTCGTGCAGCTTATGCGCTGGCGCATGAATATGCTCGATTTGGCTCGTCGTGGTGGCTTCTACGAGGAGTTGGTCGAAAAGGTATTCGGCAAGGGCGGTCGCTGGGAGATTGCGTAACACCATACCGCGCAACAAAAAGGCTGTCGTTTCGTGCGACAGCCTTTTCTGTTATAGCTTTGCGAGTATTCGTTTGATTACAGGTATTTTCAAGATGGGCAATAATGCGTGTGCCGGAAGCAACCAGCAAGCACCAACGGCAACCTTTGTGAACAACCCCGGAATGGCGGTGCGGCGACCTCGTTCCAATGCCCGAACACCTGCCTTTGCCAACTTGTCTGCCGACATCATAACACCAAAGGATCTCAACCACTTACGCTGCTTCACATCAAGTGAATAGAGAGGTGTATCTACCGCACCCGGATAGACCGTTGTAACCGTTACACCGTGTGGGCGAAACTCGTACCACAACGACTGCGCAAAACTTTTCAAGTAGGCCTTTGTTGCGGCATAGTACGACACCGTGATAAACGGAGTCCATGCAGTCATCGACGACATTATCAGAATGTGTCCCTCTCCCCTACTGCACATATCTTCGCCAAAGAGTCGGCACAACTTCGAGGGGGTTACGCAGTGAAGATTTGTGATAAAATCAGCCATCGAGGGCTTGGTGTGCAGAAACATTCCAAACTGCAAAATTCCCGCATTGCTGACGAGGGTCGAAACCTCGTAGTCGTGTTCCTTGCACCACTCGTAAATCTGCTCGGCAGAGTCTGCCTTCGAGAGGTCGGCATATAGCGCAACCGCCTCTACGCCAAAGCGTTGTTTAAGGTCGGCGGCAACCTCCTCGTTGCGCTCTCGCTGGTTGCTCACAACGATAATATTCTCGCCTTTGGCAGCGAATTGCTCGGCATAGCAGAGTCCGATTCCCGATGATGCTCCTGTAATTAAAGTAAATTTCATAGCGCAAAAGTATCTATTTTTCGGCAAAAATTGACGCAATTCGCCAAATTTTTAATACTTTCGCAGTCGAAAAAACAAAAAATAGACGAGAGACGAAATACGAGAGACGAAAGTGATATAAAAAATAAATTTCCTTTAATTCTCAATTTTCAATTCTCAATTCTCAATTTAAGAACGAAGCGATTATGATTGGAAGAGGACTCTCCGCAGTAGGACTTTTGATATGCTCAAACCTGTTTATGACCTTGGCGTGGTACGGTCAGGTGATGTTCAAGAGCAAATTCGAGCGCATAGGCTTGGTGGCCGTGATTTTCATCAGCTGGTTGGTGGCATTTTTTGAGTACTGCTTTATGGTACCCGCAAACCGCTTGGGCAGTATGGAGTATGGCGGACCATTCTCAATTTGGGAGTTGAAAGTTATTCAGGAGGTTGTGTCGCTTACAGTCTTTGCCGTTATCGTGCAACTGATTATGAAAAACGAAGCCCTCCGCTGGAACCATATCGCAGGCTTTGCCTGCCTTGTCTTGGCGGTGTTCTTCATCTTTAAGAAATAGAGGATATCCACACCTTTGACTTTTAACTGAAAACTGAAAGTTTTCCGCTTTCCGTTTTCAGTTTTCCGTTTTAATTACTATCTTTGCGCACAAAAGAAAATAAGAGTAAAAAACTATGAATATCGAACAACACATTACAAGCGTAGTTAAGGCTGCCGTAGAGGCTCTCTATGGCGAGGTTGCAGACTCGCAGATACAGATTCAAAAGACTCGCAAGGAGTTCGAGGGCGACTACACTCTCGTAGTTTTTCCACTCGTCAAAATGGCTCGCAAAGCACCCGAGGCGGTGGCTACCGAGATTGGAGAGAAGGTCGTAGCTTCGGCTACAGAGTTCAGCTCATTCAATGTAATTAAGGGTTTCTTGAATCTCTCGCTCAATCCTTCGTTCTGGGCAGAGCGTTTTGGCGAAATCGCAGCCAACGACAACTACGGCGTTGCCGAGCCAACAGGTCGTACAATTATGATTGAGTACTCGTCGCCTAACACCAACAAGCCACTCCACCTCGGACATATCCGCAACAACCTCTTGGGTTACTCGGTGGCGCAGATTTTGGCGGCTAATGGACACAATGTCATCAAGGCAAACCTTGTGAATGACCGAGGTATCCATATCTGCAAGTCGATGGTTGCGTGGTTGCGCTACGGAAATGGTGCGACACCAGAGTCTACCGGCAAGAAGGGCGACCACCTCGTAGGCGACTACTATGTGGAGTTCGACAAGCACTACAAGGCTGAGATTAAAGAACTTATCGCAGGCGGTATGAGCGAGGAGGAGGCAAAGAAACAGGCTCCGATTCTTCTCGAAGCACAGGAGATGTTGCGCAAGTGGGAGGCAAAAGACGCAGAGGTCCGTGCGCTCTGGGAGAAGATGAACGGTTGGGTATATGACGGTTTCGATGTAACTTACAAGACTCTCGGCGTTGATTTCGATAAGGTATATTACGAGTCGCAGACCTATATCCTCGGCAAAGGGCTCGTTGAGGAGGGTTTATCGAAGGGTATCTTCTTCCGCAAGGAAGACGGCTCTGTATGGATTGACCTCGAAGCAGATGGTCTCGACCAGAAGTTGTTGCTCCGTGGTGATGGCACATCGGTATATATGACACAGGATCTCGGCACCGCTTTGCAGCGTTTCGAGCAGAATGCGCTGAACGGCATTATCTATGTCGTAGGTAACGAGCAGAACTACCACTTCCAAGTTTTGAAGTTGATACTCAAAAAGTTGGGTTACGAGTGGAGCGATGATATCTTCCACCTCTCGTACGGAATGGTGGAGTTGCCAGAGGGTAAAATGAAGTCGCGTGAGGGTACGGTTGTAGATGCTGACGACTTGTGCGAGGCGATGATTACGACTGCACGAGAGATGTCGCAGGAGTTGGGCAAACTCGATGGTTGCAGTGAGGAGGATGCTGCGGCAATCTCGTCGATGGTAGGTTTGGGCGCACTCAAATACTTCATCTTGAAGGTTGACCCAAAGAAGACAATGTTGTTTGACCCTCGTGAGTCTATCGACTTCAATGGCAACACCGGTCCATTCATCCAATACACCCACGCTCGAATTTGCTCGGTACTCCGCAAGGCGGCAGAGCAAAACATCACATTCGAGGGCAAAAAGATTGCTTGCGAGTTGTTACCAGAGGAGATTTCGTTAATCAAGATGCTCAGCGACTACCCTGCTACCGTAGCAGCAGCAGGCGAGGCTTTCGCACCTTCGATGATTGCAGCCTACACCTACGAGTTGTGTAAGACCTTCAACGGCTACTACCACGACCACTCAATCCTCCGCGAGGAGAACGAGGCGGTGAAGAAGATGCGTCTTGCGTTGGCACAGCAGGTGGCACGAGTTATCAATCGTTCGATGCGACTGTTAGGAATTGATGTTCCAGAGAGAATGTAATTAAACGATTAAATTTTAGCTATATTATGGCAGGTTCCAACTTTGTCGATTATGTAAAGATATTTGCTCGTTCCGGACACGGAGGAGCAGGCTCGGCACACTTCCGCAGAGAGAAGTTTGTCGCTTTCGGTGGTCCCGATGGCGGCGATGGCGGTAAGGGCGGTTCGATAATCTTGCAGGGCGACCAACAATATTGGACACTTATCCACCTCAAATATCAGCGTCACCAATTTGCCGAAGATGGCGAGTGTGGTTCAGGCGCTCGCTCGCACGGAAAGGATGCGAAGGATATTATCATCCCTGTACCGCTCGGCACAGTTGCCAAGCAGATTTTTACCGATGAGGAGACAGGCGAGACCTACACCGAAGTTGTGGGCGAGGTTACCGAGCACGGCGAACAACTCGTTCTCTTGAAAGGTGGTCGTGGAGGTTTGGGAAACTGGCACTTCCGCACTGCCACAAATCAGGCTCCACGCTACTCGCAACCAGGTGAGGAGGGCGCAGAGGGCGCATTTATCCTCGAATTGAAGGTGTTGGCAGATGTTGGTTTGGTCGGTTTTCCAAATGCAGGTAAGAGTACCCTACTCTCGGTTGTTTCGGCTGCTAAGCCAAAGATTGCGAACTACGCATTTACCACTTTGGAGCCAAATCTCGGCATCGTAGAGGTACGAGATGGACACTCATTCGTAATGGCGGATATTCCGGGTATCATCGAGGGTGCGCACGAGGGCAAAGGTTTAGGAACTCGTTTTTTGCGCCACATTGAGAGAAATTCGAGTTTGCTCTTTATGATTCCTGCCGACAGCGACGATATTCAGAAGGACTACGAGATATTGCTCGGCGAACTTACACAATACAACCCAGAGTTGCTCGACAAAAACCGTATTCTGGCTATCACGAAGTGCGATATGCTTGATGATGAGTTGATAGAGGAGATGAAGGCTCATCTACCTGAGGGTATCAAGTCGGTATTTATCTCTTCGGTGGCAGGTCTTAATATCGCCAAGTTAAAGGATATGTTGTGGGAAGCTTTGCACGAATAAATGCGAGGTTGGCGACACATACTTATTGTGCTATTTCTTTTGAGTTATAGAGGTCTCTCCGCACAGGAGTTCGACCTCTATGATTTTAGGTACTATAAGCGTTTCGATACCGTAGAGGAGTTGCTTGCGCCTGAAAAAGACTCTGTCGAGGTAGCAAAATTTACACTTAACCGCAATTTTTCCACTCGTGCGCTCGACTACAACCTCTCGGTTGTGCGCTTTGCAAGGCAAGGAGTACCATATTATAGGCGCAAAACATTGCTAAACGACATTGAGGTACCATTTATCGGCAACTCGGCTGTTCGGGCGTTACAACTTACCGAAAATCGCTCTACCGATGAAACAAGGCTGCAAATAGACTCGCTGAAAGAGAGTCGCACCTCGGCTGGTTTTGCCTTTTCATCGAGGAATGCACCCTACTCTGTTTCGTTGGCTACGGCACAAAAATTACGCAATGATTGGTCGTTAGCAGCAAATCTCACTGCTCGCACAGGCAGGGACTTACACATCGAAGGGTTATTTGGCAACTCATTGGAACTTAACGCAGTAGCAACCAAAAATTGGCACAACAAGCACGCCCTTTCGATGGCACTCTTCGCCAAGCCGCAGATGCGTAGCACACGCTTGGCTTCGACTGCGGAGGCGTTTCGCTTAACGGGCAATAATCTCTATAACCCTGCGTGGGGCTATCAGAATGGGAAAGTACGCAATGCTCGCATAAGGCGTGAGTTTTTGCCAACGGCATTTGTGGGATATGAGGGTAAAATCGCAGAGCGTACGAGGTTAAATCTTGCCATTGCATTGACCGCCGGCATCGAAAAATATAGTTCGCTCGATTGGTTTGATGCGCAGACTCCGCAACCCGACAACTACCGCTATATACCGAGTTATTTCGAAGATGAGGGAGATATATTTCACGCTGTCGAGAGTGCTTGGCTCAATAACGATACTCGCTATACGCAGATTGATTTCGACCGCCTGATTGCGACAAACCAACTCAACCAAGGCGAAGCCACCTATGCCATTTCCGACCGAGTTAGGCGCACCGTGCGTAGTACATTTCGTGGTAGTGCAACGACTGCGCTCAATAAAGGTTCCATCTCATACGGCTTCGAGGTAACAATGGCTAATTATCGCAATTACAAGCAGATGCAAGATTTGCTCGGTGCAGAGTACATCCTCGATTTGGACTATTTTCTGCTTGACGATGATAGCTTCGGCAACTCCCTGCAAAACAACCTCGCAACGCCCAACCGCCGCATTGCCGAGGGCGACCGCTTCGGCTATGACTACGCCATTCGTAAATACGATATATCAGCATTTGCCACCTATCGCTACTCCACCGAGCGACTCGACCTCGATATCGCTGCAAAGGTCGGATATTGCGACATTTCGAGGCGAGGTTTCTATCGCAAAGAGCTATTCGCAGACAACTCGTTTGGCGTATCGCAACATCTGAAATTCTCGCCCTACTCGCTACGCCTTAAAGCGGGCTATCTCGTTGCAGATAACCACTTTATAGCAGCAAACATAGCAACCGAGGCGACACCTTGCGAGGAGGAAAATCTATTTTTGCAGAGCCAATACAACAACCGTACAATCGCCAACCCAACGATGCGCTCCGCCTACAATGGCGAGGTGCGCTACATCTTCCAAAAGCAGAACATTACGGTCAGCTCAACCCTATTTCTCTCGGCAGAGCTGAACGATACGCAAGTGCGCCACCTCTACGATGATTTGTCGGGCGAGTATGCCGACATCGTAACGAGCCGAATAAACACCCTCTGCTATGGCTTGGAGGTTGAGGCAGAGTATCGTTTTGCCGACCATTTCCGCACTATGGCAGCCGTTTCACTCGGCAGATACAAATATGCAACCAATTCACTCATAACCATTTACACCGACACAACAAACACAATTCTTGCCGACCACATCGAGAGTCGCACCAAAGGTCTTTCGCTCGGAAATGCTCCGCAAGTTGCCGCAACTGTGGGTTTGTCGTATTACAACAAAGGTTGGTGGGCTTCGATAAATGCCAACTACGCAGGTTTGCGCTACATTGAGCCATCGGCAGTGATGCGCACCGAGAGAGTGCTGGCTATGGCTGTTTCGCCTGAGCAACGCTCAGCGCTCACCACACAAGAGCGTCTGCGAGATGCCTTCACGCTCGACCTTTCACTGTCGAAAAGTCTTTATATAAACCGTTTGAACAAGAAGATTTACAGCACTCCTGCCGCACCTCGCTTCGAGGATAAGCACCCGAAGAGTCGTCTGATTTTCCGTATAGGAGTGCGCAACCTGCTCGGCTCAACCAATATTGTATATAACGCCTACGAAAGTTCTCGCCTTCAACGATATAAACTCGCAGGCGAATATATTTACAATCGTCAAGCGTCACGCTATCTCTACGCCTACCCTCGCACCTTCTATGCCTCGGCAAGCTTTATGTTTTGAGTGATTACTCTTCGTAGCGGAAACCTACGCCTTTGTAGGTGGAGATGTGATTGTCGCCAATCTTGGTGCGCAGGTGGCGGATATGAACATCGAGGGTGCGAGAGCCGACAACTACGCCCTGCCCCCACACGGCATCGAAAATCTCCTCACGGGTGAAGATGCGAGGTTCGGAGAAGAGAAGACGCAAAATCTCGAACTCCTTGACTGCAAGGCGTACATCCTCGCCACTGTCAGTTACAAAGGAGTGTTGTTCTTCGTTTAGGCGTGACGACTTCGGAAACACCTCTCTATCGCCACTTTCGATTCTTTTGCAGATTGCCCCAACTCGCGAACACAAGACCTTCATACTCACGGGTTTAGTGATATAGTCGTCTGCGCCCGCCTCGTAGCACTCGACAAGGCTCTCCTCCTCGCAGACTGCCGAGAGAAAGACAATCATCATCTTCGAAGTTGCAGGGTTGGCACGCAGCGCACGACACGCCTCGCGACCGTCCATCTCGGGCATCATCATATCCATAAGGATAAGATGCGGGCGGAATTCGGCAGCCTTCATCAAAGCCTCGCGACCATTGGTGGCACAAGCGACTTCATACCCCTCTTTCAGAAGGTTATACTGCACAAATTCTCGGATATCGAGTTCATCATCAACTACAAGTATTCGCATAGCAGATTGGGCTTATTAAAATTAAGGCTGCGCAACCTATTCAGTCGGCAGCCTTAATAGTCTTGCAAAAGCAAAATTACTTTTCGGGTAACTTTTTTAATCGTGGAGAGCGCTAAGCTTCTCGAAAAGTTTTCCGTAACCCTCTACCATCTCGTTGCGGAAGCCTGCATAGTACTTGCGTACAAGTGATGCGTTCTTTGGCTCAACAGGGTTGTTTGCCTTGTGGTAAAGCTCATTGCGAAGCTCTACACCCTCCTGCATAATTGCGAAAATCTCCTGCTCCTTGTCCGGACGGAAATAGATTGTCATGTCGCAATCGAACACCAACTCTTCGAGACGATAGTCGATCTCTTTCTTCAAAAATCTTAAATTTGCCATAACCTTATACTTATTTTTTGTTCGTTCGTAGCCACAAAGATAAGAAAAAAAGAATATGGTGCAAAGATTTTTGAACTTTTTTATCGTTTTTGCTCTAAATTTTACCAATAAATGGCTTCATAGCCCCCTTTAAGGTTCTTTTTATCCGCCTTTCTTGCTTTGCGCTGATTGCGTTTGTTGCCGTCGTTATCAGCATCATTATGACGAGGTGTAGCAATTATAATACCCATCTCCTCATCTACAACCACAACCTCTGGTTGCTGCGATGTCGTCGGCTGAGAGGTCTGCACAGGCTTTGCCGGCTCGGTCTTTGGGACAATCGAAGTGCGCGTTACGAACTCATCCACGCCATAATCAAACTCGATATCGGCATAGCGCATCTTTGGCAAGATATGAGTTGCGAGGTAACGCCACGACTCAGGCATTTTGCGCAGAGCCGCCTCCTTCTCCGGCTCGGTATGGTTGGTCGACTTCAATATCGCCAAAACCTGCTCCTTTTGAGGAATATTCGACTTCTCGACCTCCGCCACGCAGTCACTCCAATGGAAGGTCTTGTGCGAAGTATCTATACTCTGCGATGGATGATAGGTGTTCACAGCGTAGTGATAGAGCGACTGAGCGCGCTTCGATGCGAGAGTGTCATTTTGTGTTGCATTACCATCGGGCGACGCATAACCTACAATGTGGATTGCCGAGATATGCATCGTCGAATCTTTGCTCTGCTCCATAAACTCTTTCAGTTCGCTAATCTGCTGACTGTTATCAGAGTATGCAGGAATAATATTACACTTGTTGATAGTGTAGTGTAGGTCAAATTCGGCATTTCTGCCATCGTTGTGAGGAATTTTGTAGCGAGTAGTTACAACATCGCCACTACGAGTTTGCGATACAAGCACACCATTGGCAGGTGCTTGATTGCTTTGAGCATAAACCATCGATGTTGCGCCCAAAGCCAAAACAGAGAGTAAAATCTTTTTCATTTTCGTTATTGTATTGGTTTGTATGCCTAAACCAAACAACAACCGAGCCAAGAAGGATTGAGGATTGAGGATTGAGGATTGAGAATTGAGGATTGAGAATTAAAAAACTCCTAACTCCTAACTCCTAACTCCTAACTCCTAACCCCTCACTGCTCTCTATTCTCTTAATCTTAAAGCCGATGATTGCTACCAACAACGACATTAACGGGCTAATCAGATTAAACAAACAGTAAGGTAAATAGGTAAGCGTAGCAACACCCAAGACCGTAGATTGTGTCATACCGCACGAATTCCACGGGATAAGCACCGAGGTAACAGTTGCAGAATCCTCGACCGAACGGCTCAATAATCGACCTTCCAAGCCTCGTTTTGCATACAACTCTCGGAAAGTTTCGCCCGTAATTATAATAGATATATATTGGTCTGCCGTAAAGAGATTGGCAAACACACCGGTAATGAGAGTAGATGATACAACGCTTGCCGTACGATAGGCGAACTTTGCAAAGAGCCTGGTGATAGCCGATAGCATTCCACTACCCGACATAACTCCGCCAAAACACATAGCGCACAATACAAGCCAAATAGTATCGAGCATACCTTGCATTCCGGAAGTTGCAACCAACTCATTTATAGCGGCATTCCCCGTTTCAACCGAAGTAGAGGTTGAACACACCTTCATCAACGCCCGAAAGAGAAAATGCTCCCCTTCACCACCTATTGTATGCACAATATCCGGCTGAAATACAGCCATCGCTACACTTGCCATTACCACCGACAAGAAGAGCGTTACAAGAGCCGGTAACCGCTTGGCGATTAACAACAAAGTAACAATCGGGACAATCAGTAGCCATACCGAAATATTAAAGGAGCTACGGAGCGTATCGGATAGCTCGGTGATTTGCACCACGCTATCGCTGGTGTAGGTAAGGCTGACAACCATAAAAACCACCAAGGTAATCACAAACGAAGGAATCGTCGTAATGCTCATATACTTGATATGTTCGAAGAGAGGTACTCGCACCGTAGAGGAGGCAAGCACAGTTGTATCGGACAACGCAGACACTTTGTCGCCAAAATATGCACCCGAGATGATTGCTCCGGCAACCCACCCCTCAGAATAGCCTTGCGCTTCGCCTATACCTATTAGTGCCACACCAATAGTGGCTATTGTGGTCCACGAACTACCCGTAACTATCGCAACAACAGCACATATAAGGCACGCTACGGCAAGAAAGACTTTCGGATGTATGATCTGCAAACCATAGTACATAAGCGTAGGTACCACTCCGCTCATCATCCAGGTACTTGCAACAGCACCAATCAGCAACAATATAATAATTGCCGAGGCAGATGTTCTGATATTCTCGGCAATCGCTTTTTCGAGCGTACTCCACTTGCAGTGACACACGACCACGGCAATAAGAGCCGCAACGGAAGATGCCACCAACAATGCAACCTGGCTACCACCTTCGATAGCATCGGAGCCAAAAACCTTAATCACAAGAGCAAGTATTACAACCAACACCACAATAGGCGTTATTGCGAGCCACACGGGCATCTCGCCCCCTCTAAAAAGTCTATTCTTCAATTTCATACGGCAAAGGTAGTCATTTTTTTTGGTAGTTTTCCTCTTTCTGCTTTCAGTTTTGAGTTTTTATTCGTACCTTTGTCGAGTTATACCTATAAAGGTATAGAGTATCAAACTAAACAGAAGCATATTATGGCTACCAAGACTACTATCGAAGTTCCCGCAGTGGAGCAGAATGTTACGACAGAATTTGAGCAAACAAACCACGAGGAGACGGTTCCTGCAACCGAGGCCACACCAACCGACAAGGAGGCCATTCTCGAACAACTTGCCGAGAAGGTCGAAGAGGAGCCTTCTGCGGAGTGGCGCAATGAAATCGAGGCGTTAAAGGTGGCATTCTATAAACTACATCGTGCCGATATGGAGGCTCGTCGTAAGGCATTCTTCGAAGAGAATGGTCCAGATGCTGAGTACAAGCCACAGGAGTTAGACGACTCAGAACTCCGTTTCAAACATATTTATGGCATCTATCGCACCAAGCGCGACGAGGCGACTGCCCTATCCGACAAGGAGAAGGAGGAAAACTACCAGGCAAAACTTGCTATTATCGATGAGTTGAAGGCGTTGGTTGATTCGGAGGAGGCACTCAATACCACATTTGCAAAGTTCCACGACTTGCAGACTCGCTGGCGCAATATCGGACAAGTCCCACAAGCAAAGGTTAGCGACCTCTACGAAACATACAACCTCCACATCGAGAATTTCTACGACTATGTAAAGATTAACAAGGAGTTGCGCGACCTCGATTGGAAGCGTAATTTGGAGGCAAAAACTGCGCTCTGCGAGCAAGCCGAGGCATTAGCCGAAGTCGATGCAATCGTTGATGCATTCCACAAGTTGCAGAAGTTGCACGATGAGTGGAGAGAGATTGGTCCGGTTTCGATGGAGCACAAGGAGTCGCTGTGGGAGCGATTTAAGAGTGCATCAACAATTATCAACCGCCGCCACCAGGAGCACTTCGAAGGCATCAAAGCGGAGCAGGTAAAGAATTTTGAACGCAAATCGGCACTCTGCGATGAGATTGAAAAGATAGTAACAGAAATCCCATCATCTCACAAAGCTTGGAACAAGGCGAGTGAGCGTGTGCAGGCAATACAGGCAGAATGGCGTACCATTGGTTTTGCACCGAAGAAGGACAACAATCGAGTTTATGACCGATTCCGTGCAGCTTGCGACAAGTTCTTCGAGGCAAAGCACGCTTTCTATTCCGAGGCAAAAGATGATATGGCGAAGTGCTTGGAGGTAAAAACTGCACTCTGTGAGCGTGCCGAGGCAATTGCCGAGCGTGAGGATTGGGCAAAGGCTACCGAGGAGTTGCTGGCATTGCAGGCGGAGTGGAAACAATCGGGCACCGTGGCTCGCAAATATGCCGATGCCATTTGGAAGCGTTTCCGTGCCGCTTGCGACAAGTTCTTTGAGCGCAAATCTCAACACTTCTCGTCGGTTGAAGGCGAGTACTCTGCAAACCTCGAAGCAAAGAGAGCTTTATTGGAGGAGATGAATTCGGCTGTTGTTAAATCATTTGACGACATCAAGGAGTTCCAGCGTCGTTGGAGCGAGATTGGCTTTGTGCCTATTCGCAACAAGGAGGAGTTGCAAAAACAGTACAAGTCGACTCTCGACAAACTTTTTGCGACAATTCGTAGCGCAGATCGTGAGCAGCAGATTACCAAGTTCAAGAACAAGGTATCTTCTATGCGTGAGGCTGGCGACAAGCGACTCCGTTCTGAGCGAGAGAAGCTGTACAACCGCGTAAAGCAACTCGAACAAGAGATTCAGACATTGGAGAACAACATCGGCTTCTTCGCCAAGTCGAAGGGTGCCGAGGCGATGATAGCCGCTGTCGAAGAGAAAATTGCAAGAGCAAAGAGCGATATGGCAGATGCTATTGAACGAGTTAAGTTGATAGATTCACAAGAGTAATAACGATAAACCGAAAATAATTTACACAAAACGATGAAAGAGAACAAGAGTACGATTATAGGCTTTGTCCTTATGACATTGGTGTTCGTGGGTTATATGTTCTACGCGAATCACCAAGCACAAAAGCAACAAGAGGCTCAAACCGCAGCGCAGATTGAGCAACTTGCCGAGCAGGCTTCGCAAGCACTCGACACACCGGCAGAGCAAAAAAGCGAGAATCTTGCTACTAACCAAAGCAAGCACGGTGTTGCTGCCACAAAGTTGGTGAGCGATGCCGAGAAGGTCGAGGAGATTGTGGTTGAAAACGATGTAATGCAGGTGCGTTTCTCAACTCTCGGAGCGCAGATTATTGATGTAACATTAAAGGACTACACCAAATATGCACCGAAAGAGGAGCGCAATGAGTTGGTGCATCTCTTCGAGCCGGAGTCGGCATATTTCAATATGTCATACTACTTAAAGGAGGATATGCGCAATGTGGAGCTCTCTACCGCATACCGCAACTTCGAGTTACTTCCTATCGAAAATTTGGGCGATAAGAGCGTTGTAACAATGCGTCTTCCGGTTGGTTCAGGGTCGATTGAGCACATCTACACTCTTCACAATGAGCAGAAGCCAGAGCGTGATTATCTCGTAGATTTCGAGGTACGACTCAACAACATCGCACCAATGATGGCAAACCAAAAGAGTGTTAGTATTGAGTGGCGCAATCGCACATATCAGAATGAGCGTAGTTTCAAGAATGAGAATATGTACACCACCCTTGTATATCACTTTCCAGGCGAGAGTGATGTGGAGGATTTGGGCATTTCGGAGACGAGCAAGTCTGACGACATTGGTGCTTCGGTAGATTGGGTGTCGTTCAAGCAACAGTTCTTCTCGTCTGCACTCATTGGTCGCTCAACCGTTTTGCGTCAGCCACAAGTGTCATACTCAACTGCCGAGGCAAAGTCGGGCTATCTCAAAGACTTTGCGATGTCGTCGTCAGTAGATTACTCGCCACAGACATCTCAGTACGACTTCTCGTTCTTCCTCGGTCCTAACAAGTTCTCGACTTTGAAGAAGTTGACCGACAACAATGGCGCATCACTCGAAATGGAGCGTATTATTCCACTCGGTTGGGTGTTCTCAACCTTTGTCAGCCGCTGGGTTGTTATTCCGGTATTCGACTTCTTGCAGAGGTATATCGCATCGTTCGGTCTGATTATCCTCATACTCACTTTGTTGGTTAAGTTGGTAATCTTCCCTCTTACCTACAAGAGCTACCTTTCGACTGCAAAGATGCGAGTTATCAAACCACAAATCGACGCTTTGAACGCAAAATACCCTCGCCAGGAGGATGCTATGAAGAAACAGCAAGAGATGATGGCGCTCTACAACAAGGCGGGAATCAGCCCTATGGGCGGTTGTTTGCCAATGTTGATTCAGATGCCTATCTTGATTGCGATGTTCCGCTTCTTCCCTGCAAGTATCGAGTTGCGTGGCAAGTCGTTCTTGTGGAGCGACGACCTCTCATCCTACGATAGCATTCTCGATTTACCATTCAACATCCCATTCTATGGCGACCATGTTTCGTTGTTCTGTTTGTTGATGACCGTAGTGATGTTCATCTACTCGTACATCAACTACCAGCAGCAGGGTTCAACACAACCACAGATGGCAGGTATGAAGTTTATGACCGTCTATATGATGCCGGCGATGATGTTGTTCTGGTTTAACGACTACGCGAGTGGTCTTTGCTACTACTACCTCCTCTCGAACCTCATTACCATCGTGCAGACAACGATTATTCGTTTCACTTTGAACGATGATAAGATTTTGGAGAAGATGACTGCTCGTGCCAAGAACACCAAAGGCAAGAAATCTCGTTTCCAGCAGCGCTATGAGGAGTTGATGAAGCAGGCTGAGGCACAGCAGAAGCAGACAAAGCGATAAATCATCGAATAAATGACATTTGTAGCAAACATATCGAACGACGATGTTGCTGCATTGGAGGCAGTACACTTTGACGGGCGCATCGAGGTCGTAGAGACCCCTGATGCACTCGCCAAGGCGTGCCGTATATTATCGAAAGAGCGTTACATAGGTTTCGACACTGAGACTCGCCCCTCGTTCCAAGCGGGTGTAAGTCACAAGGTTTCGTTATTGCAGTTATCAACCGAAAAGGTGTGCTTCCTCATTCGCCTGAACAAGTTGCCACTCACGCGCGAGATTATAGCGATATTGACAAACGGTAACATCAAAAAGGTCGGAGCAGATGTTCGCAACGATATTGGTGCGCTGAACAAACTCCGCCACTTCACCGCCAACGGCTTTATAGACCTACAAGAGGAGGTTGGTAAGTATGGCATCGAGGATAAGAGCCTTCGCAAGATTTCGGGTATTGTACTCGGCAAAAAGGTGTCGAAAGCGCAACGATTGAGCAATTGGGCTGCCAATAAGCTCACGCCGCAACAGCAGATGTATGCTGCGACAGATGCGTGGGTATGCATCGAAATCTACAAGCACCTGACCAAATAATCACCGCCGTATGAAACGATTTGTTTTAGCCATTGCCCTACTCTTCTCGATATCGGCAACGGCACATAGTATGCTCGACTACTCGAAGTTGGCTCAACATCCTCGACTAATTATAAAGAAGGGTGATATTGAGGCAGTAAAGCAGAAGATTGAGAGTGATCAACCACTATGTACTCTTCACGATATAATCGAAAGGAGGGCAAATGAATATCTCTCCGCCGAGCCGACGAAATACAGAAAGGTAGGCAAGCGCCTTCTTGGGCGTTGTCGTGCAGTTCTCGAAAGAGTTTGCTACTGCTCGTATATGTACTTGGTTAGTGGCGACGAGCTCTATGCTCGCCGCGCAGAGAAGGAGATGTTGGCAGCAGCCGGCTTTGTAAGTTGGAATCCTTCGCACTTCCTCGATGTTGGCGAGATGGTAACCGCATTAGCCATAGGCTACGATTGGCTCTACGATTGGCTTTCGCCAGAGAGTCGCAAGATAATTGAAGATGCCATAATCATAAAGGGCTTGCGCACTTCGGGTAATAAGAGATGGTGGTCGAAGTCGCACAACAATTGGAATCAGGTCTGCAATGGTGGTTTGGTGATGGGTGCTTTGGCAGTCTATGAACGCATTCCGGATGAAGCACAAGCGATTATCGCCGAGGCTCTTCGCAATAACCCGATAGCACAAAAGGAGTATGGTCCAGACGGTGTCTATCCCGAAGGTTTCGGCTATTGGGAGTATGGCACCTGGTACGAGGTGATGCTCATAGAGTCGTTGCGTACGGCTTTGGGTACAAGTTGCGACTTGGAGAAGGCTCCAGGTTTTTTGGAGTCGGCAAAGTTTATGAACTTTATGTCTACACCGACAGGTGCGACTTTTAACTTCTCCGACTGCGGAAATCCTTCGAATATGATAAACCCTCTACTCTATTGGTTTGCACTCGAATCGGGCGATATGTCGCTTGTTTGGCAGGATAGAGAACGACTCATTAGCGAGGAGAGTGTGCGAGGTATCAACCGTCAAGCTCCGATAGCAATGTTATTCGCCTCTCGTTGCAACACTAAGGATATAAAGCCTATTCAAGATAAGTTCTGGGCAGGCAACGGTAGTCAGCCGGTATTCCTATACCGCAACGGCTTTGCTTCGAACGCCGACACCTACCTCGGAGTTAAGGGTGGCAGTCCGAAAAATAGCCACGCTCACATGGACGGAGGCTCGTTCATTTACGAATGGGGCGGTGTTCGTTGGGCGGTAGATCTTGGCAATCAGGACTACCACTCTTTGGAGTCGAAGGGCATTGGCATCTGGAAAAAAGGGCAAAATTCGCAACGCTGGCAGGTGTATCGATTGAATAACTACTCGCACAATACTCTCACTATCAACGATAAAATACACCAATACAAGGGTATGGCAACGATGATAAAGGTACACAACAAGAAGAGGTACAAGGGTGCCGAGTTTGACCTTTCGTCGCTATTCTCCAACACCGAGAGTGTAACACGCACTATCACGATAGACAAGAACGACAAAGTTACCTGCACGGACAGAATTGAGAGTCGCAATACCGATTGCTCGATACGCTGGAATATGACAACCTTTGCAAAGGCTGAAATCATCGACAATCACACCATCCTATTGAAGCAAGAGGGCAAAGAGTTACTATTACGAGTAGTCGCCCCTAAAAATGCGAAGGCGTACATTATGAAAAATAACTCCGACAATTGGTACGATGTCAAAAACAGAGGTGTGCGAGTGGGATTTACCACCTCGATAGAGTCATACAGCAAATCGAGCATAAAGGTTGAACTTATACCTCAAAAGTAGAGATTGAATATGAAGATGAACAAAGAGATTTTCCGCATTGCGATACCCAATATCATATCTAATATAACCGTACCCCTTATGGGTTTGGTTTCGACGGGTATTGTCGGCACTTGGAGTGGCTCGGCAGAGATAATCGGAGCGTTGGCACTCGGTGTTTCAATCTTCAACTTCATCTATTGGAATTGCTCCTTTATCCGTATGGGTACAAGCGGTTTGACTGCGCAGGCATATGGTGCAGGCGACTTCCACGAAACTACTGCAATGTTGGCACGCGCAGTGGTTATATCGTTGGCGATGAGTGCATTGGTACTTATATTCCAACGCCCACTCGGAGAACTTTCATTGTGGCTAATGGGTGGTGATGAGGTGGTTGCCGACTACTTCTTTGCTCGCATTTGGGCTGTTCCTGCGGGTATTCTATTGTTCGGACTCTATGGTTGGTTTGTCGGTATGCAGAACGGAGTAATTCCGATGGCGGTGTCAATCACAGTAAATTCACTTCATATCCTCTTTGGCTGGTGGTTTGTATATTCATTCGATATGGGTATCGTGGGCATAGCCTACGCCTCGGTCGTTTCGCAGTGGATAGGTCTTGTTTTAGCGACCATTCTCATCGTAATCTTCTTCCGCAAGACGATGCGCAAGATTGTTCTGCGTGAGGTGCTGGACTTCGGCTCAATGAAGCGATTTTTCAAGGTCAATGGCGATATTATCGTGCGAACATTCTGCAATGTGGGTGTCTATACCTTCTTCACTGCGGCGTCGGCACGAATGGGCGATGCGGCAATTTTGGCGGTAAATACGACACTTATGCAGTTGCTGATGCTCTTCTCCTATATGAACGATGGATTCGCTTATGCTGCCGAGGCTATGACAGGTCGCTTTATCGGAGCAAAGGATTTGCCGTCGCTCAAAAAGTGCTTGCGCTACTGCGTGGTATGGACTTTTGCTACGGCAGCCATTGCTATTACTGCCTACCTTGCAGGCTGGGAGTGGCTCTTCTCGTTCTTCCTCGGCAATAGCACTGAACAAGAGTTGGCAGCCGTATTGGCAACTGCGAGAGAGTATATCGGTTGGATAGTGGTTATTCCATTGTTTGCCGCTATGCCGTTTATGCTTGACGGTGTGTATGCAGGAGCAACGCTCACCCGAGCAATGCGCAACTCGATGGTGTGGGCAACAATCATATTTTTCGCCGTTTACTACGCCTTACTGCCCGTCATCGGCAACGATGCTCTATGGCTGGCATTTCTGCTCTACATAATCTTTCGTCTTGTCTTGCAGTACTTTATGGCGGATAGGCTACGCGATATATACCGACAGATTGAAGGCTAAAAAGAAAGATGCAGAGTTTGTTCTCTGCATCTTCTGTTTATTACAACTTGGTAACATTTATCGTACAACCACTCTTCTTGGTCTTGTCGAACAATAGCGAGTAGTGCTTGCCAGCATAATCGAACGAGAGGGTTACTGCATCTTTACCCTCTTTGCATGAGGTTTCAGGAAGCGACACAAGCGACTCATCGCCCACTTGCAGGATATGGAGGAAATGGTCATTTGTTGAGGCCTTCTTTAGCGACACCTCCACACGCCACTGCCCTACCAATGGGTGATTATTACGCGGGATATTGCGAGAACGCTTATACATCGGGTCATCCTGCTTGTACTCGGGTATTGCCCAATTCTTGCCATCCACCCAGAACTGCTTGCCCTCGCCACCAATGAACTCTACAACAGCCTTCTTTGGCAGAAGGGTACGGCATATCGACTTGCCACCCTGCGACACCTCCGAGAACTCCGACTTGCCACTCATCTCAGGCCTTGAAGCAGTGTGGTAGAGCCAACGCTTCGCATACTCCGCATTATCCGACACTACCCTATCGTATATGACGAAGATGTCGGGCTTAATCCACACAAACTCGCGAACAACCAACTCGGCTTTGTTACTGTGGTAGCATCGTGTAGCATCCGATGCGATATAGACATAATCTGCACTCTCCTTGTGGGCTAACAACTTGCCACCCTTATTGCTGCGTTGTCCGCCATCATTCGGTACAGGAGCCTCCGAGTCCTCATCCTTGGTCGCCCTACCATAATATTTAGGCAACTTCTCGTTCGGCATTGTGATTGTTACGCAGTTGTGAGCAACCGTGCGACCATAATAGTGCGACATATGTTGTCCCGGTTGTGGTCGAGTTCCCGAGTCAAGCGCACGATAGCCATTCTTGTATATTACAAAGTGGTTAAGGTCGTAGTGCTGACGACTTCTATCCTTGCGCTCGGTGAGGAATACAGCATAGGTATCCTTATCGCCCACACCTGAACGCATAACTATATGACCGAGATTTGCAAAGCGCATAGATTGCTTATGTTGTGCATCAACTACACTTTCAACCTCGTTCGACTCGAAGTGATAGCGGTGGAGAAGTGGGAGGAAATGCATTGTCGAAGGGCGCGAATTTCTATCATCGTAACGAGCAAGCAATCCTGCAAACCAATCGAACTTATCGGGATTACTCTTAGTAAAGAGATTTGCCATCTCCTTAATATGAGGTGCAGTACTACGATGCAACTTATTGTCCGAGTGGAACGAGTCACCAATGCCGAACTCGCGATTTTCGGGCAGGCGCATCCAATCGAGATAGCGCATATAGCCCAACATATAACTCATCTGCTCGGCTATATCTATGCCCGTAGCAGAACGAAAGGTGTAGATGAAATTGTACTCCGCAAACGGATAGTTATCGAAGCCGTTGCCGACAGTACCCGAGTTCAAACCGCCGCTCTTACCGAGCATTTTGGCACGATGTACGGTCATCTTCTGATGTTGGTCGTAGCCATTGCGAAGCATCTGCTCGCACGCTTCGTTGTCTATGTTCTCGCCATAGAAGGTCAAGCCCACATACCAAGGCAATACGGCACTACCGTTAAAGTTCGATGTTGGACTTGATGTATTCTCGCGATGACGCTTCGGGCGAATATCATTGCCGTGCCAAGCCAAATCGTTAGTCGCCTTGTAGAGACGCTTTCCCAACGACTCACGCTCCTCGGCTGCAAGGTCGTTGTAGAGCCAATCGTAAGCGCAAAGTGTCGATATGACAGGAAACGCCATTCCCACGACATTAAGGTTATGTTCAAGCCGCAACTCGTAGTAGCCAATCATCTTTTCGAGCAACGATTTCGCAAAATCGAAGTATTTTCTATCCTTGGTTATCACCCAAAGCATCGCCGCATCCGAGGTACGGTAGCCATATTGTGCCACAGAGTTATTCTCTTTTAGTTCGTTTTTGAACTCGTAGCCTTTGTTTATAAGTTTATCTATGCGCCTCTGCATCGCATTGAAAGTCTGCTCATCGAAGAGCAACGAGTTATTTACGATTTGCGACACATCCTCCGCCGTAAAGAATAGGCGAGGGTGCTCATTGCGGAGAGTGTTCATCCACCCATAGTCGCCCGCTTTGAGTTGTGCCGATGCAGTTGTCGACAAAAGTAACAAGAGAGATAAAAGGATTGTTAGTCGTTTCATACCGAAAGTTTTTAGAACTTTAACTATTACAAAGATACATTTTTTTGTAAAAAGTTAAAAAATAAGGATTAAAAAATTTTTAATTCGCTTTTTTCAATTTTTTTCGAGGAATTATCGTTATCTTTGCGGTTACTTAAAACTCATTCAACAATGAAACAGAGAGTTACTCTTAATGACAAGACCTTCGAGGTGATGATTCCTGCCGAGGAGATTGACAAGGCTGTGGCAAAGGTTGCCGAGCAGTTGAACAAGGATTACGCATCGAGCGAGAAAGCACCTATCTTTGTGGGTGTATTGAATGGTTCGTATATGTTCCTTGCCGACCTTGTACGCAAGACCACCTTCAACAACGAGATTACATTCGTGCAGATTTCGTCGTACGAGGGCACTCAATCGACAGGCACTATCAAGCAGAAACTCGGTATCGACTTCGATATCGAAGGTCGCGACATCATCATTGTCGAGGATATCGTCGAGACGGGGCACAGCATCAACCATATGTTGGCATACATCAAGTCGTTCAACCCGCACTCGGTGGAGGTTTGCACCCTCTTCTTCAAGCCCGAGAAGTATCTCTACGAACTACCTATCAAGTATTGTGCAATGGAGATTGGCAACGAGTTTATCGTTGGTTACGGACTCGATTACGACCAACTCGGTCGCAACCTCAAAGATATCTATGTCTTAGCCAATGACTAACAACGAGGTATTGGAGGGTGGTCGCAAATTGCCACTCGTAGAGGATTTCTACACCATTCAGGGCGAGGGCTTCCATACGGGAAAGCCCGCCTATTTTATACGCCTTGGTGGTTGCGATGTAGGGTGTGCGTGGTGCGATGCCAAATACACTTGGAATCCGCGAATGTACCCTCCGACTCCTATCGACGAGATTGTCGAGCGTGCCGTTGCGTGCGCAGCACAATCTATCGTCATTACGGGAGGAGAGCCTCTGCTCTACCCTCTCGACTTCTTGACGCAGTCGCTCCGAGAGCGAGGTTTGGCAATCTTTCTCGAAACATCGGGCTCACACCCCTTTTCGGGCGAGTTCGATTGGGTTTGTCTTTCGCCAAAGCGCAAGTCGGCACCATTGGAGGAGGCGTATGGTCGCGCCCACGAGTTGAAGGTTATTATCCAGAGCGAAGAGGACTTGAAGTGGGCTGAGGAGTGCGCAGCAAAGGTTAGCGAGGAGTGTCTGCTATTCCTGCAACCCGAATGGAGCGTTGCAGAGAAGATTATGCCCGTATTGGTCGAGTACGCCAAGCGCAATCCGCGTTGGAGCATCTCCATTCAGAGCCACAAATATATGAGAATACCATAATTTTGGTGCGATGAAGATTGGCAAAGAGATAGGCAAACAGGTGGAAAAAGGCATCAGCAAAGGCAAGGAGTATGCGTGGCGCATAGTCGTTGTTTCTGCCGTGATTCTCGGTTTTATTCTTATTGGTCGCCCGCTTATATCACTAATAAAGACACGAAGAGAAATTCGCCAACTCAACCGAGAAAAGGCTCTCTACGAAGCGAGTATCCGTCGCGATAGCCTACTTATCGAGAACCTCAAAAACGACGAGTTTTTGGAGCGTTATGCCCGAGAGAAATACTTTATGCAGGGCAAAAACGAGCAGGTGTTTATTGTGGAGTGAGTAGCTGAGCAGTGAGCAGTGAGCAGAGATTCTTTCCAACTCCTAATTCCTAACTCCTAATTCCTAACTCCTATTAAAAGTGGCGATATCCACCCCAGCCTGCCGAACTACACAGCACATCGCCACCCTCTTGCTCAATGGCTATTTCGTAGACATCGTAGTTGGGTTTAACGATTTTACCTATATTATATAATGGCTTACCGAATTTAGCCTCAAAGCGTTGTGCCAACTCGTCAGCTTTGCGCTTATCTACGGTAAATAGCAACTCATAATCCTCGCCACCACACAAAGCATCTTCTATGATTGCACCCTTGGCAGTCGGAACACTCTTTTCAACCACGACTGCACCCCTCTTCGACTCATCGAGAATGTGTTGCAAGTCAGATGCTATGCCATCCGAGATATCCATCATAGCACGCACCTCCGACTGTGCTCCAAGCCATACACCCTCCTCTACTCGTGCTTCGGGCATAAGATGAATCTTTGCGTTGCGAGTCGATAGTTTTCCCGACAGAACATCTCGCAAACCCGCAGCCGATGCACCCAACTTGCCCGTTACCATAACGACATCGCCAACCTTTGCAGAGGAGCGACGCTTGATATTCGCCTGCGGAGCACGACCAATGGCAGTAACGCTCACACAGACTCCCGACTCGGACTTTGTGGTGTCGCCACCAACGAGTTTTACGCCATATTTTTTAGAAGCGGAATGGTAGCCTTTCATAAACTCCTGCGACCACTCCCCAAATCGCTCTTCGGGCAGAGCCAACGACAACAGAGTCGCTATGGGCTTTGCACCCATCGCTGCCACATCGCTGACATTGACCATCAACGACTTGTAACCGACTTGATAAGCCGTACTTTTATCTGTTAGGAAATGGATACCCTCATTGAGCATATCCGAAGTAAAGACCAAAGCCTCATTGCTACCAATCGGCAGCACAGCACAATCGTCGCCAATGCACTCGAAGTTATTGTTTGGCACTCGTGCAAACATCTTGCGAATATCCGCAATAAAGTCGAATTCTCCGTACATTCTCATCGTTTCAGCACCCCTTTAATCGTTGATACAAACTCTTTCAACGCCTCCAAGCGACATATCCAAGCACCTGATACATATACGGCAACACCCGTTGCAATCTGCAATAGCAACTGCCAAATCGGAGCATAATCTGCGTTCCAATACCCTACCGCCTTTACCGCCACATACATCGCAACTGTCAGCAGCAACGAAGGTAGCAAGGTCTTTATCATCTGCCACCACGAAAGCAGAGTATAACGCCTTGTAGCCGCAAAATTTACAATAAATTCCACAACCGTCATAGCCACCAAGCCGTAAGCTATTGCCATTGTCGAGTGCGGAATGGTGAGAGCCAACACGACAGTCATAACCGCCTTTTTAAGCAACTCCAAACGGAAGATTATCGCTCCGTTGCTATGTACTTTCAGCACATTGTATGCCACCATCGAGAGCGGATAGAACACTCCTGCCAAGGCTATAATCTCGAAATATGGTACTGTTGGCAACCACCTCTCGCCAAGCAAGACCTCGAACAAAGGCTCTGCCACAGCCGACATACCTACCGCCATTGGCGCCATAACAAAGATATTTATCAAGAGTACCTTACGGAAGCTCTCGGCAAACTTTTCGACATCATCTTTAATCTTCGACAAGGCTGGATATGTAACCGTCTGCACCGATAGAACTGCCGATTGAACAGGCAAATCCTTGATTTTCTGCGCCTGGTTAAAGTAGCCGAGTGTATCTTCCGAGTATATTTTACCGATAAATAGTTGTGCTACATTGTTATATACCGCCGAAACGATATCGGTGCTCATCAGTCGGAGTGAGAATGGAGCCATTGCTCGCCACGCTAAGCCATTGAATTTTCCCTCGCCTCGCCAATCGCCTCGCCACCAAAGCAGCAAAGACTTTACCGCAACCACCGAGAGTCGTTGCGCCACCAATGCCCAAACACCTCCACCGCATACCGCAACCGTAATTGCCGTCACCCCTGCCACAAGCGATGCGACAAAGTTTATACGCGACAATACCCCAAAGCGAAATTCTCGCGAGAGTTTGGTGTTTTGAATTATTCCAAGCGCATTGAGTGGTAATAACAAGAATAGTACGGGAGCAATTTTTGTTATTACTGCCAAATTGTAGTATCGAGCCAAGAGTGGCGCAACTGCCACAAAAAGTAGATACAACACCACCGATACCGCCAAGTTAAAGAGAAAAACCGACTTATAGTCATCGTTTGTCGGCTCCGACTTGCGAAGTAGAGTCTGCGAAAAACCACTATCGACAACAACGAGAGCAACGGCAGTAAAGAAGGTCAATATTGCCATTACACCGAAATCCTCAGGCACAAGCAGACGAGCCACAACGATACTTACAACCATTTGCAAAAGCATGGAGCAAACCTTTTCGGCTGTACTCCACGCAACACCCTTTGCTACTTGGTCTATAAGACGGCTCTTCATATTTGGAGCGTATTGTTATCGGTTAATGAGAGCCTCGACACCCAAACGATAGGAGTCCAAGCCAAAACCTGCGATAGTACCGATGCAGGTTGCACCGATAAGGGATGTGTGACGGAACTCCTCTCTGGCTGCCACATTCGAGATGTGAATCTCGATAACAGGCACCGATACGGCATCTATGGCATCGCGCAATGCAACGGAGGTATGGGTATAACCTCCTGCGTTAAACAACACGCCATCGTACTCCCCTTCCGCCTTGTGGAGAGCATCAATCAACTCACCCTCGATATTAGACTGTGCGTAATCGAGAGTGTGTGCGGGATAGAAGGCACGGAGTCGAGGAATAAACTCCTCGAACGACTCCACACCATATACCGACTTATCACGCCTACCCTGCAAATTGAGGTTAGGACCGTTTAAGATTAAAAGTTTCACTTTTATTATCAGTTTTTACTTTCCCGCAAGACACGCATGAGCAATCGAATACTTCTTCGACAAAGCCGAATCGCCGCGCGAAGTCAATACGCAAGGTTTGTTGGTACCAACAACCATTGCAGCCAACTCGCCACCGCCGATGTGCGATACGCTCTTGAAGAATACATTACCCGACTCCAAGTTAGGGAACAACAACGCATCAGCATCGCCTGCAACTGCCGAACCCTTAACCTTCTTATGCTCTGCAACCTCCTTGTAGAGTGCGGTATCGAGTGAAAGCGGACCATCGACAATCACATTACCCAACTGACCGCGATCTGCCATCTTCGAGATAATAGCGCCCTCTGCCATTGCCGGCATATTTACATTCACCAACTCCATTGCTGCAACGCAAGCAATCTTCGGACAATCTACGCCAATGAGTTTTGCGGTCTGCGCCAAGTACTTCACCAAAGCCAACTTCTGCTTAAAGTCAGGCTGTGGCAACACTGCGATATCCGAAGCAAGGAGCAACTTGTGATAACCCGACCACTCGAATACCGAAACATGGCTCAAAATACCCTTTGGAGGGAACAAGCCGGCCTCTTTATTCAAGATACCACGCATATACTTGTCGGTCGAAACCATACCCTTCATCAACACTTGTGCATCACCTGCTACAACTGCCTTAACAGCCAACTCCACACACTTCACATCGCTCTTCTCGTCAACGATTGTAAAGATAGAAGGATCGATACCCAACTCTGCGCAGGTAGCAACGATAACCTCCTTATCACCAAAGAGTGTTGCATCTACCAAACCATCTTTGTATGCATCATAAACCGCCTCGATAGTGTGCGAGTCCTGACCATATGCTACTGCCAAGCGCTTGCGACCCTTCGCCAACGCAGCATCTACAATTTCCGATAAGTGTTTCATAACTTTTTCTAAGCTATTAGCTATTAGCTATTAGCCATTGGCTTTTTATTTGTTAATAAGTCTAAATGTATCCTGTGCAATTACCAACTCCTCGTTAGTAGCGATTACAGCAACCTTAACCTTCGAATTCTCGGTTGAAAGGAGAGTATCTACGCCACGAGTTTTGTCGTTAATCTCATCGTTAATCTCAATGCCGAGGAACTCCATATTGTGACAAACCCAACGACGCAAGTCGTTCGAGTTCTCGCCCACACCACCGGTGAAGATGAGCATATCGATACCGCCCATCAACGCAGCGTACTTACCAACATACTGCTTTACTCGGTCGTAGTACATATCACGAGCCAAAATTGCACGCTCGTTGCCAGCCTCGTATGCATCGTCAATATCACGCATATCGCTCGATACGCCCGACACTGCCTCTACACCCGACTTTTTGTTAATCATTGTGTTAATCTCCGAGAACGACATACCCTCGTGCTCTGCGATATAGAGCACTGCGCTTGGGTCAACATCGCCGCAACGAGTACCCATCATCAGACCATCAAC
>JAZQYJ010000108.1:0-68176 GCA_045633465.1 Alistipes sp.
TAAGCTCGGTTACACCAGCACCCTCGTTCTCGATCTCGATGTTTGGACCGAGATCCTCGGTTGAGTCTGCGACGCACGAAAATGCGAACATCGCTACCGCAACCGCCATGAAAATTTTTGTTAAATTTTTCATCGTTTTTTGGTTTTTGGTTAATAAAAAAGTGTTAATAAAAAAGTGTGTTGTTGTATTATTTCTGCGAATTCGAAAAGATTTACCATATCAGCAAAAGCCAACAAGCGACCTTAGCGAAATTCATCAAAATTCTTATCTCTATCTACAAACTCAGTTGATATTATCCTCGTAACTCGCTGATACTCAAATTATTAAACCTCAAAATCCCCCCCCCCCGAAAAAATCGAGGGAGGGATTTTGCGTTCCACTCACGAATTACGCGTTCTATTACGCTACAAATATATACATTATTTTTATATAGTGTTCATTTTTTTCAAAAAAAATCGCAACTCAATTGTTGAATTGCGATAAAAAAGTCTGAATTGACACTCTATTTGACTATCTCGAACGCTTCGCTTCTCTTGCCGACAAAGCGTGCAAGGTGGAGAGTTGCAGAGCGCCCCGACTTACTCTTCCCGGCTTGCGCAAGGTAGAAATAGCCATCGCCCAATGCGCAAGTTCCGCAAGCACCATATTTATTGTGCCAGCCTCGGATATTGTCGTTGTTCGGGTCGGTTTCGCCACGCTTGGCAAGCGACAAAACTGCCCCTTTTTTCTGGTAGTCAACACCCTTCAAAGGCTTCATCTTAGCTCTTTTGGAGCCATCGACACAGAAGAGTGTGTAGTTCGCAAAATCTGCCTTCTTACCGGCATAGCAAGCCAAGAACCAGAGGTTTGACGACTTGTCGTATTCAAGATTTTGAACACCCCAGGTTGTATTACCTGTAAATACAAAGTATTTACCTTGGGGCTTCTCGGGACCATTGCGATGCACATTGCTCTGCGAATGAATAGCCTCATACTTTGCCCAATCCGCAACATCGTACTGCAACAACACCTGATAGTCGTTGTCGGTGCGATTTTTATCGCCATAGATGCCATAGGCAATGGTCAGCATTCGCTTGCCCGAGCCATCGAACGAAGGGCCAAATGAGATGCCATCAAAACCACTGCAACCGAAGCGATGTTTTAACTCTTTGCCCGACTTGGTCTTAACAGTCGCCTCGAAATCCTCGGCAACACCCTTCAACTGCACCGAAGTCATCACCCCATCGCGCTCGACATTCATATTTTCGTGCGTAATTTTATCGACATCGAATATGGCGACACAGAAGCCGATTTCGACCTCCTTGGTCACACCTTCCTGCTCCAAAATTCCTTTGCCGATAACATCGTTTTTGTACTCCAACGAGCCATAAACACGGCCATCTTCCTCATTAAATTCAAGACAGCCCAAATGTCCTAAAATTCCCGTAACCGTTCCTACGACATTACCTTGCATATCCATTTTTACGAGCATCGTCGTAAATGAAAGATAGACATAACCTTTCTCAACATCGACAGCAATGCCCTGCACATGACCTGCTCGCCAGCCCTCCGTATGTAACTTTTTGGGGAGGTTTGGCACCGACTGCGCCATAAGAGTTGCCACCGCAAAGAGCACACTAAGCACCATTAAGATTACTCTCTTCATTGTTATTTAGTTTTTAGATTAGAATGTTCAATATCACACCCTGCGCAATTTCCGCTACAAGGGTTGTCATCACAATTTTCCGCAGCCATATCCTCGCGAGTCTCCTGCACCGCACACTTTATTCCGAGTCGCTGCATATCCTTATTAGTCGAAATCTCGGAGTCGATATGATGCCCCTTAAAAATCAGCGTCAGCGACATCGCCACAACAAAAAATGCGACGGCTCCGACCGCTATCAAGATTACTGTCAAAATAGTACTCATACTCGTAGTTTTACTCCACAAAATTATATCTTTTCGACAAATAACGCAACATTGCCTGCCCAAAATTTCGATAATTGCTCGGTTTTTTCTATTTTTGCACCAAATTACATTTGGTAGCATGTACGAATACATCAACGGAACTCTTGCCGAGGTGGCACCAGCATACGCAGTTGTGGATGCCAACGGAGTCGGCTATTTCATAAATATTTCGCTCCACACCTACTCGCAAATCGAGAAGTCGGAGGGCGTAAAACTATTTTTGCACCACATCGTGCGTGAAGATGCAGAGTTGCTCTATGGCTTCTCCTCGAAAGAGGAGCGCGACCTCTTCCGCCTACTAATAAGCGTTTCGGGCGTTGGTGGCAACACCGCTCGAATGATTCAATCGACCTACTCGCCGTCGGAGTTGCGCAACATCATCGCAACGGGCAATGCCACACTCCTGAAAAATGTAAAGGGCTTGGGATTGAAGACCGCACAGAAGATTATCGTCGATTTGAGCGGAAAGATGCTCGACCTACCGTCGCACAACGCAGCAGAAAATGCACTTGCCGTTTCGCAACGCTCGGAGGCATTCGACGAGGCTTTGGCTGCACTCGTTATGCTCGGCTTCACGAAGGCGGCTTCGGAAAAGGTCTTGCAAAAAATATTCAAGGCAGACGCTTCGCTCGGAGTCGAGGATGCTATCCGTAGCGCATTAAAGCAGCTATAAACACATTTTCCGAGAACAAAAACAAAGTTTTTGCATAATAATTTCTATCTTTGTCCGTTTGATAGCCATGAAAAAGTTTTTAACCATACTAATTTTGCTCGCCACACTATCGGGCTGTAAGCAGGAGGATACACTACTCTCGGAACGCGATAAAATCGAGAAGTATTTAGCCTCACGCCGTATGGTTATCGAGGAGGAGGTGGGAAATGTTATTGAAAACAACCCCGCATTCTACACACTCTTTGGCAGGTATGCTTATCGTCATATCGTAAATTATTACGATGCAGGGCGAGAAGATAAGCCCGTTGTAGAGTGGGGCGACAAGGTTGAAATCAAATTCTTCAATGCATACACATTCAGTGGCTCGGAGCCTTCGACATCTGCGATATATTGGTCGAACAACCCTGACATAATAGAGCAGCTCGGCAACAAGAGCGGAAATACGCTCGATTGGCCTTCGGAGCCTATAACCATAAAGCTCGGCACAACCGCCATATTGGAGGGTTTGGAGCGCGCACTCCCTGGTTGCCACGAAGCGGACTCGGTACAGGTATATATGACATCGAACCTTGCATACGGCGACAATCTTGTAGGTGTCGTACCCAAGAACTCAATGATTGCATGGTATATGAAGATTGGGAAAGTTACAAAATAAGATATGAAATTTACAAAAAATATAATCAACTCACTCTGGGCAATAACCATCATACTATTTGCCCTAACATCGTGTATAACCGAGGAATCTATCCCGAATAGCAAGCGCGAGAAGATTTCGCTCGAAGCGTGGATAAAGCTCAACAAACCGGAGTTGGTAGGCAACTACCAAGAGGAGGGTGGCTATTATGTAGAAATTCTCGAAGGCGACACAAACGAGAATATTCCCATCTCCTCCGATGGCAACGACTTTGGCTCGGAGCCTTTAATGGACCAGGACACCTGCTGGGTATATACCAATATGACCGGTCGCGATATCAACGGTGCTATCTGTATGACTCGAAGTGGCAGCTTGGCAGAGATGTGCGGAACATTCTCCTACTCAACCCACTATGTGCCCTACATCAACTACTGCGGCAACAACAATATGGGACTATTGGAGGGTACATATATCGCTATGCGACACGAATTTACACTGAGTGACGACTACTGCGATTGGTATTACGCAAAATACAACCAAGAGATTGAGAAACCATACAAGATGCGTCGAGGCTCGAAGGTGCGCCTCTATCTTCCATCGTCTATCGCATACGGAGAGAGCGGCACACAGACCGAAGGTGGTTACGAGGGTCAGTACTCGCTCGATGCTTCTCGCCCATTGGTACTCGACATCGAGGTTCTCGGAGCAATAAAGAATCCTTCCGAGAAGGAGTTGGCTATGCTTAAAAGCTTTGTCGGCTGGGAGGGGGAATGGAAACAGGCTACCAAGCCCGAAAGTGAGAAGGTAGACGAGAAGGATGACTTAATCTTGAAAGGTCTATACTACAACCATTCCTACAACCCCAAAACCGACGATATCGCAAATTATCGTTATCTGCAACCGCACCTAACAGGGTTGAACAACCCCTACAAGGACAATAAGATGTACAGCAATATGACCGAGGTCAATAGGAAAATCAACGACATCTTATTCGAACGCTTCGGCAAAGGGTTGGAGGCATCGGAGCGCAACGAGAAGAACCTCGTAACAAAGAACGGTCGTGCAAATGTATGGTATGTACTGCGTTTTCTTGACGGCTTTGTGGTAGATAGCAACATAGAGGAGATTCGTCGCTTTGTGTTCAACGAGCAAGACCCTGTATGCGATGTATTCAGTTACAGCCCATCCGACGACGAAGGTAAAGGCGAGAGCGAACGACAGGCTATCGGTGCGTGGTTCTACTGCATTCCGGAGATGCACTATGGCGCATACGGACAGATTGCTACATCTTCGGGATATGCCTATGGTGCAGCAGGCTTGTCGGGAACAACCAAAACGGAGACCTCTTCGTCGAACTCGGCTGCAAGCTACTACAATGCGATGAACTACTACAACTACTACAACTCGTATTACAATAGCTACTACAACCCGTACTACAACTATTACGACTATAACTACTACAACTTCAACTACAATACGCCTACAACCGAGGAGGTTACCACAAAGACAACAATAAGCACAGAGATTCTGCCATATACCCCTTTGGTATTCACAATCTTTGTTGAACCCAACTAATAAGAGCCTATGAGTATTGCAAAAATATATCTTCGACGCGGCAAGGAGGAGTCGCTGCAACGCCAACACCCGTGGGTGTTTTCGGGAGCAATAGAGCGCATCGAATGCGATGGCGAGAGTATCCCCGAAGGAGCCGTAGTCGATATTTTCACCCAGCGTGGTGACTACATCGCTCGTGGACACTACCAGATTGGCTCTATCGCAGTTCGCATCTTAACCTTCGAGAAGGAGGAAATCGATGCAAAGTGGTGGCACGACCGTATTGCAAGTGCCTACGATGTACGCAGAACTCTCGATTTGACCGACAATCCGCAGACAAACTGCTATCGCCTAATTCACGGCGAGGGCGACCTTTTGCCGGGCTTGGTGGTCGATGTTTATGGTACAACTGCCGTAGTGCAGTGCCACTCGGTCGGAATGTACCTCTCGCGCAACGAGATAGCAACGGCTATTCGCGAGGTTTATGGCGAGAAAATCACCGCCATCTACGACAAGAGTGCACAGACCGTACCTTTCAAAGCTAACCTCAACGCTGTTGACGGTTACCTCTACGGCTCGGCAGAGAAGGATAATGTAGTATTGGAGAATGGGCATAAGTTCCTCGTCAATTGGGAGGAGGGGCAGAAAACCGGTTTCTTCATCGACCAGCGCTTTAACCGCTACCTCGTTCAGCAATACGCCAAAGATCGCACCGTGTTGAATACCTTCTGTTATACGGGAGGTTTCTCGGTATATGCCCTGGCAGGTGGGGCAAAGGAGGTATGTTCGATTGATGCATCGGAGCGAGCTGTGCGATTGGTTGATGAGAATATAAAGCTCAACTTTGGCGAGGATGCACCTCACACCTCGTTGGCGTGCGATGCCGTGGAGTATTTGAAGGATATTGGCGATAAGTACGATATGATTATCCTCGACCCTCCGGCATTTGCCAAACACCACAAGGTTCTCGGAAATGCGATGCAGGGTTACAAACGACTCAACGCAAGAGCCTTATCGCAGATTAAGAGTGGCGGCATTCTCTTCACATTCTCCTGTTCACAGGCTGTATCGAAGGAGTTGTTCCGCACCACCGTATTCACCGCAGCGGCTATCGCAGGGCGCAAAGTGCGCATCTTGCATCAGCTGACACAACCTACCGACCACCCTATCAACATCTACCACCCCGAAGGTGAGTATTTGAAGGGGTTGGTGTTGTATGTGGAATAGACGAAAGATTAGTTAGGAATTAGGAATTAGGAATTAGGAGTTTTTTATTGCTCTAACGACCCTAACGACCCTAACGCCCCTAACGACACTAACGCCCCTAACGACACTATTAAAATTTATGGCAAACTACACGAAACTATCAATCTACGCAACGGAGGAACAGGGAGATATTCTTACAGCATATCTCTCGGATTTTCCATTCGATAGTTTCGACTATGCGGAGGGGTTGCTCAATGCCTATATCACACAACCCGACTTTGTCGAGTATAGAGATGAAATTGAGATGCTGTTGTGCAACGAGGGCATCCTCGACTACTACTTCGAGGAGATAGAACAACAGAATTGGAACGCCGTTTGGGAGAGCAATTTCAAAGAGGTTGAGGTTAAAAACAGAGTTCTTATCCGTGCTCCATTCCACCAGCCGCGACCAAATTACAATGGCTTGGAGGTCATCATCCAGCCGAAGATGTCATTCGGCACGGGACACCACGCCACTACCCAGCTTATGGTTGAGATGTTGCTCAACTCCGCAGTCAAAGGCAAGCGAGTACTCGATATGGGCAGTGGAACAGGCGTTTTGGCAATAGTAGCGGCTAAACTCAACGCTGAGAGCGTCTTGGCAGTTGAGATTGACGATATGGCAGAGGAGAGTGTTCGCGAAAACATAGAGCTCAACGATGTTGCCGAGAAGGTTGTTTCGGTGTGTGGCGATGCTTCGGCTATCAAGGGCAAAGAGTTCGATATCGTATTGGCGAATATCAACCGCAATGTGCTGCTTGCCGATATGAGGGCGTATGCCGCCACCATCTCGAAAGGAGGAGAGCTCATTATGAGTGGCTTCTTGGAGGAGGATATTGCAATTTTGGCAAAGCAAGCCAAGAAGTTGGGATTCAAACCGGCTCTACAACTCTCATGCAACGAGTGGCAAGCCGTAAGATTTATAAAGAGTTAGTGATAATTCAAAATTAAACAATATGAAGATTTTTAGAAGATTATTTTTGATGCTCTTGTGCGTGGTGCCAATGGTGGCAATGGCGCAGACAGAGCAGGTAGTTAAGTGGAAGCACTCCGTCGAGGACAAGGGCAACGGACTCTACACCGTAGAGTTGAAGGCCGAAATTGGCGAGGGTTGGCACATCTACACCATCGACCCTGCAAAGGCGTTCAACCCCACAACTTTCGAGTTCATCCCAAGCGAAGGCGTTACCGCAGAGGGCGACTTGCGCTCGTTGTCAAAGGCTCATATCGAGAAAGACGAGTTGCTGATGATGGAGATTGGTCAGTATGACAGAGAGGCTATTTTCGAGCAGGATTTCAAGGCAGAAAATGGTGGCGAAGTAAAGATTAAGGTGTCGTATCAGGCGTGCAACGAGGGCTCGTGCCTATCCCCTACCGATGAGGAGTTTGTGGTGGCACTCGGCGAGGTCGCCCCAACCGCAGAGGTTAAGGCAGTAAAGGATGCCGCAGGCTCCGGCTCGTTGTGGTCGCTCATCATCGAGGCTATCTTGTGGGGCTTTGCAGCGTTGCTTACCCCTTGCGTGTTCCCTATGGTACCGATGACCGTATCGTTCTTTATGAAGAATAGCGGCTCGGCGGCCCGTGGTCGTATCAACGCATCGTTGTATGGCCTCTTTATCGTGGCGCTCTACACCCTCCCTATCGCGATACTTATTATTATCACGCGCGTATTGGGTGGCGATGCCGTAACTGCCGATATCTTTAATTGGTTGGCTACACACTGGCTACCAAATATCATCTTCTTTGTGGTATTTATGGTCTTTGCAGCATCGTTCTTCGGTGCATTCGAGATTACTTTGCCAAGCGCACTCGTAAACAAGAGCGATGCGCAGTCGGATAAGGGCGGTATCGGAGGTATCTTCTTTATGGCTTTGACCTTGGTGCTTGTATCGTTCTCTTGCACAGGACCAATCGTAGGCTCGGTACTTATCAAATCGACCTCGGGCGAGGTGTGGTCGCCAATTATCACAATGTTGGCATTCTCGACCGCCTTTGCTCTGCCTTTTACCCTCTTTGCATTCTTCCCTTCGATGTTGAAGAAGTTGCCAAAGAGTGGCGGCTGGCTCAACTCCGTAAAGGTTGTACTCGGTTTTATCGAGGTGGCTCTCGGATTCAAGTTCCTGAGCGTTGCCGATCAGGTCTATCACTGGAATTTGCTCGACCGTGAGATCTATCTCGCCATCTGGATTGTGGTATTCTCGTTGCTTGGTTTGTACTTACTGGGTAAAATTAAGTTTGCTCACGATAGCGAGATGAAGCACCTTTCGGTAGGTCGCTTGGCATTGGCAATTGGCGTTTTCACATTCGTAGTTTATATGATTCCGGGTATGTGGGGAGCACCTTTGAAGGGCTTGTCAGGCTATTTGCCACCGCTTTCATCGCAAGATTTTGTTATTGGAAAGTATGCACCAACAACCTCTTCGGAAAGTGACGGAGTGGATGTAAACAACGCAAAATATAGCGACATTCTCCACCTTCCACACGGCTTGAAAGGTTTCTTCGACTTGAAGGAGGCAGAGGCGTATGCTGCGAAGGTTGGAAAACCGATATTTATCGACTTTACGGGTCACGGATGCGTGAATTGCCGAGAGATGGAGGCAAGAGTTTGGGCAGACCCTACCGTACAGCAGATTTTGCGTGACGAGTATGTGATTGTAGCACTCTACACCGACGACAAAATGCCATTGCCGGAGAGCGATTGGGTTACTACCGAGAATGGCAAGGTATTGAAGTCATTGGGTAAGGTGAATGCCAACTACGCACTCACACGCTTTGGTGTAAATGCGCAGCCATACTATGTTTTGCAGGGCAAAAATGGCGAGGTTTTGGGCGAGCCACGAGGCTACGACCTCTCGGTTGAGGGCTTTGTGGAGTTCCTCCGCAAAGGCGTCGAGGAGTACAAGAGATAGTTAGGAGTTAGGAGTGAATTGAGAATTGAGAATTGAGAATTGAGAATTGAGAGTTGAGAGAGCAAAAGCGCACCCCCATAGAGCGACCAACGGGAGCGACCCCATAAAGGGCGGAACGCCCGCCCCCATAAAGCAGTCGCAGACTGCGCCCCCAGAAATCGTTGCGCCTTGATAAGGTTAGGAGTTTTAATTTTTAATTCTCTAACGACCCTAACTTCCTCTAACAACCTCTTATCTCGCCTGCGCCGCAACAAGGGTAGGAGTCCGCAAAACCAAAAACTTACAGCCAAGAGTTGGGCAAAATGCCCAACTCTTTTTTATTCCTATTTTTCGGCATATTTATTCCAACCAAAAGAACCTCTATCTCGTGCACACAGGCATAATAGGCGAGCGCATGACGAAAAAAAGAGGAAAAACAGAGATTTTTTCAAAAATTATTCGTATCTTGTGCCCGACAATATTGAAATTTCATTTCAAACTATTTAATAACAAATTTTATGAAACACTTATTCACAAAATTGATGGTTATCGTAGCGATGCTCTTTGCGGGCAGCGCATTGATGACCGCATGTACTCCTGACAATGGAGACGATTACAATGGTCCTCCCGTATTGGAGGTTGGAGAGCCCGATGTAAAATCGGCTATCAATGTCGTAATTCCGCTCAACGCTAAGAAGTTGACAAGCGTAGGTTACAAGCTCGTAGAGATTGTTGAAGGCGAGGAGCTTACTGCACCAAATGCAAGATTGATCTTCCTCAGTGGTAAGAAGGTTGATGGCAATCCAAAAGCACTCAAACTTACCGGTAACGATGGTCTTGTTCGTGGCAAGAAGTTTATCGTTTACATCGCTGCTGCTATCTCGGAGAGCGAGTTCTACAACAATGGCGAGGTATTCTCAAAGGAGTTCGAGACTCCTGACAACTACGCTGACGATGAGGTTGTTGTTCTCAGCACCACTGTCAGCAGCGAGGATATCAGCGCAAGAGTATTCATCACTCTTCCAGACAAGGTTAAGCAGGAGAAGCGTCGCGTACGATGGGGCGTAGGTAACTGTGCCATCCTCGCCTACCGTGGTAATCCACCAATGCCTCAAACATTGAACATGTGCGATGAATCTTATCCGGCATCCCTTCTTGCTAATGACACTGAGTTGGTTATCGATGAACAACACGCTTACGAGCGTAACGCAGATGGCAGCATCCGCTACACATATTTTGCAGGCTACGACGAAAAGACCGGAAAACCGATACTTGCCGATGTACCTGAGGACGATCCAAAAGTTGATGAAGGTCAGGCTACGGCAAGCGAGTATTACAGCCCATTGAAGCCGGGAGAGCCTGTTGTGCTGATGTTCTCGGAGGTTTATTATGCAGATTGCAGACTTGGCAACGGTGACAAGACCAACGATGGCGAAACTCACTATATTGCGACTTGCGATAAGAAGCACCCAACAATTGATTGGGGAAGGGGTGAAGGCTGGTACTATTACCCTTACGACATGAACAAGTACATAGATGACACAGGACACCAACTTCCTAACATGGGTATTGGTGGCGGAGGCGCATCGAGCAATGTCGACACCGATAAGTATTGGTTGGAAGGTGCCTGGTATAAGAGAGTTGAGTTCCGCATGCCTGAGCCTGCTAAGTTTGACGGTAATGTAAAGGTAGAGATCAAGAATCTTACAACTGATAGCGGTGAGATTTATTTCACACCTGATGAAAAGACCGATTTTTACCACTGGGCAATCTACCCAGAGGCAGACTATATGACCTTGGTAAAGACCTACCTTCGCAATGATCCAAGCCTTATGCAATGGCTTACCACAACTGAGGTGATTGGTCCGTATATCGCAGATGTATGGACAAATAAAGCAGATGGTTCTACCTACAAAATCAACCTTACCAATCAGAACGACGGAGAGGAGTACTACTTCTACGAGCTTGAACAAGGTTCGAGATACCACATTTTCGTAAATGCTGTACCAGGTAAGATGGTAGATGGTCGCTTGGCTATCGACCCTTCGGCTCAGAACTTCCAGCACATAACTTTCACTGTGCCAAGCTTCAAAACTGATAAGCCAGAGTTGGTGGTTACACCTTACCCATCTACTTTGCCAGATAGGGTGAAGTTCAACATCAAGAACCCTAATTACAACTCAAATCCTGTTAAGAGAGTTGTTTACGCAGCTGAGGATGCTCGTGCTTTCGAGAACTATATGGCTGCCAACAACTTGACCTACAAGAGAATTCTTCAAGCAAATGATGGAGTTAAGGACCAGTATGGCAACCTTCTGTTCAACTTCAGTGCGGGTGAGCTTGCAGAGATAAACTCGGAGGAGGGCTTCGATATCGAATTTGCATATCTCCGTCCGAAGACACACTTCACTCTCGCTGTAATGGGTTGGAACGAGGAGGGTAATCCAAGCAACCCTGACGCAGAGGATTCCAAGGCAGTAGCAAGGGCTATCTCTACGGATGAGCTTCCGGTAGATGCACTCAACATGGATAGATTGAACGAGTTGAAGGGTGATTGGACCGCTACTGCAACCGTAATGGATTACGACTACGAGACAGGAAAGCACACAGAAAAGACAAAGAGCTGGAAGGTTACCATCGGCGACTTGAACGAGAACAACACTCTCACAGCAGAGAATTACACATTCTTGGAGAAGTATGGTATCACCAAGGAGCAGGCAGATGCTGACCTTGCTCAGCTCAATAAGTTGTCTGCCGACTACAACGCTTCTGTTCTCGCTCAGAACCGTGTACTCTGCCTCGGTTGGGATACAACAGGTCAGCGCGAGACCAGCCTTGCAACTCCATTCAACTTGTTCTTGATGAGCGACTATAGTACTTCTATTGTGGATTATCTCTTCCAAGACTTCGGTCCTAAGTGGTTCTTGCAGACCGATGCTGACGGCAACATCTTCGTTCCGGTGAACTACTCTATTATCCAGCCTATTACACAATGGTATGACGGTGCAGGCCACTACTTGTGTCTTGGTAACTATACATCCGAACTCGGCTTCCCATACAACCCAGCAGACCTTAGCGATGTTCAGGGTGTTGGTATTCCGGTAGCGATTTCGGAGGACGGCAACACCGTAACATTGAAGTCGATGAAGAGTGGCGAGACCCCTCTCTACCCTACAATGATGTACGACTACAACGGACAGCTTGCATTCCACTTCTTCTACATCAACTCGGAGGTTGTATTGACCAAGGGCTGGAACGACACAACCACAGAGCCTGCTCCTGCACCTGCACCGGCTAAGGCTTCGAGCAAGAGTGTAGGCGCGGTTAAGAAGGTGGCAAACATCAACAACTTCAAGGCTCCTACAAAACTTGGAGTCCGCACCAAGTTTGCTCCTGTAACCGAGAAGAAGAACAAGATTGTTGTATCGGATGTTAAGTATCGTACCCCTGAGGAGCGACTCAAAAGAATGGACGAGTATATGAGCCGCCGCGATATGGCTGTACGCAAATAGTTTGAGATTGTCGCACAAGAGGCTTCCTCGTTGTAGGAGGCTTCTTGGTGCGATTTCAAAATAGATTTGAACCATGAAGAAAATATTTTCGCTTTTGTGCCTTGCATTGGCAGTTTCATTCGCCTCGGCACAGCAACTACCCGATGTAAAGGTGGAGACCGCGCAGGGCAAGATTGTTTCGGTGCGTGACCTCTCGCAGGGTAAGCCGCTGATTATTGCCTATTGGTCTATCGCCTGCAAGCCTTGTATTCAGGAGCTCAACGCCATCAACGACTCGTTGGCAGAGTGGCGCGAAGAGGCTGATGTCGACATTATCGCCGTATCGGTTGATGATGCTCGTTTGAAGGCTACTGCCAAGAACTTGGCTTCGTCGCGTGGCTGGGAGTTCATCTGCGTATATGACGAGAATCAGGAGTTGAAGCGCGCAATGAATGTTTCGCTCACACCGCAATCGTTTGTGGTGGATGCAGAGGGCAACATCATCTACTCGCACTCGGGCTATACCCCTGGTAGCGAGCAGGAGTTGTTCGATAAGGTTGTGGCACTCAAAAAGAAAAAGAAGTAGCAGATGAAGCGATTAACCCTTATTTTGGTGGGCGTAGTTGCGCTCATGCTCTCGGCTTCGGCACAGCAGGTACTTGGCAATGGTCAGGTGTCGGGTAGCTTGGAGTCGTCGTCGATTTACTACACCCCCGACAAGAAGATTGACCGCCCCGAGGACCACTTCGGTTCGAACAACTATCTCAAAGTCGATTACTCGAATGGTCGCTTCTCGGCAGGAGTGCAGATGAACGCATTTTTGCCTGCGTTGGTGGGCTATGAGGAGTTGGCTGACGGCTATAAGTTCTACCTCGCATCGAAGTATATCCAGTGGCGCGACAAGAATTTCGAGATTTTGGTCGGCGACATCTTCGACCAATTCGGAAATGGTCTGATTTTCCGTTCGTTCGAGGATCGTCAGTTGGGTATTAACAACTCACTCGAAGGTGTGCGTGCAGCCTACAACTTCGGTCGCTATGTAACCGTGAAGGGTATGTATGGTCGCCCACGACTCTACACCGAGTACTCTAAGACCTGGGTGCGTGGAGCCGATTTGTCGGTTTCGTTGGCGGAGATTATCAAAGCTCCGGCTATCACTTGGAATATCGAGGGTTCGTATGTAAATCGTTTCCAGAGCCTCGACCAGGCTCCCGATAATTTGAAGGACTATGACGATAGTACATTCGACCCATTGACAGGCGTAACAAAGACCTATTTGGAGGCGTACGGTGTTAATCCGAACCTCAATATGTATTCGGGTCGTATGAACTTCGGTTGGAATGGTTTGACTGTTCGTGGCGAGTATGTCCACAAGAGTAAGGACTACTTTTTTGGCGAGACCGATGCCATAGGCAAGACGCAGATAGGTTGGGTTGCTCTCGGAGAGGTAGGTTACAACTACAAGACATTCAGCGCAATAGCTACATTCCGTGCATTGGATCATATGGCAACAGCCATAGATGTCTACACAACCGGCACCGGAAATGCTATCAACTATATTCCTGCTCTTACTCGCCAATATACCTATATGTTGGCAAACCTCAACCCTTATCAGGTTAAGGCTAATGGCGAGTTGGGTGGTCAGGTTGATTTGTGCTACTCGTACCGCAGCAAGAGCAACCGCTATCGCTATTGGACTTTCCACGCCAACTTCTCGACCTTCTACTCGCTCAAACCACTCGCATCGAATGGTGGCAAGCGTATGCTCTATTGGCGCGATATCAATATCGATGTTGAGCGTCAGTGGAACAAGAAGTGGAAGTCGGTATTACTCTACTCGTTCCAGGACAACATGGATAACCAGGCTCACATCTTCGTGGGCGATGTAACGCATAAGTTCAACCGCAAGATGTCGCTTCGTTTCGAGGTACAGTATCTCCTCTCGGGCGACGAAAAATACGAGTGGGACGGAATGCACAGCGAGGGTGATTGGGTTGCAGGACTCGTAGAGTTCAGCCTTGCACCTCGTTGGAGCTTCTATGTGCAGGATATGTATAACATCGGTCAGAGCAAGACTCACTACTATAACGGAGGTTTCAGCTACACTTACAACCGTACTCGCGTACAGTTGAGTTATGGTCGCAACCGCGCAGGATACATCTGCTCGGGCGGTATGTGTCGCTTCTCGCCGGCTTACACGGGAGTAAATCTTATGCTGACTTCGTCGTTCTAAATGAGAGAAAACACAAAACAAATTAAAAGATAAACGATTATGAAAACATTGAGATTATTGGCAATTTTCTGCCTTTCAGCTTTTGCTTTCGCAAGCTGTGGCACTCCGAGCGATGACAATGGTGGCGGCGATTCATCTCCATTGCTCCTCGTTGCAGACAAAACAACTATCTACGACAATGGTGAGGATGCAGTAACATTCTCGCTCTACTATGAGGGTGCAACCTTGACAGAGGGATACGAAATCTACATTGATAACGCAACCATGCTCGAAGGCAACACCTTTACTTCGACCACACTTGGCACTGTAAAGGCGCAAGCTATGTACGGAACAGTTACATCGAATGTAGTATCTATCAATGTAACAGTAACTCCTCCGCCTGCACCTGCTGCACCAGAGGATACACACCCTGAGAAGACCAACTTCAAGCGTCGTATATTACTTACCCAGATTACAGGTACAGGTTGCCAGTACTGCCCGTTGATGATTAACGCTGTACACCAGGCAATGGAGGGTGAATATGGCGATGACGCAGTTCTTACTGTTGCTCACCTTTTTAATTCTAATGACCCTGCATATCTCTTCGATGCAGAGAATCTTGGCTTATCGCTCGGAACAGGTGGTGGCGCGCCATACCTCTTTATGGACCTGAATAGAAACTATGACACCATGTATACCAAGGCTAAAATCGACGAGAACATTCAGGCGCGTCTCGACGAGGTGGCTGTACGAGGTGGCATTGCTGTAAATTCGGAGTATCACGCAGAGAAGGATTACATCGTTCTCAATGCAACTGTTAAGGCTAAGGAGACTGCCGAGTTCCGCATTGGTGCTTGGTTGTTGGAGGATGGTATCAAGGCAAGACAGACCAATGCTGGTTACGACCCTGTGGAGGGCGTTGATTTCGGCACTCACGACAACTGTATTCGTTTGGCTGATAGCAAGAAGGCAATGTACGACTTCACCGGTTTGGAGCTTGGTACTATCGAGGCCGGCAAGACTGCTTCGCGCGAGTTTGCATTATTGTTGCGCTCGAATGGTACCGGCAACCAGAAGACTTGGAACCACGACAACCTCCATTTAGTTGTCTTCATCTCGACAAAGGAGGGCGACAAGTGGTATGTAAACAATGTTGTTAAGTGCCCTAAGCACGGCTCGGTTGATTTCGAGTACGAGGAGGAGGACGTTCCTGAGACTCCTGAGACTCCTGAGGCATAAAACCGAAAATCACTTTTTCACAGATAAATGCACAAGGCTTTCGGGCTTTGTGCATTTTTTTTGAGAGACGAGAGACGAAAGACGAGAGACGAGAGAATTTTTAATTCTTAATTTTTAATTTTTAATTCTTTTTGTATTATTTTTGCGTAGCAAAAAGGTTAAACAAAAGTTGCTATTCACCGACATCATATATGGTCCTATAAAGTCACGCCGATTGGGTATTTCGCTCGGTGTGAATTTGTTGCCTCTTCACTCGAAGTTGTGCAACTTCGACTGTATATATTGCGAGTGCGGTTGGAACGAGGATAATAGAGAGGAAAAACCTCGCTTCAACGCTCGTGAGGATATCCGTGAAGCTCTCCGCTCCACTCTATCGAAGATGGCGGAGCAGGGCGAATTGCCCGATGTGATAACCTTTGCGGGAAATGGCGAGCCGACAATCCACCCCGAATTTGAGGGTATTATTGACGATACGATTGCTCTGCGCAATGAGTTTGCTCCCGAGGCTAAGGTTTCGGTACTGAGCAATGCCACGCAGTTGCATCGTAAGGGTGTGTGCAATGCCCTGCACAAGGTGGACAATGCGATTTTGAAGCTCGACTCGGCAATAGATGCTACGGCACAAATCATCAACAAACCACAGGGCAACTACTCGGTTGCTGAGGTGGTAAAAAATCTCGCTAAATTTGGCAGAGAGTTTGTCTTGCAAACGATGTTCTTGCGTGGTGAGTACAATGGCGAATATATTGACAACACCACCGAGCGAGAGTTTTTGGCGTGGGCTGCCGTAGTTGAGCATCTTCGACCGCGGAGCGTTATGGTCTATTCGATAGACCGAGCAACTCCGTGCAAAACCATCGAAAAGATTTCACGCGAGGAGTTGGAAAAGATTGCCGAAAGGGTGCGAGCCCTCGGTATAGAGTGTTCTGCGGTGTAGGATAGAGGTCAATTTACACTGCAAACAGTAAGAAAACAGTGTAAAATTGATTTTTAGTTATGTACAACATAGAACCATATCTTTTAATACCATTCGCAATAATGCTACTCTTAATAGCGATAATGCCTCTCGCATTTCCTCGCTTTTGGGATAGGAATTTCAATAAGCTAATCTTTGTTTTGGTGATTGCCATACCTACGGCAATAATGCTCTCACGGGCAGGCTTGGGCGAGAACTTGAAGCACCAGATGCTCTACGACTACATTCCGTTTGTTGCCCTTTTGGCTGCGCTGTATGTCGTTACGGGAGGTATTCACATCCACTACTCGACCACACCTCGACCTGTCGTAAATGCTGCGATTATGTTTATCGGCTACGGCTTGGCTTCGGTGGTTGGCACTACGGGTGCAGCAATGTTGCTTATCCGCCCTCTGCTCGAAATAAATCGCGACCGCACATATAAGATTCACACCATCCTATTCTTTATCGCAATGGTCGCAAACTGCGGTGGTGTCTTGACTCCGCTGGGTGATCCACCGTTGTTCCTGCTCTACCTGCGAGGTGCGGAGTTCTCGTGGTTCCAGACTCTCTTTCCACAGTGGGTATTCGTGGGCTCGGCATTGCTATTTGTCTATGTGGTAATCGACACCTACATCTGGAAGCGCAAAGAGTTGATGGGTATTCGCCCTCGCACCGAAAGCGAGGAGGACGAGCCTATCAAGATTTCGTTCTCGGGTGCGGTAAATCTCTTCTACCTCTCGGGCATTTTGCTCTCGGTGGCGTTTATCAACCCGCACGAAATTCCGGCAATGGCAGCCGAAGATGCTCCGTGGTATATGCGTTTCTTGCGCGAAATAGTGCTTATGGTTATTCTGCTGTTGTCGGTGGTTTCCACTCGCAGACGAGTGCGCAAGAGCAACCACTTCTCGTGGGAGCCAATTACGGAGGTTGCTATATTATTTATAGGTATCTTCGTTACGATGACCCCTGCCCTATTGTTCCTCAACGAGAATGCCTCATCGCTCGGAATTACCGCCCCTGCGCAGTTCTTCTACGCATCGGGCGCACTCAGTTCATTCCTCGACAACGCCCCTACGGCAGTAGCATTCCACACCGTGGCGGCAGCGTTGCCTACGGCAGAGGGTACAACACTCGTTGCCGGCGTATCGGAGCCACTTTTGAAAGCCATAGCACTCGGCTCGGTACTGTTTGGAGCGATGACTTACATCGGCAATGGCCCTAACTTTATGGTCAAGGCGGTAGCCGAGAACGATGGCGTGCGTATGCCGTCATTCTTCGGATATATCTTCAAATTTTCGCTGATAATACTCCTGCCGACCTATATTTTAATGGCGATAGTATTCTTCTAAAAAAATGGTTGAGAAAATTCTCAACCATTTTTGCTATTAGCCCTTGGCCATTAGCCATTAGCTTTTTATTAGTTTTCCGTTTTAATAGAAGAGGTGTTCTACTAATATTTTGGCACCGATAAGCACCAAAACGATACCACCAAGGAGTTCTGCGCCGTGCTTGTAGCGATTGCCGAAGATATTGCCGAGGTGCAAGCCAAAGGCGGAGAATAGTGCCGTAGTAACGCCTATGAAGGCTGTTGCCGACCAGATATCGACCTTCAAAAATGCCAGCGACACGCCAATAGCCAACGCATCTATGCTCGTTGCGATAGCCAACACAAGCATCGTCTTGAAACGAAAGTCAGCGCCCGTTGAGTCCTCCTCATCGCCACCTGCGAGGGTGTCGTAAATCATCTTACCACCTATAACAGCCAACAACACGAAGGCTATCCAATGGTCGTAATACTCAACTATTGATGCGAAGTTTGCCCCCAAGAAGTAGCCGAGAATGGGCATCAACGCCTGAAAACCTCCAAACCACAACGCCACCGAAGCGTAGTGTTTCGGGCGCAGTCGTTGCGTAGCCAAACCTTTGGCTATCGACACCGCAAATGCGTCCATCGACACTCCGATTGCAAGTAGTATGATATCCAGAAACGACATAACCGCTATTGCACTACAACACTCTGCACGAGGTTGGTGCCGAGTTTTTTGTTAATCGAGCGTACCAACGCCTCGCGCTGCATCATCAACTCGCTACGCACAATGCTCGAAGCGACATGCACATAGAGCGTACCTCGCACAAAGCGCACCTGACGAGTCGATGCCGCAACCACCTCGCCCGTAACCTCACGCCACACATACGGCAGTGAGCCTTCGGCAATCTTGCGTGCCACATCGGGGCTCTTGAACAAAGAGTCCAACAGTGCGCCTATGGGTTGTGCTTTGGTGCGTTTCATCGCCTATACTATTTTACGACCTCGCCGTAGGTTACATTAAACAACTTGTAACTGCACTCCGCCTTGTGCAAAATATTACCCATACGCTCGCCATTGCAGTCGGTGATAATCACCTGACCAAACTCATCGCCCTTGACCAACTCGATAAGGCGTGATACACGGCTCTCGTCTAACTTGTCAAACAAATCGTCGAGCAGCAATATCGGTTTCTCGCCACACGCCTGCGCAATAATACGGTATTGGGCGAGTTTCAACGCTATCAGGAACGACTTCTGCTGACCTTGCGAGCCATATTTGCGGAGCGCAAAGCCACCTATCGAGAAGCGCAAGTCATCTCGTTGCACTCCGCAGGTAGTGTAGCCCATAACTCTATCTCGCTCACGCGAAGCGAGGAGCAACTCCTCCAAAGTGGCGTTATTCAACTCGGAGCGATACTCCAACTCCACCTGTTCGTGGTCATCGGACAATGCTCGATAATACTCGCACACCAACGGATATAGCAACTCGGTAATCTCCAAGCGAGCCTTATGAATCTTTGCCGCCACGGGTGCCATCTGCGCATCGTAGATGCGGAGCATCTCCTCGTCAGAGCCCATTTTCAGGTAACTATTACGGTTGGCAAGGGCGGTGTTGTAGCGCATTGCCGCATCGAGGTAGCTCTTATCCAACTGCGAGATAAAGGAATTTATATAGCGGCGGCGTTCATCTGCCGAGTCACTGATAAGCGAGGAGTCGGCAGGCGACACGATAACCACCGGCACCAAGCCGATATGGTCCGCCAATCGCTCGTAAATCTTGTCGTTGCGCTTTACAACCTTCGATGCACCTCGCTGATAGGAGCATACCACTCGCTCGTGGCGGTCGCTGTCGGTGCGGTAGTCGCCCTCCAAGACAAAAAATTTCTCTCCGTGACGCACACACTGCGAGTCGGTCATCGCCAATGCCGACTTACACATCGAGAGGAAATATACCGCATCGATGATATTGGTCTTGCAGGTGCCATTATCGCCCACAAAGCAGTTGAAACCCTTGTCGAGCTCCAACTCCTCCTGCGCAAGGTTCTTAAAGTTAAGTATCGAAAGTCGTGAAAGATACATCTTCGCTCTGGGGTGTTAATGGTTAAAATCCAACTATTCTTTCGGCATATTCACTCCAATATGCAGCGTTCTTATACGCATCGACAGAGTCCATAGGAACATAGATTTTGCAATCTTCATTAAGATTGAACATTCCGGTTGCTCCTGTCGGAGGATTGGTTGCTTCGCAATATATCTCTGTCACTAGTGTACACTGTGTTATAGCCTCCTCCGCAATCGAAGTGACGCTCTTTGGTAGGTCGATGCGAGTAAAACCATAATTATAGTAAAAGGCTCGCTTTCCGATAGTTGTAATGGTTGGTGGGAGTATAACTTTTGTTGTAGTCGAACCCCAGGTCGAGGAGTAAGAATTCTCTTTTGCCTCTAATGATGTAACCGTTCCATTAAATATAACTCTGCCTATACCATTATCGAAAAGATGCTCTGCAACTTCTATATTATACAATATCTTATCCACTACGCTTGTTTGCTTGTACTTCGAATAGTAGTATATCGTATTGATATGGTCTTGTGTAATCGTAAAGGTTGCTTTCAAATCGCTATTATCCGCCGCCGAGATAGTTACAACAGCCGTACGCTCCTGCTCCGAGTGATTATCCTCTACCACAAACAAGATATCAGACGACCCTGCGACTCCTTCTTGCGCAACAATACCGAGCCAAGAGGCATCGCTTGTTATCACCCAATCACGCTTTGCATTCAGAGTAAAGCGATACAAATCTCCCATATACATATATCGCGATTGAATACCCGTTACGGCGAACATACCATCCTGAGTTACAGTGACAGTCTGTTTTAGTTGATAACTACTCTCTATGCTCTCGATGGTTATGGTTGCACTACGCTCCCCGCCACGAGTATTTGCCTGTGCCGAGAGCCTAATCTCACACTCCTTGTGTTCACCTTGATTGTCGAAAATCTCGCTATCGGACGATAGTGTAATCCAATCGGCATCGCAACTCGCCTTCCACGATGTGTTTGTACCAAATGTTATCGTGGAGGTCGATGAATCGGACGACAATCGTACCCCATTTTGGTATTCGTAGTCGAGTGTCAAATATGGGAAAAATGGCGCCTGAGATATGGTAATAGTCGATTTTGCACCTTCTGCCGTTACATAGATATGACCAACTCTATCTTCTTCGCTTATTGTTTCGTTGCATCCAACACTCAACAATATAACATCTCTATCCTCGTTTGATTCGGAGGTTGGCTCACTCCAAGTAATCCAATCGCAGTCGCTCGAAATGGTGTATGCTGTATTTGACTCAACATACATTTTTACCTCCTCTCCCGAACTTTGCAAAACATAATATTCGTTGACCTTTTCGAGTCCTCCTAACCAAGATTCTGATAATATATAGGCATAAACAGTAGGCTGTCCACCTCTCTGCTTAACCTGGAAGGTTTTGCTATACGATACACTAAAATAATGATCTATTATTGTTACTGTGATATTTGCAACTCGCTCCGTCGTTGCGTCGTTCTTCTGGACATTAAGTCGCAATGTTTTGTGGTCCTCCCCTACTACACAAGTAACCCAATCTACATCAGCAGATGCATTAAAGGCATAGTTGGAGAGTACTGTAACACGATGCTCCCCATCGTTGCAATCGACCACAACGGCCTCTTCCGGCACTTCGAGCAGTTCGGTTAAAACATCTCCGTTTGGCAACGCCTCTTTTGCGCACGACAAACAAGCGATAACTACCGTAAATAGTATAGATATATAGGCGTATAATCTCTTCATATTCATCTGGAATTAGAATGTAAAACCAAGTCGCAAATCGAAACCATAATATAGCTCCTTGCCAAATTTGGCAACAAACATTGTTGACCCCTTTGCATCGAACACCGGCATTTGTTGCATATTGAAGCCCGCAGCAAGATAGATATCGGACCTCTTGCTCATACGGAGATTGATTCCAAGTTGTGGGTTTATCAACAATCCGCTGGTGTTGTAATAGTCGTGTTGCTGCCAAGGCATTTGGAAATAATGCTTGGTCGAGAATCTATACCCCGCAGCCACAGCAAAGTATGGAGAGCAACGACGATTTACAAAGTTTGCACGGAAGTAGACAAACACCGGAACATTTACAGTCTGCAAAGGGAGAGGTCTATCTTGTGGTTCTTTCGACCACTCGGCAACCGAGTTGTCGCCAAATGCTGATTCGTGCAGACAAACACCCGTTCCCACTCCGACATAAAGGCAGTTATTGATTTGATAGCCACCAATATAGTGTAAATTATAAGATGGCATCAAGTCGAAATCCATCATAAATGCGAACTCAACCATCGAGCGATAGCCCTTCAACGAAGCCTGTCGCCACTTCTCTATGTGCGCCTTTCTGACCTCTGCTTTCTGCTCTTTCTCTCGCAAAAGTTCAGCCTCCCTCTGTCGCTTCTGCTCCAACATCGCTCGTTGCTCCAACTCGTTTATACGCTCCTGCTCCAAACGAGCCTGCTTAGCCATCTCCGCCTTCTCAATCTCTATTGCCTTTGCTTCGGCTTGCGCCTTTTCTTGCGCCAAGCGTTGTTGCTCGGCAAGACGAGCCTTCTCCTCCTCGGCTTTTGCCTTTGCCTCGGCAGCCAATCGCTCCTTTTCAGCCTTCTCCGCTGCAGCCTTCTCTGCCGCTATGCGCTTCTCCTCAGCAAGGCGAGCCTTCTCCTCGGCAGCACGCTTTGCCGCCTCTGCCTTCTCGGCTGCCGCTTTCTCAGCTGCGATGCGTTTCTCCTCCTCGGCCTTTGCCTTTGCCTCGGCAGCTAATCGTTCCTTCTCAGCCTTTTCCGCTGCTGCCTTCTCCGCAGCGATACGACGCTCCTCCTCGATGCGCCTTCTCTCCTCGGCAGCCTTACGCTCCTGCTCCGCCTTCTCCACCGCAGCCTTCTCTGCCGCTATGCGAGCCTGCTCAGCCTCTTGCGCCTTTTGTGCAGCAAGACGAGCCTCCTCCTCGGCCTTCGCCTTATTCTCGGCATACTTCTTATCAATTTTAAGCCTTACTATGAGATAAGAGCCATCTATCTCGACCTGCACAGGTAAATAACCATCCTTACTTGCCTCAATATACTTGGCATAGGGCGAAACCATAATCTCGAATGTTCCGTCTGTACCCGACAACACACTATTGCCGAAACCTACGGCAGTGAGTTTTACCTCTGCCATAGGCACTCCATTGCCATCATATACAAGACCTCGCACAGAACGAGCATTTTGCGCCACAACAACCGCTGATAGTATGCAACACAGCATCAAAAGTAGGACTCTTTTCATCTGCTTTTCAAAAAATATAACATTTACGCAAAGATAGGAAAAAATTTGGCAATTCACATATCTATGTGACACAAATAAAGAGCAGGGAGAGAATAATTTGAGATTGCGCAAAAAAAATCTTAAAATTTGTGGTTTATTGCGTAAAAAATTGTATTTTTGTGAATTGTAAAGGGCATTGCGCTCTGAAATTGAGAATTATAAACTAAAAAAAGAATACTATTATGACAAAGAAAGTTCAAAATCAGGAGGAGATTGTTGTTGCCGAGGCAGTCAGCAAGACCGAAAAGTTTTTTGAGGAGAACGGCAAGAAGGTTGTTATCGCAATCGTTGCACTCTTGCTCCTCGTTGCAGGTGGTTATGCCTACAAGTATTTGGTAATGGATAAGAACGAGGTTGCTGCGGCAGAGATGATTGTTGCTGCACAGGAGAACTTCGCTGGCGAGACCCCTAACTACGACCTCGCACTCAATGGTGACGAGACCGGTGCAGGCTTCCTCGCAGTGGTAGAGCAATACGGCTCAACCAAGGCAGGTAACCTTGCAAAGCACTATGCAGGTATCTGCTACCTCCACCTCGGCGATTTGGAGAATGCTACCAAGTATCTCGCAAAGTATAAGGCTGTTAGCGGTTTGGCTGCTGAGGTTGTAAATGCTCAGAACCTCGGTTTGCAGGGCGATGTAGCAGTTGAGCAGGGCGACTACGAGAAGGCTGCAAAGCTCTTCGCTAAGGCTGTTAAGGCTTCGGATAACAACTACACTGCACCGCTCTACCTCTACAAGCAAGGTTTGGCACTTGCTGCCGCAGGTAAGACCGAAGCTGCAAAGGCTTGCTACAAGACTATCACCGAGAAGTATCCTAACTCTTCGGAGTCGCGCGACGCTGAGAAACTTATCTACTAAAAGAGTTTCGGCAAGTAATACAGGGCGGTCGGAAGGCTGCCCTTTTTAGTAGTTAGGAGTTAGGAGTTAGGAGTTAGAAGTGAGGAGTTTTAACTCTTTCGTCTTATTTTTACTTATGATTGCAATTTCAGATATAAAGGTTGGCGTGGTTGCGCTGGACGACTCGAAGAGTGAGTTTGAGGCGTTGCAAGGACTCGCCATGTGCGGTATTAAGCGTGATAATATCGAGATTAAACATATCCCTTCGGCACATAAAGCAGCATTGATGACGCTCTTTTTTGCCGAATATACCGAGGTCGATTGCGTCTATATCGCTATCCCCGAAGGATTGGAGGAGGTGCGTGAGCGACTCGCAGAGTTGGAGTTGCAGTGCCGTATGCCGATAGGCACATCGTTGCGTGGGCTGAACGACATCAGTGATATGATACGAATGGTACGACTCCAAAGCGAGATGGTCGCCAAGGCCGATATGGAGCAACGCGGAGGTGGAAATTTCCGATTGAACTAATAGATGCCGAGCGGACTGCTCGGCATCTATTTTTACTCTAAGGTAGGGTTATATTGCGGATCATACATCGTATAACCCAAGTCCGAATTGCTCTCTATCCTATCCTCTTTATATACATAGCCAAAACGATCGGTAGCACGCACCTCGATATGCTCGGCATTCGGATTTTTCAATGTGTATCGCCACATCGTATGGCACATATTGTAGTTATTATTCACATCACTACCCAAGTAGCCGAACAAAACACTTATCGCCCAAAAGTCGCGGCTACACTCTACGCCATCGGCAACGCGACGAGGTGATTCGAAGGTGCCATCTCCCACCAGCTCCTCATATTTAGACTTCGACGAAGTGTCGAAATAGGTCATCTTGCCCGAGTAGACACCATCTTCGTAAACCTCAACATTCCAACTTGGATCGGAACTGAATATGTTTGCCAGCAGGGTGTTGTTATCGAACGGAAGTTGATAGAAGCCCATAGTGCCATACTTGTTGCTACCCGAAGGCTCGGCTCCAAAAACCGATGCTCCGCGATAGAGGCGCATCTGGTCGTCGCGCGTATTCATTCCGTATGGATAGCCCTTGTAGTACCAATCCACGAACTTGTTATCCTTGATTTTGAAGATGTTGTAGCCACAAGGCGAACCATCGCGGTGGATATTGCAAGCCATCATATCCTGGCGTGTCGAGGCGATGCAATGCTCATAAATCTTATGTCCCGTTTTATTCCATACATGGTCGTACGGACGCATATAGTGGGTATGTCCCGAGAGGACATGCGCTTCGGCATACTCATCCATCAAGGAGAGTACCTCTTGGAGGTAGTTGCCATCGCCAAGTTTGCCTCCGTTGAGTATCGGAATGTGTACACAAAGCACCACCATCTTATCCTTTGACACGAGCGCCAAATCCTGCTTCAACCACTCGAACTGCTCGGCAGTAAATCCATTGACAAAGTTGCTGGCGCTAACATTATCGGTATGCTTGATATTGCGCATACCGATAATATGCACATCTCCACGATTGAACGAGTAGTTCACAGGTCCGAAGCACTCCTCGAAATCGCGCTGAATCTTTATCCTCGTTGTTGCATTGCGCTCGTCGGTGAATACCGGTTTTGTTTTACCATAAGAGATATGGTCGTGATTACCCATAACGGCAAAGATAGGCATACCCATCTTCTCGCACGCCAACTCGCTGCGCATATCGTCCATTAGCGTTGGAACACTACCCACCAGGTCACCGAGCACCATACCATAACACGGCAAACCAAACGACTTAGAGTAGGATTTTATTTCGGGTGCTGCCTGCACTCTGAAACGCTCCAAATGAGCCTCGCCCGTAGGCTGCGTATCTGCCAACCCAAAGAGCACAAACTCCTTCTCGGCACCGCCAGCCAACCTCTCAAATGTAAAGTCGTACCGCTTGGAGCTCGACGGATACTTCTTAAAGAAACAAGGTTGCCCAAATTCGTTGATAGGCACCTGAACATCGGCAGGCAACGAACAGTAGATATACCATGTTTCGGGGGTAACATTATTTAGTTCGTAGTAACCATTTTCGTCGGTTGCCACAACCCTGAAACCATCGCTTACACCAACACCCACGATAGGCGAGCCATCACTATATCGCACATAGCCACATATATTTTTATAGAAGAGTGTAAGTTCATCATCTTCTGCCATAAGTGGTTGCAATGCGACATCTGTATTCGATGCGTAGACAATGCTCTTAAATTCGCTAACAACTCCCTTTACAAGAGGATTTATCGGCGCCCAAGTAGCAGTCATCTTCTCGCCCGATGCCTCCACGAACTCGATGGTGCATTCACCGGTAGCGACTGCCGCCAACGAGATATAGAAATCGCTCAACTCTGTTGTCGAGAGTGTAAAATTGTCGGGCAACAGGTATGTTACAACCGAGTTTGCATCTTCGGTTGGTGTGATTGTGGCGTTTTTGCAATCGACCTCAAATGCTCCGGCTATTTTAGCCCCCGAGGTCGCAGTTACAACAACTTTTTTCAGCACTACGCCTTCACTCTTTGCCTTTACCGAAAATCGCAGTATGGCAGCAAGATGCGATAGCGTGGCATTATTTCCGCTCTCTATATATCCGCACATAGGCGCACTACCCGAGGCAAATGTCCCTTCGGCATAGCTCTGCTCGGCAGGAAACACCACAGCGGGTGTTTCGGCAGTGGTCGAAGCGGTATAAGGATATGTGATGTAGTACGGATAGGACAACTTCTTATTGAAGGCAAATGTTGCGTTTGCTGCGTTGTTAGCATCGATTGCAGCCTCTGCGGACTCTACTCCATTCACAACTATTCTGTCGCCTGCACACCAATATGCCGGATAGGTCTCGCCCTGCTTCTCTCCAAGCGAAGTACGAGTTTGAGCAAGAGTAATCGAGAGTGCAGTTTCGCCATTTGCGACACCGCTATTGAAGGTATTATCGGTTTGGCAACCTACAACAAGGGTTGCAACCAACACTAAAATTGATGTAATATGCCTCATCTCACAATAATTATCTATGCAAAGATACACTTTTTTTTGCAAACACAAATAGATTTGCATTGCACCATATCAAACATATAAGTTCCGTTTATATCATTATCAGAAATATCGATTTGACAGATATTGTTTTTTGTACTATATTTGCGATAGAAAGCAGAAAATATAACATTAAAACATTACTACTATGTTAAGCGAAAGATTACACGCAGCTATTAACGAGCAGATTAACGCCGAGTTGTGGTCGGCATATCTCTACCTCTCAATGTCAATGGACGCTGAGGCAAAAGGTTACAAAGGTGTAGCAAATTGGTTTTATGTGCAGTGGTTGGAGGAGCAGGACCACGCTCATATCTTTATGAACTATCTCAACTCACGCGATGCAAAGGTTGAGTTGAAGCCTCTCGCTGAGGTGCAGACCGAGTGGGTATCGGTACAGGAGATGTTCCACACACATTGAAGCACGAGAAGGTTGTAACAAGCCTTATCAACAACCTTGCAGCCATTGCTCACGAAGACCGCGACTTTGCATCATCGAATATGCTCGTATGGTTTATCGACGAGCAGATTGAGGAGGAGGAGAATGCTCGCGAGATGATTTTCGCATCGGAGGCTGTCGAGAACGACAAGTACGGAATGTATCAACTCGACAAGGAGTTGGCAGCGCGCGTCTATACTCAGGCTTCGCCACTTGCAAAGAGTGAGTAGTTAGGAGTTAGGAATTTATAAAAAGATACCGAGCAAATTGCTCGGTATCTTTTAGTTTACAAATACTGTTTTGAAATATTGTTCAAAGAGTTTGCGGGCTTGGTCGAGTTGCTCGGGAGTATTCTCCTTCACACCTTTAAGTTTATACTCCTGCCCCATAGCCTCGTACTTGTGAACTCCGAGGGTGTGGTATGGCAAAATCTCCACTCTCTCCACCATCTCGAACTTGCCCAAGTGCTCACCCAACGAGCGAATATCGCTCTCCGCATCGCTATACCCCGGCACCAATACATAACGCAACCAGAATGGTTTGCCATTGCGTTCCAACCACTCTGCCGTTCGCAAGGTCTGCTCATTGCTACGCTCGGTGAGTTGTAGGTGGCGCGAAGGATTATGCTGCTTTACATCGAGTAGCACCAAATCGACCAACGAGAACAACTCCTCAACATACTCATTCCAGATAGAGCCATTGGTGTCAATGCAGATATGTATTCCCTGCTCCTTCAATCGTTTGACAAGCGGAATCAACGCCTTTGCCTGAATGGTAGGCTCACCACCACTGAAAGTTACACCACCTCGCTTGCCGAAGAAAGGCTTTTCGCTTACCGCCTGCTCAACGATATGCTCCAAGTCGGTCTCTTTCGCCTCGCCACAAAGGTCAATAGTATCGGGATTAGCGCAGTACAAGCAACGGAAGTTGCAACCCTGCAAGAATACCACCAATCGCAAACCCGGACCATCGAAGGTGCCGAGCGACTCGTATGAATGGACTTTTAACTTCATAGTTTTCCTTTTTACTTTTCCTAGGGGTCCTAGGGACTCTGGGGGTACTAGGGGTGCTAGGGAGATTTACCCCAGTGCCCTTAGTACCCCCAGTACCCCTATTATCCCTATTTTATAAAGACTACATTCTTTCGTGGAACGAACGCGAGATAACCTCCAACTGGTGCTCACGCGAGAGCTTTGTGAAGTTCACTGCGTAGCCCGAAACACGGATTGTGAGCTGTGGATACTTCTCTGGGTGCTCCATTGCATCCATCAACATCTCGCGGTTCAACACATTCACATTGAGGTGGTGTGCACCCTTTGTGAAGTAACCATCCATCATTGTTACGAGGTTCTCTACACGAGTTGCCTCATCAACACCGAGCGACTTAGGAACAATCGAGAATGTGTTCGAGATACCATCTTGCGAGTCACGGTAACGCAACTTAGCAACCGACGAAAGCGATGCAACAGCACCACACTTGTCGCGTCCGTGCATTGGGTTTGCACCCGGAGCGAATGCAATACCCTTCTCACGACCGTCAGGAGTAGCACCGGTCTTCTTACCATACATCACATTCGAGGTGATGGTCAAGAGCGACAATGTAGGCTGTGCGCCCTTGTAGATTGGGTGCTTCTTCAACTCCTCGTTAAAGAAGTATACAAGGTCAACGCCGAGGTGGTCAACACGGTCGTCGTTGTTACCGAACATTGGAAAATCCTTCTCAATCTCGAACGACTCAGTCAAGCCCAACTCGTTACGCTTAACGGTTACCTTACCGTACTTGATTGCCGAGAGTGAGTCGAGCACAATCGACAAACCTGCAACACCGTATGCGAGGTTGATACGAGGGTTGGTGTCGATGAGAGCCATCTGCGCCTTCTCGTAGTAGTACTTATCGTGCATATAGTGGATGATGTTCATCGCATCGTTGTAGACACGAGCAATCTCTGCCAATACCTTCTTATAGTTCGAGAGCACCTCCTCGTAGTTGAGCAGGTCGCCCATCAAGGTTGGGATACCCTTAACCATCTGAGTACCGGTAATCTCGCAACGACCACCGTTGATAGCGAGCAACAACGCCTTAGCCAAGTTGCAACGAGCGCCAAAGAACTGAATCTGCTTACCGATAGCCTGATACGATACGCAGCAAGCGATACCATAGTCGTCGCAGAAGCGAACCTCACGCATCAAGTCGTCGTTCTCGTACTGAACCGATGAGGTATCAATCGAAACCTTTGCGCAGAACTCCTTGAAGCCCTCTGGCAACTCCGGACTCCAAAGCACAGTCATATTTGGTTCTGGCGATGGGCCGAGGTTGTAGAGTGTCTGCAAGAAACGGAACGAAGTCTTGGTAACCTTGGTGCGACCATCGTTGAAGCGGCCACCAATAGCCTCGGTTACCCAAGTTGGGTCACCTGCAAAGATGTCGTTGTACGACTGCATACGAAGGTGACGAACCATACGCAACTTGATTACGAACTGGTCGATCAACTCCTGTGCAAACTCCTCGGTGATATTGCCCTTGTCGAGGTCGTACTGGATGTATATATCGAGGAACGAAGATACATTACCGAGCGACATCGCTGCACCATCCTGCTCCTTAACTGCTGCAAGGTATGCCATATATACCCACTGCACTGCCTCCTGTGCCGAGGTTGCAGGACGACTCAAATCCAAACCGTAGTACTCGCCCATTACAGCCATATCCTTCAACGCCTTAATCTGGTCGGCAATCTCCTCGCGGAGGCGGATGGTTGCGTCGCTCATAGGCGAAGTCAACGCCTTCATATCCTCCTTCTTAGCCTCAATCAAGCGGTTGATACCATAGAGTGCCATACGGCGGTAGTCGCCGATGATACGACCACGAGCATAGTTGTCAGGCAGACCTGTGAGGAAGCCCAACGAACGGAACGAACGAATCTCCTCGGTATAGACATCAAACACGCCATCATTGTGGGTCTTGCGGTAGTGAGTAAAGATATCCTTTACCTTCTCGTCTACATCTACGCCCTGCTCCTTGCAAGCACGAGCCACCACATTGATACCACCAAAAGGCTTGATTGCACGCTTCAACAACTCATCGGTCTGCAAACCTACGATAAGCTCGTTCTCCTGGTCGATATAACCAGCCTTGTGAGAAGTGATTGTCGAAACAGTCTTATTATCGAGCGAGCGAACGCCACCATTGGCACGCTCCTCTTCGAGTGCAGCAAGGCACTTATTCCAAACTTTCTTTGTACGCTCCGATGGTCCTACCAAGAACGAAGCATCGCCATAGTAAGGCGTAATGTTGGTCTGTACGAAGTTGGCTACATCGATTGTCGACTGCCAAAGACCGCTCTTAAATTCTGCGTGTATATCCATAACTTAACCTATATTTGTTTTCTCTTTAATTCAGGCGCAAAGATAACAAAAAAAGCGATACCTATTTAATTAAATAATTAAAAAATTCTTATAGTTGCATAAGATATTCGAATACACCTCAAAAATGACCGTTGTACGCCACACAAAACGGCACAAAGCGCATACCGAAAGGGATATTATTACAGAGCAAGACTGCTTCCGAGTAAGGGCAGGTTGTGCCAAGCAAGGCAACAAAAGCGCAGCATAGTAGACCTATGTGAGCATTTTGGCGACCGCAATAAGGTGCAAAAGAACTCATCGGTCCCACAAAGAATATAAAATCGCTTATGAGCGAGGAAATTTTGCGCATTACAAGGCAACAAAAGCGCAGCATAGTAGACCTATGTGAGCAATTTGGCGACCGCAGTAAGGTGCAAAATTTACCGCTCAGAACGATTTTAGTGATTCAATCCACTCAATAGTTTCGTAGGTAAGGGTATCGGTACGGTCTCGCCACTCGTTACGACGGATATAGTTATCCTTTCGCTGTTGAAGGAGCATATTTATAGGGAACAATGGCTTGCGCAAAGAGCGTTTTTCAACTCGCTGTGATGGGCGAATTGTGCGGATAAAAACACTATCTTGTGTAGGTCGTCGCGAAGCTTCCCACTTAAAGCCATCCAATTTGGTAGATTGCGTTTCTGGTATCTTATCCATAGGATAGAATGTATAGACCGGATTACCACGATAGGTGATACCCGTCACCTGTTGTCCATCGATATAGGAGGTCATATCTCCCGCTTCGATATAGGCCATAAGTGTTATTTCCGGCGAATTATCCTCCTGCATATAATATATGGTCTGCACATTACCATTCACATCGTTGCGATAGATTTGGTTATCACGGAAGAGAGCGGTCATCTCCTTGCCGGCAACCTGATTGTAGTGTGTAGTATCAATCTCGGCAACCATCATCGGCTTGCCCTCGAAGTCGGCTTGCACGAGTTGGCTATTGCGAGTACGGATGTGCATAATCTCCGATGTTATCTGGTTGCTACCATTCCACAACACAGGAAGTTTATACATATTTATCACCGAGTCAATGGTTGTCATGGTGAGCGAGTCGCAAATCGATTGAGCATCTTTGCGGAACATCTTAACTCGACTATAAGCGCGAATTTCGCGATACAACGAGTCGATATTCTCGGCTTTCTTTGCCTCCTCGGTAGGCGAAGGCAACGGTTTTGGATAGAGTATCTCAATAAGAGAGTCGAGTTTATGACCAACGATAGAGTCGAGCGGACCAAACTCCGCCAAGAGTATCGAATCGACAATGCACAACTCTGCCGAATCTGCCATCTGGATAAAGATACCTCGCTTCTCCATACGCGCCAACTTACGACGCAGCTGCTCGTCGGCTCGTTCCTGCATCTTCGCGTTGTATATCGAGTCGCGAATTGCCCACTTACGATACTGCTCCGCGCGCTTTGCCTGACGAGCTAAGCCTATGCGGTCGAGCTTGGCATTGAGCGAGTCCTGCTTGATACGCTCCTCTTCTGCCTTCTCCTTGTCGTAGATAGCCTTGAAGTAGGCTTTCACCTCCTTGACGGTCATCGTGTCGAACTTGGCAAGTGTATCGACCTTCGTACTATCGATATGCAACGAGTCTATCTTGATACTATCAACCTTAATACTATCGACCTTCGTACTATCTATTTTGACACTATCAATCCTAACACTATCCTTTATCAGCGTATCAACCTTTAATGAGTCGTATTTTACGCTATCAACCCTAATGCTATCCCGTTTCAGGCTATCTGTTTTCGTGGAGTCGGGCGCAAGCTTAGCCACTCGCTTCAAGCTATCCTCAACAACCTTCAAACTATCTTTTATTCGCTTTGCCTCCGCCTTCTCAACGCGCTTACGCTCGGCATCTCGGACCTTAGCCTCGCCCAGCAACTTCATATACAACGCATTGCGCTCGACAAGCATAGCCTTACGCTCCGCTTCGCGTTTGAGTTGCTCCGCCTTGATGATCGCTTTAACCTTATTATTGACCTCGGTTGCCTCCTCTTTGAGCAGCTTGGCAAGGAGCTTATGGTTTGTGTTTATTGTATCCTTAATCAGAGAGTCTATCAACTCACGACGCAACTCCGATTTCGACTTTGTGACAACCGGCGCCGAGACCTTCTCTGCCAACTTCACGCTGTCAGTAGTAGGGGCGTTAGAGGCGTTAGGGGTGGTAGGGGTATTAGGGGTTTGGGCAGAATGCGAATGCTCAGCCTGCATCTGATTATGATTCTGCTCGCGCTTCTGCTGACGCTTCTGCTGCTGACGAGCAAACTCCTCCTTGCGCTCGTTCTGCTTCTGCTGCATAGCTCTCTTCGCAGCCTCCTTTGTTCCCTTCAAAGAGTCGGTTGTAGCAACCTTCCCACCCTTCAACGAGTCGGACACCATCATCTTTGCCACCTGCGCCAACGAGTCTTTACGAGCCTGCTCAATCTTCTCGCGGATAGGATAGTGAGTATATATCCACATCGTATCCGAGCACATGTATACGGTGTCGCTCTGCGTAGTGTCGTAGCTTATGAGCGAAGGATTCTTCGTAACAAAGACATTACCTGGCTCCTTCCAATATTCGCCCCAATCGCCAAAGACAAGCATCTTCTGCGAGCGGTCGTCAATCTGAATATTGCGCTTCAACAACACATAGTTGCTATCACGATAGTAGTCGAGAGAGTCGCACAATAGCTCTTGGTCCTTGGTCAGTATATATCCGTTTTTGGTAAGTTTATAGAGCTGTTTATGTTTATCGAACGAACCACAATCGGCATAGAGGTAATCCTCCTCTTGTGAGCCATCGCCCTTGTTCCAGATGTTGGTATTGGTAAAGAACTGTGCATAGTCGGTTTCGGTATTATAGACCACCGAATCGCCCGTCATTTCGTACTCCTTGTTGCGCATCTGCACACGCTCGACGCAGATAATCTCGTGGTCATCGGAATAGACATAGCCCCTATTCGATTCGAGCATATTGTCGCCGCTTATCAACACTCCTCCTCCCGAGTATCGACCAATACTTGTCTTAGTGTTGAACGAAAAATTGTAGGTGAAGAGCGTAGCATCGCCATCCACCACCTTCACAATCTTCGAATAGACATTCGCCTCGTTTGTGTCGCCATTATAATCGGCTCTATCGCCATAAATATAGGTCGAGCCACGATTTATCAGCACATTGCCAAAGCACTCAATATGGCGCTCGGAGTAGCGCACTGCACTATCTGCCGTAATAACCGTGCCGTTGTGATGCGCTGCAAAGTTGCCCACCACGACCATAATCTTGCGACCATTATGCTCCATCTGCCAGCCCTCGTCGGACTTCATCTCGACATAATCACGCTTCGGAGTATTTCCCGAAATGGATGGTCGCTCGGACTGCTGCTCGGTCTGCGCATACGACAACGAAGGCAGGCCATTGCTTCCTGCAAAGACCAGACTCGCTAATGCTACGAGCAAAACCGATATGGCAACAACCCTTCTCCTCACTGCTTACTTGCTGTGTTTTACCCAATTCTTATTCGAGAACTCTCCATTGCGGAACTCAGGAGCAATGTAGATGTACATCGAGGCAATCTTTTTGTCGAGCCACTCTTTGAACTCCATCTCCTGCTTCTTCGAAAGAGCCATCTGCTCCAATCGCAAATAGTCCTCGTCAAGCGAGGCGTTGTGAGCAGGTATAACCTTCAACAACTTAACTACCTTGACCAACTCGTTGCCCATCATATCGCTCGAACGGAATGGTGCCGACACCTCACCCTCACGCAAACGACGAATAGCGTTATAGTCATCGATACTCTTGCCACCCATTGCACCAAAGTCCTCCTTCAAGAACTTCGTAGCGGTGAGTTTTGCGTCGTATGCCGAATATCGTTCCAGGAGGTCGTGATTGGTCACTACTCCACCATTCTGCTTCGAGTGTTTGTCGTCGGAGTGTTTTCTCGCAGCCTCTTCAAACGACAAAGAATCCTTCTTAATCAGATTTACAAGGCTGTCCAAATCGCGCATCGGGGCCATAATCTCATCCACCATAAATGTTGGTCGCAACAAGATATGACGGCAGTGATAGAGCTGTCCCTTCTTGTCGATAAGTTGAATAAGGTGAAATCCAAATTCCGACTCGACAACCTCCGACACCTGTCCCTCCTTCAACTCTGCCAACGCATCGGCAAAAGGCTTCACAAAACCGGCCAATGGAGCAGGCTCCAACTCACCACCCTGAATAGCTGAGCCATCGAGCGAATACATACGAGCCAATGTGGCAAAGCGGGTCTTACCCGTCACGATACGCTCACGCATCTCGATAAGTCGCTCACGAGTACGCAACTTTGCCTCTTTCATATTCTTTGGGAACATGGTAATTTGTGCGTACTGATACTGCTCTGCAATTATCGGAAGGCTATCCTTGTCAATTGAGTTATAGAAACGCTCCACCTCGCCCGGCACAACCTTGGTCTTCGATACTACGGTCTGTCGCATCATCTGCGCGTATGACTGCTCTTCGATCTGTCGGCGAAATAGGTCGCGAATATGATATATCGCCATGTGAGCCTTCTTCTCCAAGGCCGTAATCGAGCCTTCGCGGTCAATCATCGACTGCACCTGTTGCTCTACGCGCTGAGCAACCTCGCCTTTACTAATCTCTACCGAGTCAAGCAATGCCTGATTATAGAGCAGTTTCTGCATCATCAACTCTTCGAGGGCTTCATCTTGCACAGGGCGGTCGGATGTGTAACCCTCCGAACGACGCTGTTCGAGAATCATCTTTGCAGCTTGCTGCACATCCGAATAACTTATCGAGGAGTTTCCGACAACGGCAACCACCTTATCGAGCATCACAAAGCGTTTCTCGGCAACCACCACCGAGGCAATCATCACCGTACAAATCAGTATCGAGAGTATCTTTTTCATATTTTGTTTTCCGCTTTCCGTTTTTCGTTTAATTGTAGATTTTGGCGTGTCCCGACGAGAGAGCATTACTCTTGATGCGCTCCTCCTGACGATGTATAACATCAGCGCGATGACGGTTTATCAAAATCTGCCGTATATTCTCTTTTGCCATATCGAGAGGCATTGTATCGCCCACCTTCAAGACATTGGTTATACGGAAATAGTAGAATGTCTTGTCGTGGTGAATCTTTTGTGTCTTACGATTTGAGAGCAACGCATCGTGACGCGAGTTGCGCAACAGTGGAAGGTTGCTCAAAAAGTCCGAAAACGAAACCCACTCGTCGAATTGCAGATAGAGAAAGTTGTTCTTACGGCACGACTCAACGAAATCACCGCGATGCTCTGCCTTCGAAGATTCAAACCACTTCAACATCTGCTCCCTGCGACGAAAACTCTCGTTGATAGCGACTATTTCGCCTTTAACCATCGGTTGCGAAATGCGAAAATCGGACTTATGGTCGTTGTAGTACGACGCGATATCCTTATCGGTAATTTCGGCACAAGGCTCAGCTTCGAGATAGTGACGATCAAGGCGATGCACCAATAACGAACGACGATACTCCTCGACCAAACGATCGATATCGGACTCCGAGTGAGTAAATAGTTTTTCCGCCTCTTGTTGTTTCAGTTGCCCCACAATCCACTTCGAAATGAAGGCCTGTGCATAATTCACACTATCCTTCGCTGCAATACCGCTCGGCATAGCCGATGCCAACTCCGAATGATAGAGATAGGCAGTACCAACACGGGCAACCATCTCATCATCAGCCTTAAAGCCCGACCACGAGTTACAGCCCACGCACACAATGAGCGACAACGCAACAACCAATATTTTGTGTAATACACGCATACAACCTGCAAAGATAACACAATTTCGGGAATAAAACGAGAGAATTACAATTTTATTGTAAGAAAAGAGGTTACAGGGAGCAAGTAGGGAGATTAGTGAGAGTAAAGAATTTAGGGAATTTAGCGACAAATAGTCAAACTAAACTCCCTAAATTCACTCAACACCCTAAACTCTCTATTTGTAGTCCTCTGGCGTAGCCGTGCCATAGACCTGTCCGCCATCGCCATTAGGTCGCATCTTGCTCCAAACTTGTGCAAGGAACGGATTACGCTCTGCCTGCTCGTCGAAATTCCAAGGTGCCGGCATACACTCCTCGCACCAATGACCACCAAGCAAAATCAACGCAGGCGAAGCCCAGAAGCGGTGTCCGAAGGCGCACTCCCACTCCAACTTGGTCGCAAGGTCACCCTTAACCATATTTTCGGATAGGCACTTACCCCCTCTAAACTCCGCCGCCTGACGCATATCCTCGATATCCAACTCAGTGAGAGGTTTGCTTTCGTCGTATCCGTGCGATAATCGCTCCGCCTCCGCTTCGCCTGCAAGATGAATATCGCTCATCTCTGCCCACGAACCAATCTTCTCTCGCTCCTCACGAGAGCCAAAATAGGCTTTTATACGCTCCTCGTTGTTCGATTTGAGCCAACCGAGCGTACCAAAAGTCTTATCCAGCGCAATCATTCGCATAAACGGCTTTATAACGAATGCAGGAGCAATTTTTGCCAATTTATAGAACTTCGGCAAAGTGGATGCCATCTGCTTAAAATACTCAGCAACAGGGATATTTGCACGAAAATGGAGATACTCCTCCAACTTATCCGAGTCGAGATAGAACTGACCGTGGAAGTTGTGTGTTGCAAACCACTTAACATCGAAAATCTTTTCCGGCGCAGGGCAATTTATGCAACTGAGAAGGTATCGCTCGAAGTCGTAGTTCGTCAGGCGATACTCCTCGCCACTACCGATATTGTAGAACTTACACCAAAACTCCTCGGGCAGACCATCTTCACAGAGGTTTGCCATCAATCGACCCGAATCCTCAACCGTAGCCCACTCCAACACACCACGAATAGGTACATGGAACATAATAGGGTCCATATTTTTGAGGATTGCTGGATAGAGAATACCCGACTGACGAAGGCTCACCCAATGCTTCAATCCTGACTCTGCAAAAATGCGCTCTGCACGACATTTCGAGATAGCATAATAGTCGAACATTGACGGAAATATAGGGTCACCCGTACGAGCCCAATGCAGTGGCTCTCGACGGTCGCCCGTCTGCGCTACACTACCAATATAAACAACCTTTATGTCGTCGCTATTTGGCTGAGCCTTAACGGCTTTAACGACATTCTCGGCAGCAGCAACATTTACCTCCAAGACACTCTTTGGCTTATAGTCGGCACTTGGTGAAACCATACCTCCGATATGGAGAACATAGTCTGCCCCCGATACGCCTTTTAGAACATCGTCATAGTTCATCAAGTCGCCCCAAACAACACGAATTCTATCGCCATATTTAGCCAACTTCTTACGACCATGTCGGCTTGGGCGTGCCAACACCGTAATATCGAATTTGTCACCACGCGAGAGCAACTCCTTCAAAGTTGCCGTACCCATAACCCCCGTGGCACCCGTTACAAACACTCGTTTCTTCATCTATTTCGTAATTTGTTTCTTCGGTTTAAGAACGCTAAAATACGCCTCGACAGATGCTGCTGTAAAAATCACAACTGCAACTCCATAGAGGATATAATATGCAACTCCTCCACCCACAATCTCACTGAACGACACATCACCCACACCGAAACATATCAGCGCAAATGCCATCGCATTGTTTATGGAGTGAATTATTATCGTAGCATAGAGTGAAGATGTTCGCACATACAACACTCCGAATATCATACCTGCAACCACCGCAACGATTGCCGTTGCAGGATCCAAGTGAATGAGCCCAAAAAAGAGCGACGAGAAGAGTATCGAGGCCTTCACACCCCAACGCTTATGGAATGTTTCGAATATCAAACCGCGACAAAGCAACTCCTCCAATACGGCAGAAGAAACCACTGCGGTAAAACATGCCCAGACACCTCGGCCAAGACCACCGTCTTCACTCTGAGGCAACAACGACATCAACGGTTCGAGGATTATCTGCGCCGAGAGCAACCACAACACACCGACAAGTACGATGCTCGGATTAAACCCTGATGCCGAGTGACGAATGTATATTGCTCTTTTGCCGCCTCGCAAGCGCACATATAACCACAATACCCCTATCGAAAACAGCATCGACAATGGATAAATCAGCGCAGTATAACGCCCAAGAGCCTCCTGCTCGTTCATATAGACATCTATATCGACAGCGTCTATCGCCGAGACATCGGGTGGCACAACACCAAACATCCTTACTATCAAACCGAATATCAACTGCGACACAAAGAAAAGGAGTAACAAAACTCCCATATCTCCGACTGACGGAAACTTGCGTAGCTGAGTCATATTATCCATTTTCATCCTCTCTTTCCGAGTGCGAAGATAATCATTTTCGAGCAAAAGAGGAATTTTATTTGGGTAAATCAAATTAAAATTACTAAATTTGCCCGATTATTATTTATAATAACCAGGAATAAAGGGTTTAACTATATGGGTAAAGTTGTCGCATTAGCGAACCAAAAAGGTGGCGTAGGAAAGACTACTACCGCCATAAATCTCTCGGCATCAATAGCATTACTCGGCAAGAAGGTACTCCTTATTGACGCCGACCCACAGGCAAATGCCACTTCGGGATTGGGATTCGACATCAATGCAGAGGGCATCTATGAGTGTATCGTAGGCGCTCGCACTGCCGAGGAGGTTATGCTCCACAGCGAGGATGTCAAAAACCTCTGGGTGTTGCCATCAAGCATCAACCTCGTTGCTGCCGACACTGAACTCCCAAATATGGAGGATAGCCACCATGTGGTAAAGAAGATTATTGACAGCGTACGCGACAAGTTCGATTACATCTTCATCGACTGCTCGCCCTCGCTCGGTTTTACCACCGTCAATATCCTCACGGCTGCCGACTCGGTGCTTATTCCGGTGCAATGCGAATACCTTGCTCTCGAAGGTCTGAGTAAGTTGCTCAATACTATTAAGATTGTCAAGGGCAACCTCAACCCGTCGCTCGAAATCGAGGGTTTCTTGCTGACGATGTATATGCGCAACCGCCTGAACAACCAGGTGGCAAACGAGGTGCGTGAGCACTTCGGACCACTCGCCTACGACACCGTTATTCAGCGCAACATCCGCTTGGGCGAGGCTCCGTCGCACGGCAAGCCCATTATGCTCTACGATGCTTCGGCAAACGGAGCAACAAATTACCTACTCCTTGCAAAGGAGTTTTTGAAGAGAAACCGTAAAAAGACAAAATAATGAAACAGAAAGGATTAGGAAGGGGTCTTGACGCCCTTTTCGGTGGAAATATCGAGGTTAAGGCAAAGCCGATGGAGGAGATGAGCGAAATCCGTATTGCGGATATCATTCCGAACCCGACTCAGCCTCGTACCGAATTTGATGAGGAGGCTCTCGAAGAGTTGGCAGAGTCTATCAAGCAGCTGGGGCTCATTCAGCCAATCACCGTAAAGCGCAGTGGCGACAAGTACATCATCATCAGCGGTGAGCGTCGTTGGCGTGCTGCCGAGAAGGCTGGCTTGGAGGCGTTGCCCGCATATATTCGTGAGGTTGATGATACAACACTTCACGCTATGGCTCTCGTGGAGAACATTCAGCGCGAGGACCTCAACGCTATCGAAATTTCGCTCGGTATGCAGCGACTTATCGAGGAGTGCGGTCTTACACAAGAGGCTCTCGCAGAGCGACTCGGCAAGAAGCGTTCCACTGTGGCAAACTACCTTCGTCTATTGAACTTACCCGAGGAGGTGCAGTTCGCAATCAAGGGCGGCATAATCTCGATGGGACACGCAAAGGCTATCGCATCAGCAGAGAGCAAGGCGAAGCAGCTCTCGTTGTTGAAGCGTTGCGTAAAGAGCAACCTTTCGGTACGACAACTTGAAGAGTTGGTACGCCTTTCGTCGGAGAAGAAGCAGAAGATTTCGACTCCAACCATCGACGAGGAGTATCCGGAGTCGTACGGACGCTTGGTGGAGTATCTCGAAAAATTCTTCTCGCAGGATATCGCAATCAAGCGAGGCAAGAATGGTGGCGGTAAAATCGTTATAGACTTCGCAAGCGATAGCGACATCGAGAAGTTCGTAAAGAAGTTCAGCAAGTTATAAATAGCTTTTAGCCATTGGCCATTAGCCATTAGCTTTTTACTTTGAATATTAGGATGTTACATATCGGGCAAGCAGTCAAGAGCAGGGGCATTGCGCTTCTGCTGACCTTGCTATTTGCCTGCATCTCGTTCTCGGCAGAGGCGCAAGTAAATCCGTTTGCTCGTGGCAGACGCAGCGAACGCACCATCATCCGCAGTGGTCAAATCTACACCCCTGACTCGATAGAGGTACGACGCGCAGACTCCATTCGAGTAGCACGATTGGTAGATACGCTAAAAAAACTCACGCCCGACTCACTCGCAACCATCGGCAACGATATACGCAAGCAGCTACCCGACTCCCTTCGCAAGACAATATTTGCAGGATTACAGAGCGACTCGTTGAAACGCGATAGCCTCGCTCTCGACTCACTCGCAAAGGATACTACACTAACCGAGCGTCAGCGCAAACGCCTTGCATGGCGCGAGAAGCACCCTCCATTCTTCTCCGACTCGATGTCATTGCGAAAAGTTTGTTGGACTGCCGCCGTATTGCCGGGTTTTGGACAGATTTACAACAAGCAATATTGGAAACTACCTATTCTCTATGGTACGGTAGGAACATCGCTCGGACTATGCTTGTGGAGCAACAGCAAGTATAAGCCTCTCAAAGCACAGTACGACCAAATGACGGATAAGAGCCTTTTACGCACTCCCGAGTTGAATGCGTTGCAACGAGAGATGTATAAGTACAGCACGATGCGAAATGTCTTTATGATAACAACCATCGCTTCGTACATATATTTCCTTGGTGATGCTGCCGTCAAATACTCCACAAACGAGGTATCGAGCATAAACAAGGCGACCACTCTTGCAATGATATGTCCCGGAGCAGGACAGATCTACAACAAGAGTTATTGGCGTGTACCTATCGTTATTGGAGGTTTTGCCACTACGATATATTGTATTGATTGGAACAACCGAGGTTATCAGCGATTCCAAAAGGCGTATCGCTTAAAGGCTGCCTACGACGCAAATCCGGACCTTTACCCCGATGGTTCGCCCGACGAGTTTGCCGGTAGATATAACGCATCATTCCTCAAAAATCTGCGTAACAGCTACCGCCGTAACCGAGATTTATGTATTATCCTTACAGCAGGACTCTACATATTGCAGGTCGTAGATGCCCATGTGGATGCCCATCTGCAAAGCTACGACATATCGAAGGATTTGAGCGTGAGTCTTACACCTGTTGTAGGCTACTCCTACAATCGAATGTCACCATACAGCGGAGGTGGTGCAACTCTCGGCATGAATTTAGGTCTTACATTCTAACAACACTATGCTTAAACGGACTCTACTACTGCTCGTTCTTGTGGCATTGTGCGCGACTGAGACATTTGCGGCAAAGCGCAAAAAAATAGAGCCGCAGACCATCACTATCCCCGTTTATGACACAATAAGGGTTGTGGTCACAGACACCATTAAGGTAGAGCCAAAACCTGCACCTCGCATCGACACGCTCCGCCTTACCCATACCCCTGCCGAGATTGACTCGCTGGTCGAGGCGTGGTCTTTGCTCCATCAAATACAGGGAGAAAAGCGATTTTTCGAGATTTACAACGACGAAGAGAGTGTTGCCGAGGTGCCGATAGATACACTCTACAAAACACGATTGGCAGAGATGGTGTCGCCAATGCATCTGCCTTACAATTACATTGTTCGCAACTTCATTAATCAATACATCTCGGGGCGTTGGAGTCCGTTGCGCAATGTGCTTGCGATGTCGAAATACTACTTTCCGATTATCGAGGAGGAACTCCTCGCCGCAGGTTTGCCATTGGAGTTGCGATATCTGCCTATCATTGAGTCAAATCTCTCGATTCGTGCCACTTCGCGTATGGGAGCCGTTGGTTTGTGGCAGTTTATGCCAGCGACAGGCAAAAATCTCGGTTTGGAGATAAACTCGTTGGTCGATGAGCGATGCGATGTACTGAAATCTACCCGTGCGGCTTGTCGTTTCCTCGCATACCTATATAAAGTATATGGAGATTGGACACTCGCCATTGCCGCCTACAACTGCGGACCCGGAAATGTCAATCGTGCCATTGCTCGTGCAGGAGCCAACTGCAAGACCTATTGGGACATCTATGACTTCCTTCCCCGAGAAACCCGTGGTTATGTACCAAAGTTTATCGCTGCGGCATACGCCTACACCTATCACAATGCACACAACATCGCTCCTGCCCCAACTCCCGACTGTATCGCCACCGATACGGTAATGGTTAATCGTGTAATGCACCTCGGACAGGTCGCCTCGACGCTGAATATCCCTATCGAAACGCTGCGAGATTTGAATCCTCAATACAAGTTGGATATCATACCCGCAACAAAGAAGGCGTACTCGCTACGACTGCCTACACGCTACACCAGCGAGTTCGTGCAGAGCGAAAAGGAGATTTATAGCAAAGATTCGCTCTATTTGAAGGAGTACATCAACCCTGCAAACTTGGAGAAAAAACGAGCCGAAGGTGTCGGCTATATCTACACCGTTCGCAGTGGCGACAACCTCGGACTTATCGCCAAACGCAATCGTTGTACGGTCAAGGAGTTGATGAAGTGGAACAAGCTGAATTCAACAGTCATTCGCCCGGGACAGAAACTCCGCATCGAAAAGCCAAAGCCAAGAGCGTAAAGAGGAGTTGAGAGTTGAGAGTTGAGAGCTAATTTTGAGTAATTTCACATTCCGCATTTTGCATTTTGCATTTTTTAGACTATCTTTGCATCCGAAATGTAAAAAAAGCAAGCGGTTATGGGGCGTTTATAACCAATAAATGCTGAGTGCCGCCCAAGGTAACATATTAAAAATTAAACAATTATGAAGCATTTAACATTGAAGGCTGAGCTCCGTACAGAGTTCGGTAAGAAGGCAGCTAAGGCTGCTCGTCGTGAGGGTAAGGTACCTTGCAACCTCTATGGTGCAGGTGAGAATGTAACTTTCGTTGTAGATGAGAAGGAGCTCCGTGCTTTGATCTACACTCCAAGTTCGTTCATCGTAGAGTTGGATTTCAACGGCAAAATCGAGAAGGCAGTTATGCGTGAGGCTCAGTTCCACCCAATCCGTGAGCAGATTCTCCACATCGATTTCTACCGTGTAGTTGATGGTCAGCCGGTTGCAATCGCTCTTCCTGTACGCCTTACAGGTAACGCAGAGGGTGTTAAGATTGGTGGTAAATTGGCTCTCTCGGCTCGTAAGTTGGTTGTTAAGGGCTTGATGGAGAACCTTCCAGATGAGTTGGTTGTTGATGTAACTCCATTGAAGGTTGGTCAGACAATCTTCGTTGGCGACCTCGCATTCGAGGGCTTGCAGTTCCTCTCGCCAGCAACTCAGGCAGTTTGCGCAGTTCGTGTAACTCGTGCATCGCGTGCAGGTGCTAACCAGCAGTAATAACGAGTTATGAAATATCTTGTTGTAGGCTTGGGTAACATCGGCGCAGAGTATGCCGAGACTCGCCACAACATAGGTTTCAAGGTGTTGGATCGGCTTGCTGCCGAGACCAACACCTCTTTTATTTCCGGTCGCTACGGCTCGGTTGCTGAGTTCCGCCATCGTGGTCATATCGTAACTCTTTTGAAGCCCTCTACCTATATGAATTTATCGGGCAAGGCGGTGCGATATTGGCTCTCGGAACTAAAAATAGACAAGGAGCAACTACTCGTCGTTGTTGATGACATCGCTCTTCCTTTCGGAGAGTTGCGTATGCGCAAAAAGGGCAGCGCAGGCGGTCATAACGGACTGAAAAATATCACCGAGTTACTCGGTGGCGAAGACTACGCACGAATGCGTTTCGGCATCGGCGGAGATTTCTCTCGCGGACATCAGGTAGACTATGTCTTAGGCGAGTGGAGCGCAGAGGAGCGCGAGAAGATGGATGAGCGTCTTAAAATCTTCAGCGACGCTATCCTATCCTACATTTCGGTAGGCCTTGAGCGTACAATGAACGCTTTCAACAAGAAATAACAAATCCCTAAATAATACTACTATGAAAAAGTACATTCTTTTTCTTTTTGCTGTTGCCTTGGCAATGCCATTGTCGGCACAGTATAAAGTAACACAGAAGCATAAAGAGCGTGCTGAGGCTATTGTTAAGCAGATGACCCTCGATGAGAAGATTGCCTACATTGGCGGACACGAATCATGGTATGTTCGTGCCATCGACCGACTCGGCTTGCCGGCAGTTCGCATGGCAGATGGCCCACAGGGTGTGCGCAATAACACCCGAAGCACCCTCTACCCTTCGGGCGTTGCAGCAGCAGCCACTTGGGACAAAGAGCTAATCGAGCAGATGGGTGTTTCGCTCGGTAAGGATGCTCGTGCAAGAGGCGTACATATCTTGCTTGGTCCGGGCGCAAACATCTACCGTTCGCCTCTCTGTGGTCGTAACTTCGAGTACTTCGGCGAGGACCCATTCCTCGCAGGTGATATTGCAACCGCCTATATCAAGGGTGTGCAGAGTATGGGCGTAATGGCTTGTATCAAGCACTTTGCCGGCAATAATCAGGAGTGGGCACGCCATAGCGTATCGTCGGATATCGACGAGCGCACTCTCAACGAGATTTACTTCCCAGCATTCGAGAAGGCAGTAAAGGAGGCAGGTGTGGCTACAATTATGACATCGTACAACCTCCTTAATGGTGTTCACGCATCGGAGAGCAAGTATCTCAACCAAGAGGTTTTGCGTGAGCAGTGGGGCTTCGACGGCTTTGTAATGTCGGATTGGACTTCGTGCTACTCGCCTGTAAATGTTGCTCGTTGGGGCGTTGACTTGGAGATGCCAAAAGCACAATGCCAGGACCCTAAACTTATCAAGCAGTTGGTTGAGCAGGGTGTAATCGACGAGCGAGCACTCGACAAGAAGTGTCAGAACATTATCCAGACCATCTTCGCCTTCGAGTTCGATAAACGAGAGCAGCTCGACAAGTCGTTGCCTGCAAATAATCCTGAGTGCGACGCTGTGGCTCACAAACTCTCGCAGGGTGCAGTCGTAATGCTCAAAAACGAGGATAACTTCTTACCTATCAAGAGGGGTAAGGTTGTGGTGTGCGGTCCTAATGCCGACAAGATCGTAACGGGTGGAGGTAGTGGCTTTGTAACTCCGCTTATCTCGTGCTCGGTAGCGCAGGGTATGCAGAATATCGATAAGAAGATTAAGAGTACATTTGTTTCGATGGAGGACAATCTCAAATCGGTTCCGGGTGTCGTCTATGCCGACAAGGAGCTGACCAAGAGAGGCATTGCAGCAGAGTACTACACCAATGCCGAGCTTCAAGGCGAGCCTTTCCAGCGATTTATCACCGACAAAGTCGGTATCGACGATAACCGCTTCGGTGCTCACAACGATATGACAAATGTATCGACTCGCCACACCTTCTACTACAAGCCCGAGAAAGATGAGTCTTATCACTTTACCGTATGCACCAATGATGGATATCGTTGTTTTCTCAATGATAAGCCTATTATGAAGAATCGTTGGCATACGAGTAGCGGTCAGGAGGGTTATATGCTGCTCGAAATGAAGGCGGGAGAGACCTATAAGTTTGAGTTGCAGCATCAGAATCTAGGTGGTTCAATCTATGCCGATATGGTATTTGAATCAACAGACTTGAAGGAGTCGAAAAGTGCAGATGTTATCAAGGCGGCAGATTGCGTTGTCGTGTGCCTTGGTCATAGCAACCGCACCGAAAAGGAGAACTACGACCGCACTTTCGAGTTACCGCGCGGACAAGTCGAGTATTTGGATATGATTTTGAAATACAACAAAAATGTCGTTGTGGTTTTGAATGCCGGAGGTGCAGTGGAGATGGCATCATGGATGCATAAGGCTAAGGCGGTGCTTATGGCTTGGTACCCCGGTCAGCAGGGTGGTCTTGCTATATCGGAGATTATCACAGGCAGGATTTCGCCGTCGGGCAAGTTGCCTATCTCGATTGAGACGAAGTTGGAGGATAACCCTTCATCTGCAAACTACCACGAGAATGTAGATCGCATTCGTTCGCACAAAATCAACCCACACTCGCGCGTAGAGTACCGTGAGGGTCTCTTTGTGGGCTATCGTGGATACGATAAGAGTGGTGTTAAGCCATTGTTCCCATTCGGCTTCGGTTTGAGCTACACCTCGTTCGACTACTCAAATCTCTCGATTGCGAAGGAGGGTGGAGAGTTTGTCGTAAGCTTCGATGTTAAGAACATCGGCAAGGTGGCTGGTGCAGAGGTTGCGCAAGTCTATGTTGGCGACGACGAGTGCTCACTCGTTCGCCCCGCGAAGGAGCTCAAAGGTTTCGACAAGGTCTATCTCAAAGCGGGCGAGACAAAGCGCGTAAGCGTTCGTCTTGGCGAGGAGGCCTTCCGCTTCTTCGACCCTATTGAACGCAAGTTCAAGATTGAGCCAGGCGATTTCACCGTTAAGGTAGGCTCATCGTCAGCCGATATCCACCTGACAGGCAAGCTCACAGTGAAGTAGGCGTATGCTAAACATCATAAAAGTCCGATTTCTTGCGAGGAGTCGGACTTTTTTTCAAGAATTAGAGTGAAAAATTTGCGATAAACAAAAAAAGCACTACCTTTGCACTCGCAAACGCAAAAGGGAGTTTAGCTCAGCTGGTTTAGAGCATCTGCCTTACAAGCAGAGGGTCGGCGGTTCGAATCCGTCAACTCCCACAAGAACAAACAGAGCAAGAAGATGTCGAAAGACATCTTTTTTGTTTTTGATACTCACACGCAAACTTGTATGTGGGGCGTAGTAACGAAAAAAAGGAAATCACCCCTGTCAGAAGTGATCCTGACAGGGGTGAAATTGTAAAAACTGAACTTGTTAAACTGCCTCTTTATCTATCGAACAATCGTATAGGTTCCGCTTTCGTAGTGTGTTGCCTCGCTTTCGCCAGGAAGAGTTACACTTGCGGTTGCACCCTCAGGAATCGTAAACTCCCAAATCCACTTATCACCCTTGTAGTGCCAAGCACTCTTGATGAGTCCCGCAGCCGAATTATACTCAGCCTTCACAAAGCCAAGTCGCTTGTCAGGTACAGGCTTCATAACTATATGCTTGAAACCAGGAGCCGAGACATCAGACGAGATACCTGCTGCGGTCTCCCAAATCCACTCGCAGACACAACCATAAGCGTAGTGATTAAAGCTGTTCATTCCGCCCTTACCTACGCCCTTCTCTATGGTGTAGCTATCCCAGCGCTCCCAGATAGTAGTAGCACCGTTATCTATCGAGTAGAGCCAGCTTGGATTCTTGCGTTGCAAGAGCAGCTCGTATGCAACATCAACCATTCCATTCTCGGTAAGCACCTGCATCAATAAGCCTGTGCCGAGGAAGCCTGTCTGCAAGCAGTTGCCATGCTCCTCGAAGTTCTTGCGCAAGCGAGCCAACATATCAGCCTTAGCCTCGCCCTCAACAAGATTGGTCTTCAAGGCGAAGAGTGCAGGGGTCTGCATTGTATTGAGTATCTCAGTCTTGAATGTTCCATCGGCATTGAGGAAGCTCTTTGCGTGAGCCTTTGCCTCCTCTACCATTGCAAGATACTTCTTATCGCAACGACCTGTCGCCTTCGCCATATCTGCCATATAGATAGCGTCAATCACCCAATAGCAAGCACTCAAATAGTTCCAATAGCCAATTGCCTCTGGCAACAACTCTTTCTTCTTACTATTTCGTGTGCTCTCCTTATATACCAACAGGAAGTGAGTTTCGAGTGGTTCATAGCTTACCCAATCGGCATACTGCTTGTCCTTATTCTCTGCAAGCAATGCCTTGTGGTCGTACTTGGTCTCAACGATATGGTTCACGAACTTCTCCATCGACTCCCAGTTCTCATCGATAATGCGAGTATCGCCAAACTGCTTCCACACAACCCAAGGTACAATAACACCAGCATCTGCCCAGCCAAAACGCATATATGTGCCTCCGAATGCTCCATCCGGAGCGATGCTCGGATATGCGCCCGACTCCAACTGTGCATCGCGCATATCACGCATCCACTTGCGGAGGAAGTCGTTAGTGTTGGCAAAGAATGCACCCGCTTCGGCAAACACTTGTGTATCGGCTGTCCAGCCCAATCGCTCGTTACGCTGTGGGCAATCGGTAGGAACAGAGAGGTAGTTCGACACCTCACCCCAATAGGTGTTTGAGATGAGTTTATTGATAAGCTCGTTACCGGTGGTAATCTTACCAATCTCCAACTCACGAGTGATAGAGGTAACCGGTATCGACTTTATGCTCTCGAACTCAACCTTACCCGTAGCAGTGATAGCGAGATAGCGGTAGCCAAAGAATGTGCAACGAGGCATATATGTTGTAACGCCACCATTTCCGAAGGTATAGACTACACGGATACCATCCTTCTGACCACGGATATTGCGATGGTGGCAGCTACCACCAGGTCCGTCCATCAGACGGCTCTTTGCACCATTGCCATCGTTGAGAATCTCAGCAGGGAGGCAGGTCAAGACTGTTCCCTCCTCTGCGTTGAAGACGAACTCAGGCACAGCAGCGCAGTTCTGACCGAAGTCGACAACTAAGGTTTCACCCTCATTGAGTGCAACGGTCTGATTAGCCTTATATTCGCGAGCTATAATAACTCTTCCGTACTCCTCCTCGGTAGCACCCTCTACACCATTATATACATAGGTATATACCGGAAGATGAGTAAGGTCGTGACGCAGACACACCTCTGCACCAAACGATGGAATAATCTCACCATTGAACTCGGTATTCAACTCAGGAGTCGACAACTTCTCAGGAGTCTCAAAACCGAGCCTCTCACGAGCATCGTACTCCTCGCCATCGTAGATACCGGCGTGCTTTACAGGACCTGCAATACCGGCCTTCCAATCCTCCAAGTTGGTACCATAGAGTTTTGTCGAGCCATCGGCAAAGGTGAGTTCCAACACTCCACGGAAAGCACACTTTTCGCCTACCATACCGATATTCTTGCGTGGCGAAACAATTCTATCTGCCCACCAACCCGGGGTAACTTGTGCCGAGAGAACATTCTCTGCACCCTCCTCGGTTTGGAAGGCATCGGTGATGTCGTAGGTGAACGAAAGCTTGGTCTTTGTGGCACTCGTGTAGCCCGGCTTCAAGAAGTCATCGCCTACACGCTCACCATTGAGATATAGTTCATACACGCCCAAGCCTGCGGTCATCCACTTAGCCGAAACAACCTTCTGCTCGTTCTTCACGGTCGAGAGGAACCAGTTTGCACCATCGGCAGCACGAACAACACCTGGAACTTTTGGAACAACAGGTGCATCTACTACCGAAATCCATTGCGACACCTCCCAAGCAGAGTTATCGAGGGCATCTGTGCGCACACCTACGCCCTTGTCGCAGTTGCAGCAACCAACAAACAAGAGTGACGACAATACTGCTGTCAATAAAATTCTACTCTTCATAGTTTTAAGTTAATCTTTTTATTCTCCCTACTATTTAGGCAAGTTGAACGCCGCAGTCATCTCTTTCATCTGCTCATCGCTCATACCCTCAGGCTCGAAGCCCATCGACTTGGAAGCGATATAGATAAGAGCCGACTTGTTCAACACATCGACCTGGTCGAATGCCTGCATAATGTCGGTATCAACGGCAAAGACACCGTGCTTCTCCCACATTACCACATCGTAGTCTGCCAACTCAGCAATGGTAGAATCTGCCAAATCAACCGAACCCGGCAACTTGTATGGCACGATACCCAAACCACGAGGACAGAACGCCTTGGTCTCAGGAATCATACTCCACAACAACTTCGTAGCGACATCTTTTTCGAGGTATTTAGGGTTGTGCGACATCGCCACCAACTCGATTGGGTGGGTGTGCAACGAAGCCTTATACGGCGAACCGATGCCGATAAGATAGTTGTGTACGCTGAGGTGCGAAGGCAACTCCGAAGTAGGCTTCACAACATTGTCAGCAATAATCACATACGATGCGCAATCCTCCAAGATACGGATAATCGAGCCATTCTCCATAGGGCGGCGAGCCAAATCGCGCATACGCATATTTGTACCCTTGCAATAGAAGTAGCAACCCTTCAAGTGTGGCAACACCGCACCAATCTGATACACCTCGCTGATTGCAGGCAATGCCTTAATCTCATCATCTACATACTCGGTGATATTGACGGTGATATTACCGCCGTTACGCTCTGCCCAACCCTTCTGCCAGAGATAGCCTGCCACCTCGGCAACCTTCTCAACCTCAGCAGCAAGTGCAGGGCGATTTTCCAATATTGATTTCATAGTTTTCTATCTTATTTTAATAATTCAGGAAGGAACGAACTCAACACCAACACCACAATACCCAAGAGGAGTACTACGATAGTCTTCTTCGAGCAGCCCTTCCACTCTTTGAGGATAATACCCCAAACATTTGCAAAAGTAACATTCAACGACATCAGGATACAGAACGACAAAGTCATCAGCGTTGGCGACTCGGTGAGGAAGCCCTTACCAAGGCTCAATCCGAAGAATTGGCTGTACCACAACGCACCTGCCAAAGCACAGAAGAGGAGGTTGTTACCCCACAAGTTGCCCTGCTTGTAGTCGCAGAAGCTCTTGTTCTTGTAGTTCTGATAGAGGCAATAGATAGCGTTTGTTACAAAACCGCCCAATGTAACGAGCATTGTAGCAGGCAAGGTTTTGAACATAGGTGCTGTAAGTTCGCCAAAGTTGATATCCTTACCGAACTCCAAACCTACATTGAAGCAACCACTCATTACACCTGCCAAGAGAGCGATAGCAATACCCTTCGGGAAGTTGAAGTCCTTGACTGCCGCCTTCTTCTCCTCCTCAGGCAACGAATTCGCCTTCATCATACCCGCGATACCGATAATAGCGATACCGAGCAGAGTTACTACCACGCCCGAAAGGACTGCAAAGGTGAGCGATGAGAGAGTATTCAACTCAGGGAAGAATGCGTTGAGCAAAACAGGTCCCAAGATTGTTCCACCCGCAGCGCAAGTTCCGAGAGCGATACTCTGACCGAGTGCTACACCAAGATAGCGCATCGAGAGTCCAAAGGTCAAACCTCCGACACCCCACAACACTCCGAAGAGGATGGTCATCAAGATATTGAAGGTGTTGCCATTAGAGAACAACTCGCAGAGGCTGTGCCCCTCGGGCACAGCCAACAACGAGCCTAAAAGTGGGAATACGAGCCAAGCGAAGACGCCCTGTACGAGCCAATACGACTCCCAGCTCCAACCCTTAATCTTGTTGATAGGTACATAGCAGCTCGATTGGCAGAATGCACCCACCGCAATAATCAAAAGACCGATTATAATCTCCATAATTGCGACTATTCGTAAGCAATTTCGTACAACTTAGCGATATCCTCAACCGAAGTTGGGCGAGGGTTACCACCTGTGCAGACATCGTTGAATGCAGCGACTGCCAACTGAGGAATATCCTCCTTCTTCACACCAATCTCGCACAAGTGCTGCGGAATACCAATCGAGAGCGAGAGTGAACGAACTGCATCGATAGCCGCCTTAACACCCTCATCTACGCTCATACCATCGGTATTTACACCCATAGCCTTTGCGATGCCCAAATACTTGGCACGCGACTGCGAATCGGCATTGTACTCCATAACATAAGGCAAGAGCAACGCATTCGCTACGCCGTGCGGAGTGTCGTAGAATGCTCCGAGTGGGTGAGCCATCGAGTGAACAATACCCAAACCAACATTCGAGAAGCCCATACCTGCGATATACTGCGCCTCTGCCATACCCGAACGAGCAACCTCATCTTTGCCATTCTCAACAGCATTTTTGAGGTGTGTTGAAATCAACTCGATAGCCTTAGCCTCGAACATATCGCTCATTGTCCAAGCACCAGGAGTGATGTAGCTCTCGATAGCGTGAGTCAAAGCATCCATACCGGTAGCAGCGGTCAAGCCCTTAGGCATCGAATACATCAACTCGCAGTCGATAATCGAGCACATAGGGATATCGTTCGGATCGACACAAACCATCTTCTTCTTTGCCTCCTCATCGGTGATAACATAGTTGATTGTCACCTCGGCAGCGGTACCTGCGGTTGTAGGGATAGCGAAAGTTGGCACTGCACGATGCTTTGTAGGTGCTACGCCCTCCAACGAGCGAACATCTGCAAATTCAGGGTTGTTGATGATGATACCAACAGCCTTCGCAGTGTCAATCGACGAACCACCGCCCAAAGCAATGATAAAATCTGCACCCGAAGCCTTATAAGCCTTCACGCCATTCTGAACATTGGCAATAGTAGGGTTAGCCTTAACATCGCTATAAATCTCGTATGGGATATTTGCTCCCTTCAAAACCTCCTCAATCTTCTCGGCAACACCGAACTTAATAAGGTCTTTATCGGTTACGAAGAACGCCTTCTTAAAACCACGCTTTGCCACCTCGTCAGCAATTACTGAACGGCAACCTGCACCAAAATATGATGTCTCATTAAGAACTATACGATACATAATTTATCCTCCTTATTTTTTAGTTACGCTTTGATGTTACTTCCTGCTCGTACTTCTGTACATCAGCAATAAATGCCTCGCCAACAGGGACATTGTTACGCAAGCAGTACATATCCCAAACTGCATTCCAAGGCAAGTTCTTAGCCTCCTCCAAGAGAGCCAAACGCTCAAAGAGCTGACCATTTGCCTCGTACTCACGAAGCTGTGCAAGTGGCTCCAACAATGCACGCAACAAGCACTTCTGTGTTGCACGGGTACCAACGATATAAGCACCAAGGCGGTTGATCGAAGCATCGAAGTAGTCAAGACCGATATGTACCTTGTCGAGTGCGTCGCAACGAACAATCTCGTGCATCAAGTCGAGGGTGTCGTCGTTCATAATCGTTACATGGTCCGAATCCCAACGTACAGGGCGGCTAACATGGAGCATAACCTCAGGAACATAGAGGAGCAACGACGAGAGTTTGTCTGCTACGCTCTCTGTTGGGTGGAAGTGACCTGTATCGAGAGTGATCATCTTGTTGTTTTGAGCACCATAGCCAATGTAGAAGTCGTTAGAACCTACGGTGTAGCTCTCCAAACCGATACCGAATACCTTCGACTCGATGCAATCCTTCATATTATCATACTTGGTTGCGAAAATCTGGTCGAGCGAGTCCTTCAACAACTCACGATACTTCATACGATTTACGGTGATATCCTTGCTACCATCGTGTACCCACAAGTTCATAATACAAGGGTCACCCTGACGGCGTCCCATCTCCTCTGCTACTGCACGGCAACGCTTTGTATGCTCAATCCAGAAGTTACGAATCTCAGGATTAGGGTTAGACAACGACAAATCACCCGACTTTGCGTGCGAGAAAGATGTCGAGTTGAAGTCGAGCTTCATACCGTGCTCCAAACCCCACTGAATCCAGCTCTCGAAGTGCTTTGGCTCTACCTGGTCACGGTCAACGAACTGACCACCAAAGTCGCCATAAATCTCGTGCAAGTTCAAACGCTGGTTACCAGGGATAAGCGACTTAGCCTTCAAGATATCGGCACGCAACTCCTCGATATTACGAGCCTTGCCCGGATAGTTACCTGTGGTCTGGATACCACCTGTCAAGTCACCGGCTGCCTCAAAACCATTTACATCGTCTGCCTGCCAGCAGTGCATCGAAATCTCTACCTTGTGCAACTTTTCGAGCACCTTCTCTACATCGATACCAAATTCAGCATAACGCTCAACCGCGATGTCATAAGCCTGTTTGATTTTTGCTTCATTCATAATTTTTTTCGTTTTTTAGGTTATACAATATGAATTCTTTGTTTTGTTCTTATTTCAAATTCTTAAATCGCTCGTACGCCTTCTCCCAAGCCTCACGCTCTTGTGGAAGGAACTCTTCGGTCTCAATCGATGCGCGAATTATCGTGCGAGCCTCTGCCAACGACGACACGGCGCCTGCGCCCACAGCCTGCATCATGATATTTCCGATTGCAGTAGCCTCCGACGGGCCTGCCAAAACACGCTTACCAATAGCGTTAGCAGTGAACTGGTTGAGCAACTTGTTCTTCGAGCCTCCGCCGATAATGTGGAGTACATCTATCTCGAATGGTGCTACACCCTCCAATATCTCCAACACCTCGCGATATCGCAAAGCCAAGCTCTCGAATATAGTGCGGATAATCTGTGTGTCATTTTGCGGAGCAACCTGTCCTGTGCGTAAGCAGAACGCCTCGATAGCCTTCAACATAGACTGAGGGTTCGCAAACGATGCATCGTCTGGGTTGATAAACGAAACAAATGGCTCTGCCGAGTGTGCCATCTCCACAATCTCAGGATAGGAGTAATTCTTACCTACTCGCTCCCACTCCTTGCGGCACTGCTCCAATATCCACATACCGCAGATATTCTTCAAGAAGCGTGTTGTACCATCCACTCCGCCTTCGTTCGTAAAGTTGTAGCGGAACGACTCCTCATTGATAATTGGCTCCTTGGTCTCGATACCCATCAACGACCAAGTTCCCGAAGAGAGGTATGCAAACTTCTCATTCTCTGCCGGTACTGCCGCCACAGCCGATGCGGTATCGTGTCCTGCAACTGCCACAACATCAACCTTTCCAATGCGTGTCTCCTCGGCAAGAGCATCGGTCAGCGATCCAATCACACAACCAGGAAGTTTAATCTCAGGGAAGATATCGGCATCGACACCGGCCGCCTTCAAAAGCGACTCCTCCAACTTCGAGGTGCGTGGGTTCAAAATCTGCGAGGTAGAAGCGATGGTATATTCGCAAATCTCCTTACCCGTAAGCATATACGACAAGGCATCCGGAATGAAGAGCAGACGATGCGCCTCAACAATCGGAGCGTAACCCTCCTTTACTGCTGAGAAAATCTGGAACAAGGTATTAAAGTTCATAAACTGAATACCCGTTTTATCGTAGACCTCTTCGCGAGGAACTATCTCAAAGAACTTCTCCTGTGCGCCGTCTGTATATGGGTCGCGATAGGCGCGTGGCATACCAAGAATAGAGCCATCTTTGCCGATAGGCACCACATCTACACCCCATGTATCTACACCGATAGAATCAGGTGTAATTCCCTCGCGAGAACACGCCACAAGACCCTCTTTCAGGTGCTCATACAGACCGAGCAAATTCCAGTAGAACTTTCCGTGCAACTCCACAATTCCATTTGGAAAACGAGTGAGTTCTCGTATTTCAATTCTGCCATCTTTAAGCGTTCCTATAACCGAACGACCGCTTGTTGCGCCCAAATCAAAGGCTAAAAAGTTATAAATCTTCATATTTTACACTTTTTTTATATTATTTTTTGCAAATTTAACAATAGATTTACTAACTTTGAATATCAAAAATGATATTAAATGTTTCAAAATTGACAAGAGATGAAAGTAATAGATGGAAATTCACTGAAATATTTGACTATCGGACCCAATGACGATAGTTGGGGATTGGCAACCACAACCGTTGGCGCACAGTCAATCGAACCTAATGCCTCCTACCCAGCAATGCAGCACCCTTCGGACTATAATTTCAAGACTCACAACGGGCGCATATTAGACGAATATCAGATTGTGTACATTGCCGAAGGCAGTGGCTTCTTCGAATCGGAATCCATTGAAAGACAACGCATTGAAAGCGGAACAGTAATATTACTATTCCCTGGCGAGCGACACTACTACTACCCCGAAAAACAACTCGGTTGGCGGGAATATTGGATTGGCTTCAAGGGCGAAGTGATGGACAATAGAACCTCTGCCGGATTTTTCTCTCGCAAGGAGGCTCTCATAAAGATAGGATTAAGCAACACGCTCATATCGCTCTACCGCGACGCCATTCGCGTTGCAGAGAAAGAGAGAATAGGTTGCCAACAACTGCTTGCCGGTATTGTAACGCACATGTTGGGGCATATTCTCTATAAAAGCAAACGCAACGGAGATGGTTCAACCCATGCCGAAGATGTCATCAACGAGGCCAGACAACTTATGCGAGAGAGAGCCCACCACACCCTACATGCCGAAGATATTGCGGCAAGCCTTGGAGTTGGTTATTCGTGGTTCCGTCAATCATTCAAACGCATAACGGGCATATCGCCAGCACAATATATCGCCCGACTCTTGATGAGCCGAGCCAAAGAGATGCTTATGGCGGAAAATCATACCATCACAGAGATTGCATATCTGCTTGGATTTGAGAGCGTAGGACAATTCTCAACAATATTCCGAAAAATCGAGGGCTCCACCCCTCGTCAATTCCGCGAAGAAAATAGACTTGTCTACAAAAAGGTGTAATTATTGACTCTACCCGCAAGCGACAAAAAGATATTTGTATTATTTTTCTTGCATTTTATTGCACAATATACAAATATTTTCCTATCTTTGCCTACACAAATCAGCAAACACAATTAACCCATGAGAAACAAAACAGAACGACTAAATCTTATCAAACGAGTTATTGGCGAGGAACTTATCAGCTCGCAAGAAGAGCTAATTAAGCGACTTGCCGAGCATGGAATTCACGCAACACAAAGCACTTTGTCGCGCGATTTCAAAGAGATAAACATCTCAAAAATGCCACACCCGGACAAGGGCTACATCTATGTTTTAAGCGAAAAACTTGGCACCGAAATTATTACCAATACAGCAAATCTTGGAGATGCTGTACTCGATATCCGCTTCTCACATAACATTGCGGTAATATCCACCAAATCGGGCTATGCAAGTGCCATATCAGTAATTATCGATAGTCGCAAGAGCCGCGATATCATCGGTAGCATTGCCGGCGACAACAACATCATTCTCATCTTGCACGAGAGTGCTACTCACGAGACAATCCTCGCACAAATGCAGCAGCTATTCCCAGCTTTAACCTATCTGGGATAGTCGATTGTAAAGAGATTAAAAAACAGAGGGCGTATCCAGCAAGTTTTTGGATACGCCCTTTTGTTAGAGGTTGTATTCTACTCCACAAATTTAATCTTCGACAAATCTCTTGGTGTTGCCTCTGGCGACTCGTCGGGATATCCTACCGACAAAGCATATCGCAACTTGTAACCCTCCGAAAAGCCGAGCGTTTGCAACCACTCCGACATAGCTGGCTCTGCGAACATAATCTGCACACTGCCAAGGAAGCATGTACCCAAGCCTAACTCGGTGGCTGCCAGCATAATATTCTGTGCCAAGCAACCAATATTTTCGCCCGAGAAGAGTCCGTCAGGCGCTGCCACAAAGATTACGGCAGAGCCATTTCGAAAGATATTTTTGAAGGTCGGAGTAAGCATATATTTGGCCTTATCCGTACCCTCGACCGCCTTCAAATATGTGGCTGTTGCGCCATCTATCCACTCCTTCGAATCGACAATGCGAAGCTCCCACTCCTGCTGTCCCATTGCACTCGGGGCCCATACTCCACACTCGGCGAGAAGTTGCAACTTTTCTCGCTCAACAGGGGTATCTTTATAGGCACGAACGCTGCGTCGAGTCTCGATAGCCTCGATTACTTTACCCTTTTCACTTTTTGGCAAATTGACAAAAATCCAGACACCGGCCACTGCCAATACACATAGTACAACCAACAACAAAAATCTTTTCATACACTTATCATTTGTTTAAGTTCAACACAAATATAGCAAAAAAAGAGAATACATAATGCAACTTTCTCAAAAAAAGCACTATCTTTGCAGATAATCTGCGTGTATGCACGCACACGAGCGCAATAATGCGCACAAACAGCATCAGAGATTATGGGAAAGAAAGATAATAACGAGATTACAATTATTGATGATTTGGGGCTTTCGCCCGAGATTACAGATCAGAAACATCAGGTCATTCCGATTATTACAGGCGGAGATGACGATATTGTAGAGGAGGTACAGCTTCCAGAGGTGTTGCCGATACTGACTTTACGCAGCTCGGTGCTTTTTCCGGGTGCAATTACCCCTATTACCGTAGGTCGCGAAAAGAGCATCGCTCTTGTTCGTGCCGTACAGGCAGAGGGAGGATTGCTTGGCGCTGTATTGCAGAAGAATGCCGAGATTGAAACTCCTACGCCCGACGATATGTACCGCATAGGTACGGCTGCTCGCATCTTGAAGATTCTCGAAATGCCGAACGGAAACCTCACGGTTATCCTCTCGGGATTGGAGAAGATTGAGGTGGGCGAATATATCTCGACCGAGCCATTCTTCAAAGCTAAGGTTACCCCTCTGCTCGACTCCGCACCCGAGAAGAACAGCGTGGAGTTCGATGCACTTATCGAGTCAATCAAGGATGTTGCACTCAACATTATAAACACATCGCCTACGATGCCGAAGGAGGCTTCGTTTGCCATCAAGAATATCGACTCACGCCGAGGAATTGTCAATTTCATCTGCTCGAACCTCGAATTTTCAGACGATGATCGTCAGGCGCTGCTCGAAGCACCGGGTCTATTGGCTCGTTCGCGCAAGTTGCTTGAAATACTTATTCGTGAGCAGCAGTTGCTCGAAATAAAGCAAGATATTCAGAGCAAGGTAAAGCAGGAGATCGACAAGCAGCAGCGCGACTACTACTTGCAGCAGCAGATGCGCACCATTCAGCAGGAGTTGGGTGATGACGAAGATGGCGACATTGCTCGTCTGCGCGAGGCCGCTTCAAAGAAGAAGTGGAACAAGGCGACTGCCGATATGTTCGAGAAGGAACTCTCGAAAATGGAGCGACTAAACCCTGCCGTGGCAGAGTACTCGGTGCAGATGACATACTTGCAGTTGATGGTCGATCTGCCTTGGAACGAATTTACGGAGGATAACCTCGATTTGAAGTGCGCTCGTGAGCAACTCGATGCAGACCACTTCGGATTGGACGAGGTCAAGGACCGCATCTTGGAGCACTTGGCAGTAATCAAGTTGAAGGGCGATTTGAAGTCGCCAATACTCTGCTTGTATGGTCCTCCGGGAGTTGGTAAGACCTCGCTCGGCAAGTCGGTAGCTACGGCTCTTGGTCGCAAGTTTGGCCGTATCGCCTTGGGTGGTTTGCACGACGAGGCGGAGATTCGCGGACACCGTCGCACATATATCGGTGCTATGCCTGGTCGAATTATCGAAACAATCAAGCGCACTGGTTCATCTAACCCTGTAATTATCCTCGATGAGGTGGATAAGATTACCGTGAGCAACCACGGCGACCCATCGTCGGCGTTGTTGGAGGTGTTGGACCCAGAGCAGAATACCACATTCCACGATAACTATCTCGATACGGAGTACGACCTCTCGAAGGTGCTCTTTATCGCTACGGCAAACGACATTGGTGCAGTAAACCCCGCCCTCCGCGACCGTATGGAGTTGATAAATATCCCTGGCTACATCCTCGAAGATAAGATTGAGATTGCTGAGAAGCACCTCATCCGCAAGCAGTGCGAAGCACACGGATTGAAGGAGGAGCAGATGGTTGTGGAGCGCAATATTGTGGAGAAGATTATCTCGGACTACACTCGTGAGTCGGGTGTTCGCTCGTTGGATAAACACTTGGCGAAGTTGGCTCGTTCGCGTGCCAAGGAGATTGCCTTCGAAGAGGAGTTCTCGCCTTCGTTCTCTGCCGAGCAGGTGGAGAAGGTGTTGGGCAAGCCAAAGTTCCGCAACGACGAGTACGAAATCAAGGATATGGTAGGTGTAGTTACCGGCTTAGCTTGGACACAGGTTGGTGGCGATATTCTCTATATCGAGAGCATTCTCACACCGGGCAAAGGCAAACTTTCGCTCACCGGAAATTTGGGCGATGTAATGAAGGAATCGGCAACCATTGCTTACGAGTGGGTTATGGCACACCACAAGGAGTTGGGCATCAACCCTAAGATGTTCGAGAAGCACGACCTCAACATACATGTACCTGAGGGCGCAGTACCAAAGGACGGTCCTTCGGCAGGTATCACGATGATAACCTCGATTGTTTCGACCTACACAGGTCGCAAGGTCAAGGAGCGTATCGCCATGACAGGCGAAACATCGTTGCGTGGTCGAGTACTTCCTATTGGTGGCGTAAAAGAGAAGATTTTGGCAGCAAAACGCGCCGGAATTCACACTATTCTCTTGCCTGAGGAGAATCGCAAGGATGTAGAGGAGATAACCAAAGAGTATATCGAGGGCTTGACCTTCCACTATGTACGCTCGAACGAGCAAGTATTGGAACTCGCACTCGAAAAGTAGTATGGATATGAAGTTTTTGGCTATCATCCCTGCTCGTTATGCGAGTACTCGTTTTCCGGCAAAACCGCTTGTTCTGTTGGATGGCAAGCCAATTATTCAGCATGTCTATAAGCGAGTGGCAGAGTGCGTGGAGATGACCTATGTCGCAACTGACGACGAGCGCATCTACAACGCAGTGAAAGCTTTTGGTGGAAATGTGGTGATGACCTCGTCGGAGCATCGTTGTGGCACAGACCGCTGCAGCGAGGCGTTGGATAAGATAGGTTATGATGCCGATATTGTGATAAACATTCAGGGCGATGAGCCATTCACACACAAGGAACATATCGAGTTGCTAAAAAATGGCTTTGAGAGCGACGATACCGACATTGTAACTCTTGCCGTACCTTTCAGCGAAGAGGGTGGTTTGGAGGCTCTCGAAAATCCCAATTCGCCAAAAGTGGTGATTGACGAATCAGGTCATGCTCTCTACTTCTCTCGCTCGGTAATTCCATATATCCGAGGCGTAGAGCGTAGCGAATGGTTGAAGCGTCACACCTTCTACAAGCATTTGGGTATGTATGCCTTCCGCACCAAGGTACTCAAAGAGATAACCTCGTTACCACAAACTCCGCTCGAAAAGTTGGAGATGTTGGAGCAGTTGCGATGGTTGGAGAGTGGCTACAAAATCGGCATGGGCATAACCGACATCGAAACCGTAGGCATCGACACCCCCGAGGATTTGGAGCGAGCAGAGAGATACATCAAGGATAGAAAATTATAATTCCAAATAGAGTAAAACAACACGAACTATATGAAGCCAATTTTTATTGCAGGTCCTTGTTCGATAGAATCAGCCGAGTTGCTCGATGAGGTGGCATCGAAGATTTGCGAAATAAATCGCAATCTTGGAGTAGACATCATATTCAAGGCATCGTTCGACAAGGCAAATCGTACATCCATAAACTCCTATCGTAGCGTAGGCTTGGAGAGGGGTTTGCAGATGTTAGCCGATGTGAAAGAGAAGTGGGGCTTACGACTCTCCACCGACATCCACGAGGCGTGGCAGGCGCAACCTGCAAGTGAGATTATAGATGTATTGCAGATTCCGGCATTTCTATGCCGACAGACCGACCTTGTTGTTGCTGCGGCAAATACGGGACGCATCGTAAACATCAAGAAGGCTCCATTTATGTCGGGTATGGATATGCAATATCCGTACGAGAAGGCGGAGAGGTCGGGCGCAAGCGAGGTGTGGCTCACCGAGCGTGGAAACATCATCGGCTACAACGACTTGGCTGTCGATTTCCGCAACATCCCTACAATGCAGAAATTTGCTTCGCGTGTAATTATGGATTGCACTCACGCCGTTCAACGCCCGGGAGCCGGCAATGGCAAATCGGAGGGCAACAGCGAGTATGTTCCGGCTATGGCGTTAGCAGCAAAGGCTTTTGGTGCAAACGGCTACTTCTTCGAGACACATCCTACGCCAGAAAAGGCTTTGAGCGATGGTCCAAATATGATTCGCCTCGATGCATTAGAGGGCGTTATCAAGACGCTGCTATAAAATCAAACCGAAAATTATAATATTAACCAAACTATAAAAAAAACAGATGGCATTTTTAGATTTCATGGCACCACCGGCTCATAAGCCGTTATTGCCACAAGAGAAGATTGACAAGGAGTACAAGTGGATGCGACTCAAAGTATTTATCGGCATCTATTTGGGTTACGCAGCCTACTACCTTGTACGAAAGAACCTTTCATTCGCAGGTGCGGATATGATTAAGCTCGGATTGCTCGACACCAGCGGTGTGGGTGATGCTATGGCGGGCTTGCCTATCGCTTACGCAGTTAGTAAGTTTTTGATGGGTGGTCTTTCTGACCGTTCAGACGCACGCAAATTCTTGACCTTTGGTCTTATTATCTCGGCACTCATTATGATTGCCGCAGGTTTTATCCCTTATCCAAAGGATAGCGGTGTTACGACTGCCATACTCTTTGGCTTGACCTGTTTGACAGGTTGGTTCTCAGGTATGGGTTGGCCTCCATGCGGCCGTGTGATGTCGCATTGGTTCTCGACCAACGAGCGTTCGTTCAAGATGTCGATTTGGAACACAGCCCACAACATCGGTAGCTCGGGCTTGGCTTGGTTGGCAACCATCGGAGGTGGCAGCCTTATTGTAGCACTCGGCTATGGTGCAGAGGATGCTTGGCGCGAGGCGTTTATCATTCCTTCGATTGCAGCACTCGGCGTTGCTATTATATGCTGGTTATTCATTCGCGATACACCCGAGTCGTGCGGTTTGCCCGCTATCGACAAGTATCGCAACGACTTCTCGGGTGCAAAGGCAAAGAAAGGCGAGGAGGATAAGATTCCGTTCAAGACTCTCTTCATAGATTATGTCCTCAAAAACAAGATGTTGTGGTTTATCGGCTTTGCCAACATCCTCGTATATCTTGTTCGTAACGGTATTTCGGATTGGTTGCCAATCTACTTGCAGGAGGCTCACGGCATTGCCAAGGCAGTAAGCAAAGACCTCTATGCCTACCATATGTTGGCAGCAATACCTGGTACTTTGATTGCGGGTTGGCTCTCATCTAAGTTCTTCCAGGGTCGTTGTGCTCCGGTAAATGTTATCTGTATGGCAGTTACCGCTATTGGCGCATTCGTGTATTGGCAGGCAGGTGCTATTGCTACAATTTTGGGTGTTGAGTATATCTCGGTGGTTGTTGCAGCACTCATTATCACCGGTTTTGCAGTATATGGTCCTGTGGCAATGATTTCGATTCAGGCTATCGCCGTAGTTCCGAAGAATGCCGCAGGTACAGCCGCAGGATTTATGGGCTTGCTCGGTTACTTGGTGGGCGATGCCTTCCTCTCGAAGATTGCATTTGGCCGTATCGTAGAGAGTGGCGGTTGGAACTTAACCTTCGTAGGCTTCTTTGCAGCGAGCGTTATCGCTACCGTCATCTGCTTCTTGGCTATGGGCAAGGAGAAGAAGATGTTCGAGGAGCGTATTGCAGCAGCAAAGGCTGAGCAGAAGTAATTTCGAATAAAATAATATGTACAAGTCGCTTAGAGATTTTATTGGCGTACTCGAAGAGGCTGGGGAGTTGATTCGCATCAACACCCCGGTATCTTCCGAGTTGGAGATTGCCGAAATCACCGACCGTATGGTCAAAACCGAAGGTGGTGGCAAGGCTCTCCTCTTTGAGAATACCGACAAAGAGTTCCCCGTTCTGACCAACCTCTATGGCTCGGAACGCAGAATGGCTATGGCACTCGGCGTGGAGCGACTCGAAGATATCTCGGAGCGATTTGACAAACTTATAGGCACGGTAACATCGCCAAAGGAGAATTTGGTCGATAAGTTGCGACTTCTCCCTCTCTTGGGCGAGGCGTCAAAGTGGTTTCCTCGCAAGAAGAAGGGGCGCGGAGCGTGTCAGCAGGTTATCCTCGAAGGCGAGGATGCGAAATTATCGCTGTTACCAATTTTGAAGTGCTGGCCACACGATGGTGGGCGTTTCGTGACGCTTCCTATGGTACATACAGCGGACCCCGTAACGGGTATTCGCAATGTTGGAATGTATCGTATGCAGGTATTCGATGACCACACCACGGGTATGCATTGGCACCGCCATAAGACCGGCGCACGCCACTACGAAGGATATAAGACACAGGGCAGAAGAATGCCCGTATCGGTAGCAATCGGTGGCGACCCCGTATATGCCTACTCGGCAACAGCCCCCGTACCTGACAATATTGACGAATACTTGTTGGCAGGTCTGCTACGCGGTAAGCCTGTGCGACTCGTCAAGTGCATCACTAACGACATCTATGTTCCAGAAGATTGCGACTTTGTGATTGAGGGTTATGTCGATACCGCCGAGGAGAAGGTTTTGGAGGGCGATTTCGGCGACCACACGGGCTTCTACTCGCTGACAGACTACTATCCGAAATTCCATATTACCGCCATAACACATCGCCGAGATGCAATCTATCCTGCAACAATCGTAGGAATTCCACCACAAGAAGATGCCTATATCGCAATGGCTACCGAACGCATTTTCCTCGCGCCAATACGCCTTGTGATGCAACCCGAGGTGGAGGATATGTATATGCCGTCAGCAGGTACACAACACAACATCACGATTATCTCGATGCGACAACTCTACGAGCGTCAGGCTTCGAAGGTGACACTTGGCTTGTGGGGCGCAGGGCAGATGATGTTCAATAAATATCTGCTGCTCGCACCTGCCACAACAAATATTCGTTCGACCGAGGAGATGGCAAGGTTGATGCGCAACTGCGACCTATGCACATCGCTTATCCGCAGCGAGGGTATATACGATGTTCTTGACCACGCCACCGCCACTTGCGGCTTTGGAGGTAAGGTAGCACTCGACCTGACAAATGTCGCAGAGCGAGATCAGAAGACGACATTCAATAGCGAACTATTGCCCGAAGGAGTTGAGGCAAAGACGACTCTGCTCAAAGAGTGGAGCGCACTTCTGCTATTTGTCGATAACGACCTCGAAATCGACCTCTCGGAAGTGGCAAAGGTTTCCGATTGCAACTTTATCGCCATCTTCGACAAGCGGGCTGAAAATCTCACACCTAACGAGTTGCTATGGCTCGGAGCAGCAAACACGGAGCCTTCACGAGATTTCGTTTTGCACGGCTCAACACTCACTATTGATGCCCGCCCAAAACGCTCAAAGGCAAATAGCAAAAACCCTCTGCGTTGGCCAAATATCGTTACAGCTGACGAGGCGACAATCGCTTTGGTCGATAAGAGGTGGAGCGACTACGGCATAGGCGAGTTTATCACTTCGCCATCGGAACATTACAACGCACTCAAACTCTCGGAGGGTGCCGAGTGGCACAACTAACCGCAAATGTTCAGCAAACAGAATATACGAGGTATTATCTATATCATGGCGATTATTGTCGTCATTGCGCTTATTGCCTATTTTGCAACTCCTCGCAAGGGGTTGATGCTTGCTGAAAAATATGAGGATACAACGCTCGAAAAGCGCGACACACTCTTCCTCTTCGACCCCAACACTGTAACATACGACGAGTTGCTATTGCTCGGCTTCGACAAGCGTACCGCCGTAGGTATCGTGAAGTACCGCACCGCAGGCAAGGTATTCGGCATTGCCGAGGAGTTGGCACTTTGTTATGGCGTAACCGATGAGATGTTCGCGCGCGTGCGCCCGTATATAAAGATTGGTACAAAGTATGCCACAAAGCCCTCAAAGCAACTCAACGACTCGCTATATCATAGTCGCCCATCACGCTTTTCGCCCCGTCCATTCGAGAAGTTTGCGATTGATACGGTCGGCGTTGAGTATCTGCGCCTTATAGGATTTTCGACTCGCCAAGCCGAAGCATTGATAGAGTATCGCAACCGTGGCAAAGGCATCTTCTCGATAAACGAACTGCGCGACTGTTACGCCGTGAGTGAGGAGATGGCGGACTCGTTGGCACACTTTGTGATTTTGAGCGTTCGCGACCCTCACGAGGGGCTCATCGAGATAAACACTGCCGACTCGGCAACGCTCCGCAAGGTGCGAGGCATAGGCGCAAAAACCGTTGTTGCGGTGATGCAATATCGCAAATTGTTGGGCGGTTTCGTGCGAAAAGAGCAAATCTCGGAACTAAAATGCGTTACAATCGAAAATTTTGAGCGAATTTCTGAACAAATTTATTGCGATAGTTGCAAAATTTCAAAAATAGATATTAACTTTGCACCCGCGTCTGAATTTTCGGCTCATCCGTATATGAGCAAACGGGCGGCAAAACTAATTTTAGAAACAAGGGAATCGAAAGGAGGTTGGAATAGTATCGAGGAGATGCAGCGTGACGACATATTCACCGAGGAGCAGGCGCGAGCCATTGCACCCTATCTTCTTTTTGGTACTACACCGCAGAAGTTCGATTAGCTAAAATTCGGAAAACGCCAATGGCTGTAAGGCGTTAAAGGTCAGCCATAAGCAAACAGAATACAAACAATAAAAAAACAGAGAATAATTATGATTATCATGCCAGTTAAGGAGGGCGAGAACATCGAGCGCGCTCTCAAAAAGTTTAAGCGTAAGTACGAGCGTACAGGTGTTTTGAAGGAGCTCCGTGCTCGTCAGTACTTCACTAAGCCTTCGATTGCAAAGCGCGACAAGATGGCTCACGCTATCTATGTAGAGCAGTTGCACCGTCGCGAGGAGGAGTAGAACTTAAACCTCTGAGATAAAAAGCCGAATCACTACAACAGTGATTCGGCTTTTTATTTGTTTTTTTATCACTTTTTTTTGCAAAATAGTTATTTTTTACTACCTTTGTAATTGTATTATGGCTTGAAATGGGCAAAATCCCTCCCCCGAGAAATCGGGGGGGGGGATTTTGAGGTTTAACACATTGACTCTCAGCAAGTTACAAGAACGGAAATAACAGATTTACATAAACACATTTTATTAACTTAAAGTTCAACTAAAACCAAAAAAACGATGAAAAATTTAACAAAAATTTTCATGGCGGTTGCGGTAGCGATGTTCGCATTTTCGTGCGTCGCAGACTCAACCGAGGATCTCGGTCCAAACATCGAGATCGAGAACGAGGGTGCTGGTGTAACCGAGCTTA